>JASLAP010000382.1 GCA_030147065.1 Pseudonocardia sp. | reverse complement strand
AGTTCCGAGCGCTGGCCACCCGCTATGCCAAGCGAGCCGCCTACTACCGCTCGGAGATCATCATCGCCGCGATCGTGTTGTGGCTGCGCACCGACTTACAGGACACGCCCTAGACGCGGCGGCACCGGCCGTCGGGAACGGGGCCGGTGCCGAACGGCGCGGTGTCAGGGGCGGTTCGCCAGCGCGTGGCTGACCAGGGCGGTGGCGTGGCCGTGGCCGAGCCCGTGCTCCTGCTTGAGCCAGCTGACGAGTTCGCCGTGGTGGGTGAACTCGGTGTTGGCGTGGAGAGGTCGATCCAGTGGCTGATGGGGTGGCCGTACTTCTTCTCGATGAAGGGGAAGTAGGAGGCGGGCCTTTGCCGTCCCATCGTGGGCTCCTTCCTCGGGCGGAGGTGGGGTTAGGCGGGGCGGCTCGGGTGGGCGAGGCGGGCGGCGGCGGCGCCGATCCAGCTCCAGGCGATGCCGACGCCGAGGAACAGGGTGAGGGAACCCAGCGCACCGCCCCTGAAGCACCAGGCGAGTCCGAGGGCGAACAGCGCGCCGCACAGGCGGCCGGTCCAAGCCCAGGCTCCGGTCGTCCGTCGCGCCAGCACGAAGCAGGCGGCGATCATGGCCTGGAACGCGGCCGTGCCGGCGAGGTTGTGGACGGTGGCCTGCACGCTCATCGCGGTAGGCGTGCCCAGCGGTGTTCCCGCGGGGAACCCGTCACCGGGGTCCGGACCTGCACGACGCGCTGCAGCAGGTCGCCGAGCAGGGCTGGCCACACGTCATCGTCGACGGCAAGCTCTTCCGCACCGACCGAGTCGCACCAACCACCACCAGCGCCCACGTTGCTCCTACCGTTTCGTCCGAGTGACCCCGAGCATCTTGGACAATGGCCAGATCCTCAGCGGACGGGCGTCCGGCCTCTGCTCTCGGTCCTGGGTAGTGACATCCGCGTCGGTTGCTCGACCAGTTCGGCGCTGCTGAAGGATCTTGGTGGCCTGCGTAGGGTCGGGATCATCAGCGCGACGACAATCCGGGGCAGGCACAGACCACCATGACGGAACTCGCGACCGACTCGTTCACCGAGCAGTCCGCCCGCCGCGCGCTGGAGCAGGCAGCGGAAGCTGCCGGCCTGCCGGCCAGCAACGCCGAGCTGATCCGGCTCGGCTCCAACGCCGTGTTCCGCCTCGATCCGGAGACCATCGCCCGAGTGGCGCCTAGCACCGCTGCACGCCCGAACGCGGCCATGCAGATCGCGGTCTCCCGCTGGCTGACCTCGGTCAACTACCCGGTAACACGTGCGGTCGACGTCGAGCAGCCGATCGAGACCGGCGGTCGGGTGGTCACGTTCTGGGAGTCGATCGCCCCAGCGACCGTCTATGCGCCGATCCACCAGGTCGCCGAGCTGATCCGGCGGCTGCACGAGCTCCCGCCGCCACCGCCGTCCGAGCAGCTGCCCGAGCTGCGTCCGTTCGGCGCGCCCGGCACCCCGCTGCCGACGTTTAACGGCCTGGACCCGGCCGACGCCGGCTACCTCCAGGACCGCTACGCCGGAGCACGGGAGCAGTTCGCCGTGATGGCCTTTCCACTCGGAGCCGGCGTGGTCCATGGGGACGCGAACGTGGGCAACGTCCTGGTCGACACCGACGGCAACCCCGTCCTGATCGACCTGGACAGCTTCGCCATCGGCCCGCACGAGTGGGACCTGATCCAGACCGCGCTCTTCGCCGACCGGTTCGGCTGGCACACCGCGGAGGAGTACCGGACCTTCGTCGAGGTCTACGGCTACGACATCACCGAGTGGGACGGCTACGAGGCGCTGGCCGACATGCGCGAGGTCGCCATGACCGCGTGGATCAGCAAGAAGGCGGCCACCGACGAGGCCGCGGCGGGGGAGGCGCGCAAGCGGATCGCGGCCATGCGGTCTGGCGGGAGTCGGCACGACTGGGGCGCCTACTGACCGACCGGCACCCACAGCCGGTTCTCCCGGACGCGGCCGACGAAGTCGCGCACGACCGGGCTCGCCTTGTGCTTGCGCAGCCGCTGCTTGAACTCGTCGACGTAGCCGCGGCAGCGCGCCGAGGACAGGCTCTCGCCGACCTCGATGGCCTTGCCGGCCACGCGGCAGCCTTCCTCGACGTCGCCCTGGTCAAGGTGGGCGTCGGCGAGCACCATCGCCACGAAGAAGTCGCTGCGCGCGTAGTCGCCGGAGGCGGAGTCGAGCGCCTCGGCCGCGTAGGCGATCGCCCGGTCCGGCCGGCCGAGGTCGCGGTGGCAATGGCCCAGCTCGGCGGCGAGTTCGGCGGTGTCGAAGTAGCCGATCCAGGCGGGGCCGTCGCCCGGCGTGTGGTGGTCGAAGTGCTCGACGGCCGCGGCCATCGCCCGGTCGCATTCCGAGGCGGCGTCGGTGCGGGCGAGCGCGCGGGCCTCCATGACGTGGAAGTGCGCGGTCAGGATCGGTACCCCGGCCGCCTTGGTGCCGAGCTGCGCGGCGCGGGCCAGGTTCGCGGCCTCCCGGTAGCGGCCGAGGAACGAGGCCTGGTGGCTCATCGCGTCCAGGATGCTCGCGGCCAGCAGCCGATCCTCGGCGGCGTCGGCGAGGCCGAGGGCTTGGATGAAGTAGCGCTGCGCCAGGCCGTGCAGCCCGGCGTCGTACGCCATCCACGCGGCGAGCTGGGTCAACTCGCCGGCCGCCGTATAGAGCGCCCGGCGGACGTCAGCGGAGCCGCCGGCGCGCAGCAGGCCCGGCAGCTCGGTGCGGAGGTACTGCACGAGCGCGTTGCGGGCGTGACCGCCGCCGAAGGTGCTGTCGAGCCGGTCGAAGGAGTCGCGCATGGCGCGCAGCCGCTCGACGTCCGCTACGCCGATCCGGGATCGCGAGGCCGACTCGGCGAGCGGACGTTGTGCCCCGACCAGCCAGGCCATGGCGGCATCGATCCCGGCCGCGAGGTTCGGCGGCGCTTGGACGAGCTGGGTTGCTCCGGTCAGGTCGGCGTCGAACAGTTGCGCGACCGTGCCTGCGCTCTCGGCCGGTTCGTCGGGGTAGGCGAGCCCGGCGTCCGGTGAAACCGGGCCGGCGGTCGGGAATCCGAGTTCGTCGAGGGCGACCACGCGCCCGAGCCGCCCGCCGAGGGCCTCGCGGATGGCGTTGCGGGTGTCGTCGTCGCGCGGAACGGTGCCGTCGAGCCAGCGGCTGACGTAGGTGTGCGAATAGCTCCGGCCGGCCGCGCGCGCCGACGCGGAGTTGGTCACCGCGCGGGCGAAGCTCTTTCGGCCGACCGTTCCCGCCCGGTCGAGGAACCCGGCTTCGGTCATCAACGCCGCGAGGCGCTCGTTCGTCGGCACGACCCTGACCACCCCCGATGCGCGCGCCGGAGTGTCCAAGTGTGCCCCCGAGTGCGCCCTGTCGTGGGCGGTTCCGGAAATCCACTCTGGTTCCTGTACGGCCCGATAGGGCCACGGAACCAGAGAGGAGGCGTCGAATGCCGAGGTCAGCCGCTATCGCCGGAAGCGCGTTCGAGCGCCTCCACCCGGCGGCGGAGATCGCGAAGTTCGCGCTGAACCGCTGCCAGCTCGCCCGGCTCGGGTTCGGACGCGGCCTGGCCGCGCAGCACGGTCCCGAGGTGCTCGGCCGGCCAGCCGAGCGCCGTGGACAGCGAGGCGAGCGTCCGGGGCTGGCGTCGGCGGGTGTTCAGCACGTGCACCAGCTCTCGCACCGTCGTCAGCGAGACGCCGGAGCGTCCGGCCAGCTCGGTCATCGTCATGCCGCGCTCGTCGAGGCGTTCGCGCAGCGCGGTACCGACGGCCGTCCAGTCCTGGTTCACGCGCACTCCCGGAGTCCCGTGGTGCGGCGAGCGTAGCTAGAGCGCGATCCCGCTTGCACTTCGAGCGCGGATCGCTGTTGACGAACTATCAATCTAGGCTCAAACTGAGCGTGAAGTAACAACCGAGGGGTGAGCGGATGGACAGGCGACAGAACTCGCCACAGGCACGAACAAGGGAGGCAGGAGTGGGGACACACCAGGACAGGCAGGCGCCGGCGGTCGGTCGGCCGTCGTTCTACACAGCGGCGGAGACGGCCGAGATCCTCCGGCTCGACGAGTCGACGCTCTACCGGCACCTGCGCAGCGGCACGTTCC
>JASLAP010000359.1 GCA_030147065.1 Pseudonocardia sp. | reverse complement strand
GGGCGATCGCGAGCAGCTCCTCGTCGGTCGACTTCGCGCTGACGCCGTCGAAGAACCGGCCCACCTCCCAGGCCCACTTGCGCAGGTACTCGCGCAGCACCGGCGGCTTGTCCGCGTCGGCCAGCTCCTCGACCGTGATCGCCTCGACCCGGCGACCCAGCCGCAGCTCACCGCCACCGGCGGCGCGGATGTTGCGCACCCACTGGGTGTGCCCGCGCGGGGCGACCAGGTAGCGCTCCCCGTCCAGGGTGAGCAGGTTGACCGGCACCGTCCGCCACTGCCCGCTGGAGCGGCCGCGCACGGCCAGGACGCGCGACCCCATCACGCTGACGCCCATCCGGGTCAGCCGCTGGACGACGGCGTTGAAGACGTGGTCGGCTCGGCCCGGCACGATGTTGCGGGGGGTGGTGGTCACGGTGTTCCTCCTCGATCCGGAGAGCAGTGCTCTCGGTAAGGAACAGTGAACAGCAGAGGGCCGCCCGCGTCAAGAGCACCGCTCTCGTCGTGGACGGCCACTCGTCACCGGATCGGGAGCAGTTCCTCCGCGACCCGGGCCGGAGCCGGCACCCACCACCGGCGCAGCCGCTGGGCCAGCGCGAACGCCCCCGCGGTGACCACGGCCATGGCCACCCCGGCGGCCAGGCACAGCAGCGGACGGCCACCGGTCACCGGACCCAGCGCCAGCCCGACCAGCAGCATGTAGCAGCCCCACACCGCCGAACTGGCCAGCGACCAGGGCAGGAACCGGCGCAACGGCAGGCCGAACCGACCCGCGGCCGCGGTGCTCACCAACCGGCCACCGGGCATCAGGCGGGCGCCGACCAGCACCACCCCGGGCCGGGCCAGCACGTGCCGGCGCACCCAGCCGGAGATCCCGACCTGGACGTCGGTCAGCGCGACCACCCGCTGCGAGGACCGGCCCAGCCCGAACACCACGACGTCACCGATCATCGAGCCGACGACGGCGGCGACGAACAGCCCGGCCACCGCGCCCATGTCGTGACTGCCGAAGGCCAGCGTGGCCGCCGACATCAGCAGGGTCTCGCTCGGCAGCATCGGGAACGGGCCGTCCACCGCGATCATGACGACGAGCACCGGGAGCAACCACGCGCTGTAGAGCAGGTGTCCGACGCTCGTCAGCACGTCCAGCAACAGTTCGCCCTCCCGGTCGTGTGCACCCCCCGGCCCGGGAGTCCGTCCAGGGTCGCAGATGCGCCGACCGTGTCCGACGGGAGGCACCTGCGCCCCTCCGGGGGCAGCCTAGCCGTCCCCCGATCGGCGGCCGGCCCCCTTCCGGGCGGATGCCCGCCGCGTCCGCTGCGCCCCCTTCGGACCAGCCGGTCGCGTCAGCGGAAGAGGTGGACGTGGTCGCGGGCCCAGCGGGCGAAGGGGGTGGCCGGGCGGCCGGTGACCTCCTCGACGGTCGGCACGGCAGGCTGCGGGTGCTCCACGAGGGCGGCGACGCCGTCGAGGTACCAGCGGGCGACCTCCTCGCCCATGCCGGGGGTCTTGTCGGCCACCGCCTCCTCGTGGGTCAGCTCGACGAACGGGACCTCCCGGCCGAGCGCCTCCCCGATCCAGGCCACCCGCTGCGCGCGGGTGATCGACTCCGGCCCGGTGAGCGGGTAGCGGCGGCCCCGGTGCCGGTCGTCGAGGAGCGCGGCGGCGGCCACCGCGGCGATGTCGGCGAGGGCGATCGGGGCGTTGGCGGCCTGCGGGTGGGCGTCGCGCACGACGCCGAGGGTGCGGATCTGCTCGGCCCAGTCGCCGGCGTTCTCCATGAACTCCCCCGGCTCCAGGTGCGTCCAGTCGACCCCGGCGTCCTCGACCGCCCCCTCGATGTCGTGCCAGAACCCGCCCTCCTCGCCGGCCAGGTCGACCACGTGCTCGACGCCGGCCTCCCGGGCGAGCGCGGCGACCTCCCGGGCGGTGGGCGGGTGCGGCGCGAGGTAGAGCTTGCCGACGCCCGCCAGCGCCGGACGGACCGTCTCCACGCGCCCGACGAAGCCCCGCACCACCTCGACCTCCGCCGGCAGCGCGGCCCGCTCCGGCCGCGCGGTGAGCGCCCGCACCCGCGCCCCGGCCGCCAGCAGCCGGTCCACCACCAGCCGCCCGACGTTCCCGGTCGCTCCGGTGACCAGGATGGTCTCTTTTCCGTGTGTCATACGGAAAAGCATAGGCGTACTGTCTACGGGAATCCGAGCGGAGGGCCGTGGACACCCAGAACGACACCCAGAACGACACCGGGAACGACACCGGGAACGACCCGGAACGGCTGCTGCCGCTGCTCTGGCGGCGCCACCGCCCGCCGCCCACGCGGCCCACCCGTCCCGGCCGGCCGGCCCGGCTGTCGGTGGACGAACTGGTGCGCGGGGCCGTGGCCCTGGCCGATGCCGACGGGCTGGCCGGCGTCACCATGGGCCGGGTCGCGGCCTCGCTCGGGGTGGGCACCATGACCCTCTACAGCTACGTGCGGTCCAAGGCCGAGCTGGTCGACCTGATGGTCGACGAGGTGCTCACCGACCGCGCCCTGCCCGGCCCCGACGAACCCCGCCCCGGCCCGTGGCGCGAGCAGGTCGAGCTCTACGCCGAGCGCACGCTGGAGATGTTCCGCCGGCACCCGTGGATGCGGCACGTCTCCGCGGTCCGCCCCCCGCCCGGCCCCGGCACCATGGCCGAGACCGAGTACCTGCTGTCCACCCTGACCGGGCTCGACCTGCCCGCCGACCGCCGCAACCTGGCCGCCCTCGCCGTCGCCACGTTCGTCCGGGCCGCGGCGATGCTCCTCGTCGAGGACGAGGAGGTGGAGCGGACCTCCGGCGAGTCCGGCGACGCGTGGTGGACCGCGCGCGGCGCGGTCTGGGAGGACTACTTCGACGTCGAGCGCCACCCGGCCATGACCGCGGTGCACGAGGCCGGCGGCTTCGACCGCGGCGCCCGCGCCCAGACCGCCGACTCCACCACCTACGGCCTGCACCGCCTCCTCGACGGCATCGAGTCCGCCGCCACCCCCTGACGGCACCCCGGCGAGCGACACCCTCGCCCCACCCAGCCGAACGAGAGTCACACTCGCTCCGCCCGGCCGAACGAAAGCCACACTCGCTCCACCCGACTGAACGAGAGCCACACTCGTTCGGCTCGCCCGGGCGCGGCGACCCGAACCCGTGGGGCGAGAGTCGCTCCCGCCCCACCCAGCCGAACGAGAGTCGCACTCGCTCCACCCAGCCGAACGAAAGTCACACTCGTCCAGCCCGCCCGGGAGCAGCAGCCCCCGACGCCTAGGAGCGAGAGTCGCTCTCGCCCCGGCCGGACGGGGTCCGTGATCAGGGCGCCAGGGTGCGGATGCGGGCGGCGTGGCGGCGTTGCAGGTCGATCCCGGCGCGCAGGAAGCGCTCGATCACGGCCAGCTCGGCGGACTGGTAGCCGGCGAGTTCGCGCCGGCCGTCGTCGGCGACGGGGCCGTAGGCGAGGGCGATGGAGGCGGCGGCCGAGTCGGTGACGGTGAGCACCGTGCGGCGACGGTCGGCGGGGTCGATCTCGCGGAGCAGGTGCCCCGCCGCGACGAGCCGCTGCACCGCCGTGGTCGTGGCGGCGGGACTCAGGCCGGCCGCGGAGGCCAGCGCGCCGGCCGACAGCGAGCCGGCGCGGTGGACCAGGCCGAGCAGGCGCAGGTCGGTCCGGTTCACCCCGAGGGCGACGGCGGTCGCGGCGTCGACGTCGTCGGCCGCGGCCCCGAAGTCGGCCGCGGCCCGGGCCACCCGCTCGACGTCCGCTGTTTGCTTCGACACTCGAAGCAATATACCCTGGGGACATTACTTCGACTATCGAAGGGATCTGTCATGACACAGCAGACCGGCGCGCTGCCGGGTTGGCTCCGGCCGGTGAACCGGGTGGTCCGGGCGTTCCAGCGGTTGGGTGTGCCACTGGGCACCGTCCGGGTGCTGGCCGTCCCCGGCCGCACCACCGGCGCCCCGCGCTCCACCCCCGTCTCCCCGCTGCACGTCGACGGCCGCGAGTACGTGATCGCCGGGCTCCCCCGGTCCGACTGGGCCCGCAACGCCCGGGCGGCCGGGCACGGCGAGTTGCGACACCGGCGGTCCGTGCGCCGGATCGCGCTGCACGAGGTGCACGACCCCGACCTGCGCCGCGAGGTGATGCGGGCGTTCCCGCGGGAGGTGCCGCACGGCGTCGGGTTCTTCGTGCGGCTCGGGCTGGTCCAGCGCGCCGACCCGGACCAGTTCGCGGCCGCGGCCGACCGGGTCGCCGTCTTCGAGATCACCGCGCGCTGACGGCCCGGCCGGAAACCCGTCGAACCCCGGCCCGGCGGATGCGATCGTGGCCGGGTGCACGACATCGCCACGACACCGGAACCGCCCTACGTGGCGGTGATCTTCACGTCGCTGCGCACCGAGGGCGACAACGGCTATGCCCGGATGGCCGACACGATGTTCGAGCTGGCCGCTCAGCAGCCCGGCTACCTCGGCGCGGAGTCGGCGCGCGAGGGTGTCGGGATCACCGTCGCCTACTTCCGCGACGAGGAGTCGGCGCGGGCCTGGAAGCAGCACGCGGCGCACCTGGTGGCGCAGCGGCGCGGACGCGAGGTCTGGTACTCCGACTACCGCGTCCGCGTCGCCCACGTCACCCGCGAGTACGGCCCTACGACGTCCGAGCTGGACTGAGGCCGTCCACGTCGGTCGCGGCGGCGGAGTCGCGCTGCGCGTCGGCGGCAGCCAGCCGCTCGGCCAGCGCGTCGCGCACCAGGCGGTGGGCGTCCGAGCCGAGCAGCAGCCGGCGCGGCGGGTCGGTCACCGCGGCCACGTCGATCATCGCGGAGGCCACCTTGGCCTGGTCGCCGGGCATCGACTCGACCGGCGTGGTGCCGCGGGTGATCAACGGGTTGTCCGCGTACTGCGGGAGCGGCTCGGCGCGGGTCACCGCCTCGTAGAACGACGTGCGGATCATGCCGGGCTCGACCAGCGTGGTCCGGATGCCGAACGGCTCGACCTCGGGGGCGAAGGCCTCGACGAAACCCTCGATCCCCCACTTGCTGGCGTGGTAGAGCGAGAACCCCGGGAACGCCATCTGCCCGCCCATGCTGGACAGCTGCGGGATCCGCCCGCCGCCCCGGGCGCGCAGGTGCGGCACGACCGCGCGGATCAGCTGGATGGAACCGGTCAGGTTGGTGGCGAGCAGGTCGTCGATCTGGGCGTCGGACAGCTCCTCGGCGGCGCCGATGACGCCGTAGCCGGCGTTGGACACCACGACGTCGATCCGGTCCAGCTCGGCGAACGCGGCGTCGACGACGGCGCGGATCTGCGCGGTGTCGGTGACGTCGAGGGCGCGGGTCCAGAGCCGGTCGCCGGGCTCGGCGGCCAGGTCGGCGAACTGCTCGGGACGGCGCAGGGTCGCTGCGACGCGGTCGCCCCGGGCCAGCAGCTGCTCGGTCAGCTCGCGGCCGATCCCCCGGGACGCACCGGTGATGAACCAGGTAGTCATGTCCCCATTACGCGCCCCGTCGCCGGGCTGATCAACGGCGAGGAGCGGTACGGTCGACAGGCACAGCCTGTCGATCGGAGCGGCGTGGAACTGCGGCAGCTCGAGTACGCCCTGGCCGTGGCCGAGGAGCTGCACTTCGGCCGGGCCGCGGCCCGGCCGCACGTCACCCAGCAGTCGGTGAGCGAGCAGGTCCGCCGGCTCGAACGCGAGCTGGGCGCCCCGCTGTTCACCCGGACCAGCCGCCGGGTCGGGCTGACCAGCCGGGGCGAGGCGTTCCTGCCCGAGGCCCGCCGGGTGGTCGAGACCGCCGCGCACGCCCTCGACGTCGGCCGGCACGCGGCGCAGGGGCGCAGCGGCGAGGTCCGGCTCGGCTACGCCGACTCGATCTCGCCACTGCTGGTGCGGCTGGCGTCGGCGCGGCTGGCCGAGCGGGCGCCGGGCGTCCGGGTGGCACCGGAGCCGATGACCACGCCCGACCAGCTGGTCGCGCTGGCCGAGCAGCGGCTCGACGCGGGCTTCGGCTGGACCCCGGCGCTCACCGCGGAGCTCACCTCGCTGGTCGTCGCGCGGGAACCGCTGGTCGTCGTGCTGCCCGCGGGCCACCCGCTGGCGTCCGAAGCGGCGGTGCCGGCGCCGCGACTGTCCGGGCTGCCGCTGGTGGTGGTGCCGCGGGCGGTGAACCCGGCGCTGCACGACCGGATGGTCGAGCAGCTCGCCGAGCACGGCGTGCGGGTGGTGGTCCACCAGGAGGTGGCGAGCCTGGACCGGATCCTGCCGCTGGTGCTGGCCGGCGCCGCGTTCGCGATCACCGCGCGCAGCGTCGCCGCGGACCGGTCCGTCCCGGGCATCTCCTTCCGGCCGTTCACCGAGCCCGGCCCGGCCGTGGACTGCCACCTGGTCTGGCGCCGCGACAACGGCGACCCGGCACTCGGGCACCTGGTCGCAGCGGTGCGGGAACTCCGCGACGCCGGGGCGTTCGACCCGGACGCCTGAGCGGGCTCAGGGCAGCGCGGCGAGGGCGAACAACCAGAGCGGGCCGGTGACCACGAAGGCCAGCGTCGAGGCGACCAGCGCGGTCGACGTCTCGGCCTCCAGCGCCCGGTAGCGCTGGGCGAACAGCTGGGCGTTCGACCCGATCGGCAGGGCCGCGCACAGCACCGCGACCGACAGCGGCACGCCCCGCAGCCCGGCGGCGTACCCGACCCCCAGGACCAGCGCCGGGAGCACGGCGAGCTTGCCGATCGACAGCCACAGCGCCGGCCGGGCCACGCCGCCGACGCCGTGGTGCGCCAGCGCCAACCCGATCAGCACCAGGCACACCGGGACGACGGCCTGCCCGAGCACGACCAGCAGGTCGTCGACGGGGCCGGGCAGGGGCAGCCCGAGCAGGTTCACCACCAGGCCGAGCAGCACCGGCAGCACCACCGGGTGCACGACCGTGCGCCGCACGGTGAGCAGGGCGGTCGCCGTCACCGACGGGCGCCCGTCGCCCTCGCGGGCGAGGTCCAGCTCGACCAGCACGGTCAGGACCGTCAGCAGGATGAGCGCGTGCAGGCTGGTGATCGGGATGTGCACGGCCATCCCCTCGTCGCCGAACAGCGCCAGGACGATCGGGATGCCCAGCTGCACGGTGTTGCCGAAGGTCGTGGAGATCGCCCGGACCGACGGCGCCGCGCCGGTGTGCCGGATCCGCTGCCAGCCGTACACCAGCAGCACCAGCCCGATCGCCGGTCCGAAGTAGACCGCGATCACCACCCACGGCAGGGCCGCCAGGTCGACGGTGGCGGTGAGCCGGAACAGCAGGGCCGGGGTGAAGACGAAGAAGGCCAGGTCGGTCAGCAGGCGCAGGGCGTCGGGGCCGGCGAACATCCGGGTGCGCCCGCACCCGTAGCCGATCGCCACCACGCCGAAGATCGCCGCCAGCTTGAGGACGATCACCGACGACACCGGACCGAGTATGCCGAGCCGACGACGCGGCGCGCGCGCTGTCAGGATGGACGCGAAAAGGGGGCCGGGTGACGACGAGGGTGATCGTGGCCGACGACCAGGCCGTCGTCCGGGCGGGCCTGCGGGTCGTCCTCGACGCCGCGCCGGGCATCGAGGTCGTCGGCGAGGCCGGGGACGGCGCCGCGGCCGCGGCGCTGGCCGAGCGGCTGCGCCCGGACGTGGTGCTGATGGACGTCCGGATGCCCGGCGTGGACGGGATCGAGGGCACCCGGCGGATCACCGCGCTGGACGGGCCGCCGGTGCGGGTCCTGGTCGTCACCACCTTCGACCTCGACCGGCACGTCTGGGACGCGCTGCGCGCCGGGGCCAGCGGATTCGTGCTCAAGGACATCGAGCCGGAAGACCTGCAGGCCGCCGTGCGCACGGTGCACGCCGGGCAGTCGCTGTTCGCGCCGTCGGTCACCAGCCGGCTGGTCGCGGCCTACGTCGAGGGCGACCCGCCGCCGCTGCCGGCCGGTCGGTCGGACCTGACCGGGCGGGAGCGGGAGGTCCTCGCGCTGGTCGCGGCCGGCCTCACCAACCCCGAGATCGCCGCCCGGCTGCAGGTCGCCGGCACCACCGTCAAGACCCACGTGTCGCACCTGCTGACCAAGCTCGGCCTGCGCGACCGGGTCCAGCTCGTCGTCTACGCCTACGAGAACGGGCTGGTCGGTGCGCCCTGAGCGGTGGGCCGACCTGGCCCTGGTCACGCTGCTGGTCGGGCTGTCCCTGATCGGCCTGGCGGCCGACCCGGGCATCGCGCCCGGTTCGTGGGCGGTCGGCGTCGTGGCTGCGCTGCTGCAGGTCCCTCCGGTGCTGCTGCGCCGGACTCGCCCGCGCACCGCGCTGCTGCTGCACGCCCCGCTGCTCACCGCGACCGCCGCGCTGGCCCTGCCCGGTGGGCCGTTCGCGCTGCCGGTGCTGGCGTTCGCGCTGCTCAGCCGGGGGCGCCCGGCGCTGCGCTTCCTGGCCGCGGTGACGCTGGTGCCGGTCGCGGTGGCGAACCCGAGCCCGGCCTCGACGTCGTGCCCGCCGAGCGCGGTCCACACCGCGGCCGCCACCGCGACCGGCACCAGCGTCACCGCGGCCAGGAAGCGCAGCGCCGGCCGCCCCCGTCTGAGCAGAGCGAACGCCAGCACCGGCAGCGCGAACGGCCCACCGGGCAGGGCCAGCGCGGCGGTCGCGGTGAGCAGCGGGGCGTGCAGCAGCA
>JASLAP010000313.1 GCA_030147065.1 Pseudonocardia sp. | reverse complement strand
GCGGTGGGCTGGTGGTACCCGCGGCCCGACGAGCGCTACCCCGAGCTGCTGGACCGGGTCGCGGTGTACGCCGGTCCGTTCGACGAGATCACCCTCGACGGGGAGCGGGTGCGCCCGCAGCCGGGCGGGTTCTACGGCGGCTGGGTGACCGACGACGTGGTCGGCCCGTTCAAGGGCGAACCCGGTACCTGGGGCTGGTGACCCCGGCGGTCAGGCGCGGTCGGCCGGTTCCGCCGCGGCGTCCAGCGGCGCGGCGCCCGGCCGGCAGCCGGCCACCAGCTCGCACCCGGTGCACTCGCCGGCGCACCCGGTGGGCTGGGCCGGACCGCGCTGGGCCGGTCCGCGCGGGACCGCGGCCGCGGCCCGGTCCCCGATCATCCCGCCGACCCCGGCCAGCACCACGGCTCCGACCGCGCTGATCGCCAGGACCACCCAGGCCAGCGGGCCGTCGGCACCGGCCAGCAGCGCCGCGCCGCCGACCGCGGCCACCGCGCCGGCCGCCCCGACCGGCAGCGCGGCCACCCGGTTGGCCAGCGTGAACGTCTCGTCCGTGCGCAGGGTGGCGGCGGTGCGCACGCCGGCCCAGCGGTTGCGGGGCAGCCGGGAGCGGGCGCCGAGCACGGCCACGGCGAGCAGCCCGGCGCCCGCCAGCAGTTCCAGGACACCCACGACCAGGCGGACGGAGATCGGCACGGCTCCAGGGTAGGCGAACCCGGTCGTCGCCGGGCGCGGGGCGGCGCTACCCTGGGGACGTGGCCCGTCGACTTCTTACCGAGGCCGCGCCGCACTGAGCTCTCCCGGCGCGGCCGACCCCTCACGCCCTGCGGCGGAGGGGTCTTCTGGTTTTCCGGGCCGACCACGAACTCCCTGGAGCGGGATCATGAGCACGGACACGACCGCGTCCGCCCCCGGCGCGCCCACCACCGGGCCGGACACCGACACCCCGCCGTTCCGCTACGGCGCCGCCCTGGCCGGGCGCATCGAGCGCAGCTGGCAGGACCGGTGGGACGCCGAGGGCACCTTCCACGTGCCCAACCCGTCGGGCCCGATGGCCGAGCCGGGCCACCCCCCGGCCGACGGGCCGAAGGTCTACCTGCTGGACATGTTCCCGTACCCGTCGGGGTCGGGGCTGCACGTCGGCCACCCGCTGGGCTTCATCGGCACCGACGTGCTGGGCCGCTACCTGCGGATGACCGGCCGGCCGGTGCTGCACGCGATGGGCTTCGACGCGTTCGGGCTGCCGGCCGAGCAGTACGCCGTGCAGACCGGCACGCACCCGCGCAAGACCACCGACGAGAACATCGGCCGCTACCGCGCGCAGCTGCGGCAGCTGGGCCTGGCCCACGACGACCGCCGCTCGGTCGCCACCACCGACGTCGAGTTCTACCGGTGGACCCAGTGGATCTTCCTGAAGATCTACAACTCCTGGTACGACGAGGCGGCCGCGAAGGCCCGCCCGATCGCCGAGCTGGAGGCGGAGTTCGCCGCCGGCACCCGCCCGGTCCCCGACGGCCGGTCCTGGGCCGAGCTGACCGACGACGAGCGCCGCGTCGTCGTCGACGGGTTCCGGCTGGCCTACATCTCCGAGGCGCCGGTGAACTGGTGCCCGGGGCTGGGTACGGTGCTGGCCAACGAGGAGGTCACCGCCGACGGGCGCAGCGAGCGCGGCAACTTCCCGGTGTTCCGCCGCAACCTGAAGCAGTGGAAGATGCGGATCACCGCCTACGCCGACCGGCTGGTCGCCGACCTGGACCGGCTGGACTGGCCGGACTCGGTCAAGGCGATGCAGCGCAACTGGATCGGGCGCTCGCAGGGCGCCCGGGTGCGGTTCCCGGTCGTGGGCGCGGACGGCACCGACATCGAGGTCTTCACCACCCGGCCCGACACCCTGTTCGGCGCCACCTACATGGTGCTGGCCCCGGAGCACCCGCTGGTCGACGCGATCGCCCCGGCCGCCTGGCCCGCCGGCACCGACGAGCGCTGGACCGGCGGTGCCGCCGACCCGCGGCAGGCGGTCGCGGACTACCGCGCCGCCGCGGTCCGCAAGTCCGAGCTGGACCGCCAGGAGAACCGGGTCAAGACCGGCGTCTTCACCGGCGCGCACGCCACCAACCCGGTCAACGGCGAGCACGTCCCGGTGTTCGTCGCCGACTACGTGCTGATGGGCTACGGCACCGGAGCGATCATGGCCGTGCCCGGCCAGGACCAGCGCGACTGGGACTTCGCCCGGGTCTTCGGCCTGCCGATCGTGCGCACCGTGCAGCCGACCGAGGGCTTCGACGGCGAGGCGTTCACCGGGGACGGGCCGGCGATCAACTCGGCCAACGACGAGATCAGCCTGGACGGGCTGGGCGTCACCGAGGCCAAGGCCGCGATCACCGACTGGCTGGCCGCGCGCGGCGCCGGCGACCCGGTCGTGCAGTACAAGCTGCGGGACTGGCTGTTCTCCCGGCAGCGGTACTGGGGCGAGCCGTTCCCGGTCGTCTGGGACGACCGGGGGCTGCCGGTCCCGCTGCCGGACGACCAGCTGCCGGTGGTGCTGCCGGAGATCGACGATTACGCCCCCAGCGCGTTCCCGCCCGACGCCGCGGACTCCGAGCCCGAGCCGCCGCTGTCGCGCGCCGAGGACTGGGTGGCCGTCGAGCTGGACCTGGGCGACGGTCCGCGCTCCTACCGCCGCGAGACCAACACCATGCCGCAGTGGGCCGGCTCCTGCTGGTACTACCTGCGCTACCTGGACCCGGCCAACACCGAGCGGTTCGTCGACCCGGAGGTCGAGCGGTACTGGATGGGGCCGGACCCGGCCCGGCCGGGCGACCCCGGCGGGGTCGACCTGTACGTCGGCGGGGTCGAGCACGCCGTGCTGCACCTGCTGTACGCCCGGTTCTGGCACAAGGTGCTGTTCGACCTGGGCCACGTCAGCTCCGAGGAGCCGTTCCGGCGGCTGTTCAACCAGGGCTACATCCAGGCCTTCGCCTACACCGACGCCCGCGGCGCGTACGTCCCGGCCGAGGAGGTCGTCGAGGACGACGACGGCGGTTTCACGTGGAACGGACAGCCGGTCCGCCGCCAGTACGGGAAGATGGGCAAGTCGCTGCGCAACGTGGTGACCCCCGACGAGATGTGCGAGCGCTACGGCGCGGACACCTTCCGGCTGTACGAGATGTCCACCGGCCCGATGGAGGTCTCCCGGCCCTGGTCGACCCGCGACGTCGTGGGGGCGCAGCGGTTCCTGCAGCGGGTCTGGCGCAACCTGGTCGACGAGAACACCGGCGAGTGCCGGGTCACCGAGGCCGAGCCCGACGCCGACACCCTGCGCGTGCTGCACCGGGCCATCGCCGGAGTGCGCGCGGACTACGCGGTGCTGCACCACAACACCGCCGCGGCGAAGCTGATCGAACTGAACAACCACCTGGTCAAGACCTACGCCGCGACCGGGATCCCGCGGGCGGTGGCCGAGCCGCTGGTGCTGATGATGGCCCCGCTGACCCCGCACATCGCCGAGGAGCTGTGGGCGCTGCTGGGCCACTCCGGTTCGCTGGCGCACGGCCCGTTCCCGGTGGCCGACGAGCGCTACCTGGCCGCCGACACCGTCGAGTACCCGATCCAGGTCAACGGCAAGGTCCGGTCCCGGGTCACGGTGCCCGCCGACGCCGCGGCCGAGCAGGTGCGGGCGGCCGCGCTGGCCGACGAGAAGGTGGCGGCGGCGCTGGCCGGGCGCGAGCCGCGCAAGCTGATCGTGGTCCCCGGGCGGCTGGTGAACGTGGTCGTCTAGCGGCTGGTGCTCAGTCGCCGAGCAGCTCCAGCAGCGCCTTCTCGGCCTGCGAGCGGGCGCCGTGGGCGGTGAGCGGGTCGCCGTCGTCCGGCGGCAGCTCCAGCACCGTGCCGGAGTTGTAGAGGTCGATGACGCGCGGGTCGACGTAGGACGCGCGGGCGACCGTCGGGGTGTTGCCCAGGTACTGCGACACCTGCTTCATGGCAGCGACGACGGCCTTGCGCTGCCCGGTCTTCGACGGCGCCGGGGCGCCGGCCAGCGCGACCGCCGCGAGCACGGTGGCGTGCCAGGTGCGGAAGTCCTTGGCGC
>JASLAP010000280.1 GCA_030147065.1 Pseudonocardia sp. | reverse complement strand
GGTCGACGTCGACCCCCGCTGATCCGGCCGGCAGCAGCCTCGAGGCGGAGAACCGTGAGTTGCGGAAACGCACCAAGCAGTTGGAGCAGGAGAACGAGATCCTGCGCCGGGCGACCGCCTACTTCGCCCGAGACACCCTCCCAAAATGATGTTCCCGCTGGTCCTCGACCTGGCCGCCGACGGAGTGCCCGTCGCGGTGACCTGCCGGGTCCTCGGCTTCTCGAAGCAAGCCTTCTACCGGTGGAAAGCTCAGCCGGTGTCGGACCGGGACTGGGCCGATGCCCATCTGATCAACGCTGCGATCGACATCCATCACGACGACCCCGAGTTCGGCTACCGCTTCATCACCGACGAGCTCGCCGACCGCGGCATCACCGCCGGACGGAACCGGGGTCAACCGCCTGTGCACCCTGCAGAAGCTGTGGTCGGTGCACGCCCGCCGCCGCGGCCGGCACCGCCAACCCGGACCGCCGGTCCACGACGACCTCGTCGAGCGCCGCTTCACCGCCGAGACACCGAACGTGCTGTGGCTGACCGACATCACCGAGCCCCCCACCGGCGAGGGCAAGCTCTACCTGTGCGCGGTCAAGGACGCCTGCTCCGGGCGGATCGTCGGCTACTCCATCGACGCCCGCATGACCTCCCAGCTCGCGGCGGCCGCGCTGGGCAACGCCATCGCCCTGCGTGCTCCGACGCGACCGCGATCGTGCACTCCGACCGGGGCAGCCAGTTCCGATCACACGCCTACCAGCGCGATCTCCGCACGGCGCAACTCCGCGGGTCGATGGGCCGGGTCGGCACCTGCGCCGACAACACGGCGATGGAGTCGTTCTTCAGCCTCCTGCAGAAGAACGTGCTCAACCGCCGCCGCTGGGCCACCCGGGCCGAGCTCCGGCTCGCGATCGTGTCCTGGATCGAGACCACCTACCACCGCCGAAGACGCCAGGACACCCTCGGCCGGCTCACCCCATCGAGTTCGAGACACTGCTCGGCACCACCGCCCACGCGGCCCTGACCCACCTACCCGATACGGGTCAACCAAAGTCTGGGCAGTCCCGGTCGGCGAGGACTTGGATGTTCATGCCGTGGCACTTCCACTTCCCGGAGTAGAAGGGCCGGTCGCGGCCTGCGGCAATGCCGACCCGGTCGATGCGCAGCAGGGTGCCGTCCAGGATCACGAATGCCCTGCGCGCGGCGACCTCGATCGCCTGCGCGAGCGTGGGTGCCAACGCGGCGAGGACATCGACGGCCTCGCCGATGTAGCGGAACGCGGTGGTGGTGCCGATCCCGAAGCCGGTGGCGAGGTCGGTGTAGGTCTGGCCCTTGCGCAGGTGGGCCAGCACGAGCAGTGCCTGCTCGCCGACCGAGAGCCGGCGCCAGCGGGTGCCGCGCTGGTTGCGGGTGCGGCGCAGCGCGTCGGTCAGAGTGATCAGGTCGTGGTTGGACACGGTCATCCCCGCGGGGTAGGAAGGCACCGAAGCTCCTGGTAGTGCGAGTTGATCTAGTCAATCGCCCGTCTAGCAGGGGCTTCACTCATCTCGGTGACACCACGCCGGACCAGCACGAGCCCGTCTCCAGCCAGGTTGGAAAGGGCTCAGTGCTGATCCACTGCTCGGCTGCGGCGCGGAACCGGGACTCGCCGGTGAGGCCGTCGGCTGGGCCTCGGCTGGCGCGGTCGCGCAGGTGTTCTTTCAAGCGGTTCTTGGCGGCGGTGGCGCTGCGACCGGTTCGTTCGATCTTGCGGGCGACACCGTCGTGATCGCGGAAGCGAGCGAAGGCGCGGTAGCCGGAGCCGTCTGTCAGCCTCTGGGTGGTGATCGCCCCGTAGGTGCCGATCGGCAGTGGTGGGCGTGGCATCGGCCGGTCAGGAGGTCTTGCGCAGCTGGGCGTCGAACCAGTCGCGGACGTCCTGGGGCGGTAGCGGAGGTAGCGGCCGACGCGCGTGCCCTTCGGACCGTAGCCGGCCGGCGCCAGTGGTAAACGGTCATCACCGGCACGCCGAGGTAGTCGGAGACCTCGCGCACGCCCCACAGCTGATCGTGTCCTCGCACCCCGCGACCTCCGCCCACATCCTTCGCCCAGCTCGGGCCTTGCCGTGGACGCTCCCGCCCGAGGTGTCCGGACTCGTGGTCGGCGGAACGTCTCGGGGACTCGGCGACCGCGCGCCATGAGCTGCGGTGGCCGGTGAGCCGACCACGTGATGGACATGAATCAGCTACCGGGCGGACACGCTTCGGGGATCGCGGTCGGCAGCAGGAGCAGAGGGGGCGGCCCGGGGCTTGCGGCCGACCGCGGCCTCGTCGTCCCGAAACGAAGCGCGCTACCAAACGGCGGTCCTTCTAGCTCGGCGTCCTGAGCTGCCACGGCCCGGGTCTGCTCGTCGGGGCCCGCGCGGCATCGCCGAGTTCACGGGTCGACATGACGTGGACGGTGACGGTGGTCCCGGTGGGCGGGGGTGCGGTACCGACGGGTTGCAGGCAGGTGAGCGGTCCGCCCGGGGTGTCGACGTCGAACCGGACGACGTCCCCGAGGACCACGGCTCGGCTGAGCGTGCCGCGCAACGTCACGGATGCGTCGGTGACGGGAGGCTCCGTGTCGGGATCGACGATCCGGCAGTCCTCGGGACGGGCGGCGAGGGTTCCGCTGCGGCTGCTGAGCTCGGGTGGGAGCAGGTTGGTGAAGCCGAGCAGGCGGGCGGTGTCGGCGTCGACGGGATGGTCGAGAGCGTCGGCGGTGGGTCCGGCGCTGCGCACCTGCCCGTCTATGAGCAGCACGGTGGCGTCGGCCAGCGCGCGGGCGTCGCCACGGTCGTGGGTGACCAGCACGGTCGCGGCGGGACGGTGGTTCAGGGCGGCGCGCAGATCGGCCAGCAGGTCCACCCGCGTCGCGCTGTCGAGTCCGGTGAACGGCTCGTCGAGCAACAGCATCCGCGGCTCGACAGCGAGCGCCCGTACCAGGCACACCCGCTGCGCTTCCCCGCCGGACAGGCTGCGCACGTCCCGCCCGGCGAGACGGGCGACCCCGAGGGCCTCCAGCCACGGCGTGACCCGGGCGCGGGCGGAACGGCGGTCCACGCCCCGGAAGCGCAGCCCGTCTGCGGCGTTGTCGATCACGGTGCCGCGGCGCAGGACGGGCCGCTGCAGCACCGCGGCGACGCTCGCCCGACTGCGGGCCGGGGTCAACGGCGCGCCGTCGAGCAGCACCTCGCCGGTCACCTGGTGCCGCGACAGGATCCCCAGCGCCCGTAGCAGCGTCGACTTGCCGGCGCCGTTGGGCCCGAGGATCGCAGTCGCGCTGCCGGCGGGCACGGTCAGCGCGGGGACGTCGACCAACAGGCGGTCGCGGACGTGCACGCGCAGGTCCCGGGCCTCCAGTGTCACAGCGACGGGGTCCTGGTGGGCGCGGTGCGCGACGGCGTCGGGCCCTCCACCGAGCCGAGCACGAGCGCCAGATTCACCGCGAACGAGACCAGCAGCAGCACCAGCCCGAACGCGATCGCCAACGCGAACTCGCCGCGGCTCGTCGCGAGCACGGCGGCGGTGGTGAGCACCCGCGTCTCCCCCACGAGGTTGCCGCCGACCATCTGCGCCGCGCCGACCTCGCTCACCACCGCCCCGAAGGCCGCGGCGGCCGCGGCCAGGAGCGGGGTGCGCACCTCGTTGAGCAGCAGCGCCACGGCACGCACGGGGCCCGCGCCGACCCCGCGCATCTGCACCAGGAACTCCGGATCGACCTGCGCCACCGCCGCCGCGGACAGTGCCACGACGACCGGTGTCGCGATCAGCGCCTGGGCGAGCACCATCGCCGTCGGCGTGTACAGCAGTCCGAGCCCGCCGAGCGGGCCGCTGCGCCACAGCAGCACCGTCACCAGCAGACCGACCACCACCGGCGGCAGCCCGAGCCCGGTGTGGGCGGCAGCCAACGCGATCCGCCGCCCCGGGAAGTGCCCGAGCGCAACCGCGATCCCGACCGGGACCCCGGCCAGCAGGGCCAGCACGGTCGCGGTCGCCGAGACCCGCAACGTCAGCCCGGTGATCGCCCAGGTGTCCTCGTCGCCGACCACGAGCAGGCGCAGAGCCTCCCACAGGCCTTCGAGCAGCACGTCCACGCGCGTCAGCCCACACCCAGGCTGGCCGGGTCCTTCCCGGCGTCGGGCACGAACA
>JASLAP010000274.1 GCA_030147065.1 Pseudonocardia sp. | reverse complement strand
CCGCCACCGGGTCGACGACGACGCCGAACCGGCGGCGCAGCGAGCCGGCGATCGCCTCGCGCAGGGACGCCGGACCGTGCGTCGTCGGGTAGCCGGGGTCATCGGCGGCCGGGCCCGCCCCCGCGGCCCCGACCACCGGGGCGATCGGGTCGACGGGGGGGGCGACCGCCACGTCGACGATACCCTCCGGGTGCAGGATCGAGGTGGCCCCGTCCGACAGCTACAGGTAGAACTCGTCGGAGGCCACCACCGTGCCGCGCTCCCGGGCCCAGTCCACGACCTTGCGCAGGTGCTCGGGCGGCAGCACCCGGCCGGTCGGGTTGGACGGCGAGTTCACCCACAGCAGGCCGATCCGGCGCGGGCCCAGCGCCGCGGTGGAGTCGGCGCGCAGCACCTCGGTGCGGGCCAGCCGGCCGCCGACCTCGTAGGTCGGGTAGGCCAGCTCGGGGATCACCACGGTGTCGCCGCCGCCCAGCCCGAGCAGCGTCGGCAGCCAGGCCACCAGCTCCTTGGAGCCGATGGTCGGCAGCACCGCCACCGGGTCGACGACGACGCCGAACCGGCGGCGCAGCGAGCCGGCGATCGCCTCGCGCAGGGACGCCGGACCGTGCGTCGTCGGGTAGCCGGGGTCGTCGGCGGCCGGGCCGGCCAGCGCGGCCCGGACCACCGGGGAGATCGGGTCGACGGGGGTGCCGACCGACAGGTCGACGATCCCGTCCGGGTACGCCTCGGCCAGCGCCCGGTCCCCGGCCAGGCTGTCCCAGGGGAAGTCCGGGAGGGCGGGGATCACTCGTCGTGCTGCTGCGGCGGCAGGCTGGCGGCCGGCTCCACGTCCCGCTCGATCTTGCCGATCTTGGACGCGCCGCCCGGGGAGCCGAGCTCGTCGAAGAAGTCGACGTTGGCCTTGGTGTAGGCGGCCCACTGCTCGGGGACGTCGTCCTCGTAGTAGATGGCCTCGACCGGGCAGACCGGCTCGCAGGCCCCGCAGTCCACGCACTCGTCGGGGTGGATGTAGAGCATCCGGCCGCCCTCGTAGATGCAGTCCACCGGACACTCCTCGATGCACGCCTTGTCGAGGAGGTCGACGCAGGGCTCGGCGATCACGTAGGTCACGATGGTCCTCACACTCGGGCAGTTCAGGACGCCACCAGTATGTATCGCGCCCGGTCCGCAGCGGCAACGGGGGCGGGTGTGAGAAGCGCGTCCCCGGCGGTGCCCGAGGATGGGAACGTGCACGTCGGGAGCGAGTTGCTGGGCCGCCGGGTCGCGCTGCGGTTCCGGGTCGGGGAGCGCGACGGCCGCCCCCTGTACCGCGACGCCGTCGGCGAGCTGACCGCCGACGGCGACGCGCTCGTGGTGGCCGGGCGACGCGGTCCGGTGCGGGTCGACCGGGCCGCCGTGGTGGCCGTGCGGGCGGTGCCGCCCGCACCCCCACGACGGGCCCCGCTGGCCGCGATCGTCCGGGTGGAGGGCCTGTGCGCGGACGCCTGGCCGGCCGAGCACGAGCGCGCGCTGGGCGGGTGGCGGCTGCGGGCCGCCGGCGGCTACACCGGCCGGGCCAACTGCGCGCTGGCCATCGGCGATCCGGGGATGCCGGTCGCGGCCGCGCTGGAGGTGGCCCGCGGGTTCGCCGCCGAGCACGGCGTCCCGCCGCGGGTGCAGGCCCCGATCGGGTCGCCGTGGGACCGGGCGGTGAGCCGGGAGGGCTGGGTGCTCGACGCCGGGCACCGGGCCGGGGCCGAGGTCTCGGTGATGGTCGCCGCGCTGGACTCCGGCCCGCTCGGCCCGCCCGACGACCGGGTGGAGCTGCCGGAGCGCCCGGCCGAACAGTGGTGGCGGCTGGGCGGCGGCGCCGACCCGACCGCGGCACAGCGCCGCGTGCTCGACCCCGGCGGCGTGCCCCGGACCGCGTTCGCCCTGCTCCGCGACCCGGACGGGGCCGCGGTCGGCCGGCTGCGGGCCACCCTGGTCGCCGACCACCTGCACCTGTCCTGGCTGGACGTGCTGCCGGAGGTGCGGCGGCGGGGGCTCGCCGGTGCGCTGCTGCGCTCGGCCGCGGCCTGGGGGCTCCGGCACGGGGCCCGCTGGGGCGTGCTGCAGGTGGCGTTGCACAACGGCCCGGCCCGCGCGCTCTACGACCGGGTCGGGTTCGTCGAGCACCACCGGTACCGCTACCTGGTGCCGCCCTGATCCGGCCCGGCGAACCGCGCCGCACCGCGGACGCGGCGCAACCCCAGCGCCACGGAGCCGGCGATCATCCCGCCGCCGAGCAGCAGCACCGTCGTCCACAGCGTCGACGGCGCCAGCGGCAGCATCGCGTCCCCGCCCGGGCCCCACAGGCCCAGCACCAGCACGGTGAGCAGCCAGACCCACATCGGCGCGGCCGCGACGCCGGGCCGCGGGTCGATGTCGGCGGCCCGCAGCACCAGCCACGGCAGGATCACGATCACCAGCAGCGCGCCGAGCGGGACCGGTACCGCCCCGACGTGGAGCGGGGTGAACACCAGCCCGAACGCGCCCAGCAGCAGCGCGTCGAGCAGCAACAGGCCGAGCATGCCGCCCTCGGAGGCGGCCGGCGCCGCCGGTGGCGGACCGGTCACGGCGCCACCCCGGCGAACAGGTCGTCCAGCGGGCCGGGCGGGCCGTCGGGCAGCACGAAGTCCTCGACGTCGAGCAGCGGCTGGGCCACTCCGTTGCTGAGCGCCCAGCCGACCGCGCCGTCCGCCCCGTCGTCCCAGACCTCGACCTGGGTGGCGTGGGCGCGCAGCGCGGCCACCCGGGCCGCCCGCTGCGCGGTGACGTCCAGCCGGACGCCGATCTCGGCGTCGTCCACACCGGGCAGCTCGCCGGCGGCGGGCGGGCGCCAGGGCAGGCCGGGCAGCGCGGCGATCCGGGCCACCCCGGCGTCCAGCGCGGACCGGGAGACGACCGTGCAGGCCAGCCGGGCCGGCACCCGGGCCAGCGCGGCCACCGTGATGTCGTGCGCGCGGACGTGGTCGGGATGGCCGTAGCCGCCGTCGGCCGCGTACGTCACGACGACCTGCGGCCGCACCTCGGCGAGCACCTCGACCAGCGCGTCCACCTGCTCGGCGAACGCCTCCGGGCGGGCCAGCGCGCGCGGGTGCAGCCGCTCGGGCGTCGCGGCGCGCACGCCGTGCCCGGCCAGGACCATGCCGGAGTCGCGCCAGCGGCCGGCGCCGCCGAGGAAGCGGTGGTCGGTCAGGCCGAGCGCGGCGCAGGCCCCGGCCAGCTCACCGATCCGGTAGCCGCCGAGCTGGTCGGCGTGCTCGGCGGCGAGCATCGCGAGCCCGGCCGGGATCACCTCGCCCTGCTCGCCGAGGGTGCAGGTGACCAGGGTGACCGCGGTGTCGGGGTCGGCGGCGTAGCGGGCGATGGTGCCCCCGGTGGCCAGCGTCTCGTCGTCCGGGTGCGCGTGCACCAGCAGCAGCCGGCGCCGGGCGGGCGGTGCGGTGGTCGGGCTGGCCACGCCCGCACTGTACGACGCGTCCTGCGGACTCAGATGAGGACCCGCCGCTCGGCGTAGTGGCAGGCCACCGGGTGGCCCTGCCCGCGGTCGACCAGCTCCGGGTTGTCCTCGACGCAGCGGCTGCGCTCGGCCTCACCCAGCTCGTCGGCGAACTTCGGGCAGCGGGTGCGGAACCGGCAGCCGCTGGGCGGGTCGGCCGGGCTGGGCACGTCGCCGACCACCGTGATCCGCTCCCGGGCCCGCTCCTTGCGCGGGTCGGGCAGCGGGATCGCCGAGATCAGCGCCTGGGTGTAGGGGTGCGCCGGGCCCTCGAACAGCGCCTCCGCCGGCCCGGTCTCCACGATCCGGCCCAGGTACATCACCGCGATCCGGTCCGCGGTGTGCCGCACCACCGACAGGTCGTGGGAGACGAACAGGTAGGACAACCCCAGCTCGGCCTGCAGCTCGTCGAGCAGGTTCAGCACGCCGGCCTGGATGGACACGTCCAGCGCGGACACCGGCTCGTCGAGCACCAGCACCTTGGGCCGCAGGGCCAGCGCCCGGGCCACCCCGATCCGCTGGCGCTGCCCGCCGGAGAACTCGTGCGGGAACCGGTTGCCGTGCTCGGGCTTGAGCCCGACGGTCTTGAGCAGGTCGCGCACCAGATCGCGGCCGCCGTCGTCGTAGCGGCCGTGGATGCGCAGCGGCTCGGCGACCACCTCGTTGATCGGCATCCGCGGGTCCAGCGAGGCGTACGGGTCCTGGAAGACGATCTGCAGGTCCTGGCGCAGGGTGCGCATCTCCCGGGCCGGCAGCGAGGTCAGCTCGCGGCCGTCGTAGCGGACCTCGCCGGACGTCGCCTTGATCAGGTTCAGGACCAGCCGGGCGGTGGTGGACTTGCCGCAGCCGGACTCGCCGACCAGCCCGAGGGTCTCCCCGCGGCCGAGCTCGAACGACACGTCGCAGACCGCGTGCACCTCCCCGATCTGGCGGCGGATCAGCCCGGTGGACCGGATCGGGAAGTGCTTGACCAGGTGGTGCGCGGACAGGATGGGGTCGACGACGCGGGTGGTCGCCGCCTGCTCGTGGGTGGCCGGCGTGCTCACTGCTGCTTCCCGTCCTCGCTGGTCGCCTCGACCAGGTGGGCCAACGCGGTGGTGTCGACGGCGGCGGCGGCGAACACGTCGCCCGGGGTGCGGCCGACCAGCTCCTCGGAGCGGTGGCAGGCGGCCAGGTGGTCCGGGCCGGTGGTCGGCTCCAGCACCGGCTCCACGTCCTCGCAGACCTGCACGGCCAGCGGGCAGCGCGGGGTGAACGGGCACCCCGGCGGCATGTTGACCACCGACGGCGGCGCGCCGCCGATCGGGGTGAGCCGCTCGCTGGGCCGGTCCAGCCGGGGCAGGCTGCCCAGCAGGCCGAAGGTGTAGGGCATCCGCGCGGTGTAGAAGACGTCCTCGGCGGTGCCGATCTCGACCAGCTTGCCGGCGTACATCACCGCCACCCGGTCGGCCTGCCCGGCGATCACGCCCAGGTCGTGGGTGATCAGCACCATGGCCGCGCCGGTCGCCCGCTGCGCGGCCCGCAGCGCGTCCATGATCTGCGCCTGCACGGTGACGTCCAGCGCGGTGGTCGGCTCGTCAGCGATGATCACGTCCGGGTCGTTGGCCATCGCGATCGCGATCACCACCCGCTGCCGCATCCCGCCGGACAGCTCGTGCGGGTAGTTGTCCAGCCGCTGGCGCGGGTTGGGGATGCGGACGATCTCCAGCAGCTCGGCGGCCCGCTCGCGGGCCTGCGCCTTGCTGACGTCCTGGTGGGCCAGCACCGCCTCGGTGACCTGGTAACCCACCGTGTAGACCGGGTTCAGCGAGGTCATCGGGTCCTGGAAGATCATCGAGATGCTGCGCCCGCGGACCTTGTTGAGCTGGGCGTCGGAGCCGCCGAGCAGTTCCTGGCCGCGGAATCGCACCGAGCCGGAGAACTGCGCGGTGCGCGGCAGCAGCCCCATCACCGCCAGCGAGGTCACCGACTTGCCCGAGCCGGACTCGCCGACGATGCCCAGCACCTCGCCGTAGCGCAGCTGGTAGCTGACCCCGCGCACGGCCTGCACCAGCCCGTCGTCGCTGGGGAAGCCGACGGTGAGGTCGTCGACCTCCAGCACCACCCCGCTCGGGCGGCCGTTGCCCGCGGCGCCGTCGGTCTTGTCCAGCGCGACCGAGGTCGCGCCGGCCTGCGGCGCCAGCGGATCCTCCGCGGCGCCCGACCCGTTCGACCCGCTCCTGGTCGACCCCGTCCCGTCCGTGGACATCACTGGCGCACCTTGGTCTGCTGCGGGTCGAGCGCGTCGCGCAGCCCGTCGCCGATGAAGTTGATGGTCAGCGCGATGATGATGATGAACAGGCCCGGGAAGTAGAACAGCCAGGGCCGGGTGGTCAGCGCCGTCTGCGACTCGCTGACCAGCAGTCCGAGCGAGGTGTCCGGGGCCTGCACGCCGAAGCCCAGGTAGGACAGCGCGGTCTCCAGCAGGATCGCGATGGCCACCAGGATGGTCGCGTTGACGATGATCGAGCCGAGCGCGTTCGGGATCAGGTGGCGCAGGATGATCCGGGCGTCCGAGGCGCCCAGGGCGCGCGCCGCCTCGACGAACTCCTTCTCCCGCAGCGACAGCACCACCCCGCGGGCGACCCGGGACACGTAGGCCCAGTACAGCCCGGCGATCACCAGCGCGATCAGCCACCAGGTGCCGCCGAAGTTGTGCCCGAGCATCGCCGCCACCGCAATCAGCGGCAGGGTCAGGACCAGGTCCGACACCCGCATCATGAGGGTGTCCACCAGCCCGCCGAAGTAGGCCGCGATCGAGCCCCACAGCGTCCCGACGACGGTCGCGAAGATCGCCACCAGGACCGCGACCTGCAGCGAGATCCGGGTGCCCCGCAGCACCTGGGCGAACTGGTCCTTGCCGACCGCGTCGGTGCCGAACGGGTGGTCCCAGGACGGCGGCACCGAGTTGTCGGGGGTGATCTCCCCGGCGTCGTACTTCCACAGCCAGCCGCCGATGTAGGCCAGCAGGACCACCAGGACCAGCACGACCAGGCTGGCCATCGCCGCCCGGTGCCGCACGAACCGGCGGAACACCAGCTGCACCTGGCTGCGCTGGACGACGGTGAACTCGCGGTCCGGGCCGGCGGTCTGCGGCACTTGGACCGCGGTGGGCGTCTCAGGCATAGCGGATCCTGGGGTCGAGGACGGCGTAGAGCAGGTCGGCGACCAGGTTGAACACGATCACCACGGTGGCCGTGAGCAGCAGCCACGACGACGTCGCGTAGACGTCCTGCTCGCGGATGGAGCGCAGCAGGAAGTCGCCCATGCCGCGCCACTGGAAGACCGTCTCGGTCACCACCGCCCCGCTGATGATGGACGCCAGGTCCAGCGCGGTGACCGTGGTCAGCGGGATGAGGGCGGTGCGCAGCCCGTGCTTGACCATCACCGTCCGCCGGGGCAGGCCCTTCGCCCGGGCCAGCCGGAGGTAGTCGCTGTTGAGCACCTCCAGCATCGCGGCCCGCTGGAACCGGCTCCAGGCGGCGTAGGAGATCAGCGCGAGCGCGATGGTCGGCAGGATCATGTGCCCGAGCACGTCGACGGTCCAGGCCCAGGCGCCCTCCGGCGGTGGCACGGAGCTGGCGCCGATGGTGTAGAGCACCTGGTCGCCGACGGCCAGGTTGAACTCGATGCCGGCCTGCTTGAGCAGGATCGCCAGCCAGAACGAGGGCATGGCCAGGAACAGGAAGCCGATGAAGGTCGCCGAGTAGTCGCCGACGCTGTACTGCTTCACCGCGCTGAGCACGCCGACGAGGATCGCCAGCACCAGGGCGAGGACCATGGCCAGGGCGATCAGCCGCAGCGTCACCAGGAACCGGTCGCCCAGCTCGGCGCCGATGTCGCGGGTGGACACGACCGACGGTCCGAAGTCGCCCTGGAACAGCCCGCCCAGCCAGGACAGGAACCGCGGGACCAGCGGCTGGTCCAGGTTGAGCCGAGCGGTCTCGGCCGCGATGACCTCCGGGGAGGCCGGCGGGTTGCGGGCGATCATCGGGTCGAGCGGGTTGCCGGCGAAGGTGCCCAGCGCGAAGACGATGAAGGCTGCGAGCAGCAGCACCGGTACCGAGATCGCGATCCGGCGGACGGCGAAGGCAAGCATGGAGGTCGTCCTGCTTCTTCTCAGGTGAGCGAACGGCGCCGCCGCGAGTGGCAGCGGCGCCGTACCGGCATCGGGTCAGGCTACGCGGGTCGGGGTGCCGGGCAAGTCCTGCCGGAACCCCGACCCGCGCGCCGGTCGGAACGGGTCAGCGCGGTGCGCGCCTCACTCGTTCCGCAGGCCCCACTCCTGGGTGTTGTAGGTCGGGCCGTCGAGCGAGGAGTTGTTGCGCACGTTGGCCACCTCGTCCCGGATGCCGATGAAGGTCGGCTTCTGGTACAGCGGCAGCACGTAGGCGTCCTCGGCCATCAAGGAACCGGCCTCGTTCAGCTTGGCGGCCGCGTCGGCCTCGTCGGTCGACGCCGCGGCCTCGTTGATCAGCTGGTCGACCTGCGGGTTGTTGTACTGGCCGAAGTTCGACCCGGAGGTCGACAGCCACAGCTGCTGGGCGCCGCCGAAGACGAACGGGGACTGCACCCAGGCGAACACCATGATGTCGTAGTCGCCCGAGTCGAGGGTGGTGCCCAGCGAGTCGGTCGGCTCGACGTTGACGGTGATGCCCAGCTCGCGCATGTAGTTGGCGAACAGCTCGCACTGGCTCTGCCGGATCGCGTTGCCCACGGTGTAGCGGATCCGGAAGGCCGGCACGGCCTGCCCGTCCGGGGCCACCAGCGCCTCGCCCACCCCGGTGTAGCCGGCGTCGGTGAGGATCTGCCGGGCCCGCTCGACATCGCCGGTGCCCTGGCCGGTGTCGGAGATGTAGTCCTGGTAGTCGTCCATCTGCGGGATGAACATGTGGCTGTTCAGCGGCTCGACCTCGGGGTTGAACTGCCCCACGGTCTTGTCGATGATGTCCTGCCGGTTCACCGCGGTGAACATGGCCTGGCGCAGCGCCTTGTCCGCCAGGAACGGGTTGACCAGGTTGAAGTCGAAGTGCTCCCAGGTCAGCCCGAGGCCCTGGGTCTGCGAGACGCCGGGGATCTGGGACACCTGGGTGACCAGGTCCACCTGCGGCTGCGGGTAGATGACCTGCACCTCGTTGTTCTGCAGCGCGATCGGCTCCTGGGTGGCGTCGGTGATCACGCGCATGATCAGGCGCTCCAGCCGCGGCTTGGTCTCACCGGCGTAGCCCGGGTTGGGGACCAGGGTGAGCGCGACGTTCGGCTCCCAGTTCTCCACCTGGTAGGGGCCGGCGCTGTAGTCGACCGGGGTGACGCCGAAGTAGTCGAAGGCCGCCTTGATGCCCTCGGGGGTGTTCAGGTCGCCCTGCTGCGCGGCGATGTGCGCCGGGTACAGCGGGGCGGACGAGCCGAACACGCTGCGCCAGTCGGTGTAGGGACCGGCCCACGTGGCGGTGACGGTCTTGCCGTTGTTGCTGCCCTCGACCGACTGGATCTGGTCGTAGCCGCCGTTGCCCGCGGTCTCGCACTCCGGGCACTGGGTCGGGTTCTGCGACTTCCAGTTGAAGATGAAGTCCTCGGCCGTGACCGGGGTGCCGTCGTTCCACGACGCGTCCGGGTTGATCTCGTACGTCGTCACGAACGGGTTCTCGCTGGTCACCTCGGCCGAGGTGACGAAGTCGGGGTTGAGCGTCGACTCCAGGTCTGGGGTGGTGACGAAGACGTAGGGCAGCAGCGGCTTGAGCGCCAGCCCGGTCTCGAAGACGTTGCCCTCGGAGGAGTTCAGGTTCCAGTTGTCGATGTTCTTCTCGATGGCCATGGTGACCTGGCCGCCCTGCTGCAACTGGTCGACCGGCACCGAGTTGCAGGTGTTGGGGTCCGAGCAGTCCTCGAACAGCCCGGTGGACACCCCCGAGCCGCCGCCCTCGCCGCCGCCGCCCTCGCCGCCGGCGGTACCACCGCCGCCGCCGCAGGCGCTGAGCAACAACGCCGCGGCCGCAGCCGCCGCGACAAGAGACGCTGCTCTTGTTCTCCTCATCGACTCTCCGACCTCTCTCTGTTGGGTGTCCTGGTCGGACGCCCGACTACGACAGGGGACGCCGCCCATGTCGACGGGCGGGCATCCCCCGAACCACCGCACCGTAGAAACCGGTTGCGGTACCCGTCATCGGCACCCCCTCGATCGTGACCAAAGGGTGACCGCCTGCGAACACCTGGGACACGATAGGGCTACCTGTCGGTAACCGTGCAACTCGAGACCGGGCCGTTACCCGTTCGGAGCGCGCCAGGACGGGGCTCCGGTCACCGGTCCGGTGAGCAGCGGGCCCGGCCCGACGTTCGTCGCGGCGTCCGCGGCCGACGTGCTCAGCACCAGCGTGACCGGCTGGAACAGCGGCAGCGCCGGCAGCTGCTGCCACAGCACGCGCTCCACGTCGACCGCGGCGTCGGCCCGCGGGCCGGGCGAGACCAGCTCGTCGAGCGCCGGCTGCAGGGCCGCGAAGCAGAACCCGGTGGGCGTCCGCGGCGGTACCGGCACCGCCGCGTCCGGCAGCGGGCAGCCGTAGTCCGAGGCCAGCTCGGTGCCCGGGTCACCGCCGGTGGTGCGGGGCAGCACCAGCAGGTCGGGTTCGACGGTGCCCGGCGCACCGGCCGGGGCGGAGGTCGTGGGAGTCGTCGTGGGGGCCGTCGCGGGGCCGCTGGACGGCGTCCCGGGGGTGGCCGGGCCGTCGGCCGCGGCGGTGGGGGTCGGGGTGGGAGTGGGGCTCGGCGGGGTCGCCGGGACGGCCTCCTGCCCGAACAGGGCCACCGCGGGGGGAGCGACGATCTCGACGTCGATGCCGGCCGCGTCGAGCTGCTCGGCCACCAGCCGGGCGACGGTGAGGTCGTCGGCCCGCTCCGCGGCCGCGCCCAGCACCAGCCGGACCGGCGCCCCGGCCACCGCCCACCGACCGGTGGTCAGGTCCCGGCTCCACCCGGCCTGGGCCAGCAGCTGCCCGGCCGCGACCGGGTCCGGGCGGGCCGGGGCGCCCTGCGGGGCGGTGGGCTGGTAGCCGGGTTCGGACGGGGCCAGGCCGAACGCGTCGGCGGCCAGCGCGTCCGGGGACACCGCCACCCGGACCGCCTCCCGGTCGATCAGCGCGCCGAGGCCCTGCCGGGCCCGCGGATCGGCGAGCGGACCGCCGTCGCTGCGCATCCCGAGCTGGACGACCACCGGCCGCGGCGCGAGCTGGACGCGCGGGGCGGGCTCGACCCCGCTCAGCGCGGTGCGGATCGCCTCGTCGGCGGTGGGCAGCGCGATGTCCACGTCGCCGGAGGCCAGTCCGGCGGCCAGCTCGACGTCGCCGATCTGCTGCAGGACCAGGGTGTCCAGCACCGCCGGGGTGTCCCAGTAGAGGTCGTTGCGGGCCAGCTCGACCAGGCCGCGGGCGCGGTCCAGGGTGGCGATCCGGAACGGCCCGCCGGAGGCCGGCAGCCCGTCGGTGGTGGCGCCGAGCCAGGACCCGGGCGCGTCCTTGAGCAGGTGCGCGGGCAGCAGGTCGGCGAACAGCTCCTGCCACGCCGGGTAGGCGTGCGCGAACACCACGTCCACGGCCTTGCCACCGGCCCGCGAGCGCACGTCGGTGATCAACCGGTAGCCCGCGTCGTCGGCGACGCCGGGTTCCTCGCGCATCCGCTCCCAGAGGTAGACGAAGTCCTCCGCGGCGATCGGCGCGTTGTCCGACCAGGACGCCTCCAGGTTGAGCTCGTAGCTCACCGTGAACGGATCGGTGGACACCACCTCGGCGCTGGTCGCGATGGTCTCGTCGAGCTGCATCACGCCGTCGGCGTCCGGCCGGAACACCGAGGGCAGCACCAGCGTGGACAGCGCGGTGGTGACCGGGCTGAGGTGGGCCAGCAGGTGCGGGTTGAACCCGCCGGGCAGCTCGCCGACCCCGACCACCAGCCGGGTGGGCTCGGCCTGCGGGGTCGGCACCGGGTCGGTGGGCGCCGGCGCCGACACCGGCGCGTCGACGCAGGCGGTCAGCGCGGCCAGCAGCACCGCCAGCAGCACCGCCAGCGCGGCCCTCGTGCGCCTCACCTCGACCCCCCAGGCACGCCGCCGGGCGCGCGCCGGCGGGCGACGGCCATCCTCGCACCGGACCCCGGCCCCGCTGCCACCCCCCGTGAGCGGGACCGAACCGATCGGGTGGACCGGTTCAGCCCGCGGTCCTCGCCCGCGACCGGGCCCGCGCCCTGGCGTGCGAGTCGAGGACCACCTTGCGCAGCCGCACCGACTCCGGGGTGACCTCCACGCACTCGTCGGCCGCGCAGAACTCCAGCGCCTGCTCCAGGTTGAGCACCGTCGGCGGGGTCAGCTTGACCAGCTCGTCGCTGGTGGACATGCGCATGTTGGTCAGCTTCTTCTCGCGCACGATGTTGACCTCGAGGTCCTCGCCGCGGGTGTACTCGCCGATCACCATGCCCGCGTAGACCTGGGTGCCCGGGCCGATGAACAGCACCCCGCGGTCGGAGAGCTGGTCCACGGCGTAGGCGGTGACCGGGCCGGTGCGGTCGGCGATCAGCGATCCGCGCTGGCGCATCCGCATCTCGCCGAGCCACGGGCCGTAGCCGTCGTGCACGTGGCTGGCGATGCCGGCGCCGCGGGTGACGGTCAGGAACTCGGTGCGGAAGCCGATCAGGCCGCGGCTGGGCACCCGGTAGTCCATCCGGACCCGGGTCGCCCCGTGCACCATCTGGACCAGCTCGCCCTTGCGCCCGGCGACCAGCTGGGTGACCGCGCCGAGGTGCTCGGTGGGCACATCGCAGGACAGCTGCTCGAACGGCTCGTGCACCCGGCCGTCGACGACCTTGGTGACCACCTCGGGCTTGCCGACGGTCAGCTCGAAGCCCTCCCGGCGCATGGTCTCGACCAGCACGGCCAGCGCCAGCTCGCCGCGGCCCTGCACCTCCCAGGCGTCCGGGCGCTCGGTGGGCAGCACCCGCAGCGAGACGTTGCCGACCAGCTCGGCGTCGAGCCGGTTCTTCACCTGCCGGGCGGTGAGCTTGGTGCCCGGGTGCGGGTCGCGGCCGACCAGCGGGGAGGTGTTGATCCCGATGGTCACCGAGATCGCCGGCTCGTCGACGTGGATGCGCGGCAGCGCGACCGGGCTCTCCGGATCGGCCAGCGTGTCACCGATCGTCACGTCGGCGATGCCGGCCACGGCGACCAGGTCGCCCGCGGTGGCCCACTCGGCCGACACCCGGGTCAGCGCCTCGGTGCGGAGCAGCTCGGAGATCTTGACCCGGGTGGTCCGCCCGTCCGCGGTGCACCAGGCGACCTGCTGGCCGCGGCGGATCACCCCGGCCCGGATGCGGCACAGCGCGATCCGGCCCAGGAAGCTGGTGGCGTCGAGGTTGGTGACGTGGGCCTGCAGCGGCGCGTCCGGGTCGTCGGACGGGGCCGGCACGGTCTCGGTGATGACGTCGAACAGCGGCTCGAGGTCGGGCTGGTCGGGCAGCTCGCCGTCGGCGGGGCGCACCCGGGAGGCCCGGCCGGCCCGGCCGCTGGCGTAGACCACCGGCAGGTCGAGCAGGTTGGCCGTGGTGGCCTCGTCCAGCTCCAGCTCGTCGGCCAGCTCCAGCAGCAGCTCGAGGCTCTCGTCGACCACCTCGGCGCACCGCGCGTCGGGCCGGTCGGTCTTGTTGACCACCAGCACCACCGGCAGGCCCGCGGACAGCGTCTTGCGCAGCACGAACCGGGTCTGCGGCAGCGGGCCCTCGCTGGCGTCGACCAGCAGCACCACGCCGTCGACCATGGACAGGCCGCGCTCGACCTCGCCACCGAAGTCGGCGTGGCCGGGGGTGTCGACGACGTTGACCGTCATCCCGTGCCAGTCGATCGCGGTGTGCTTGGCCAGGATCGTGATGCCCTTCTCCCGCTCCAGGTCGCCGGAGTCCATCACCCGGTCGACCACGGCGGCGCGCTCGCCGAACGCGCCGGAGGCGCGCAGCATCGCGTCGACCAGGGTGGTCTTGCCGTGGTCGACGTGCGCGACGATGGCGACGTTGCGGAGCTGCGCCCCGGTCCTGCGGTTCGCGCTGGATCGATTCGCGGGGGCCGCGAGGGTGGATACTGGTGAGCTCACGTCTTAGGGTAGCCCGGGGCGAC
>JASLAP010000240.1 GCA_030147065.1 Pseudonocardia sp. | reverse complement strand
CGCGCAGCTGCGCGGACAGCCGGGCGGCCTGCTCGTTCGTGTCGACCAGCAGAACGGATCGGCGCCCGGCGAGGGTGTCGCCCAGCCACGCCGCGGTTGCCGACTGCTCGGCCTGCTCGGTGGTCCCGGAGTCGAGCACCCGGCCGTGCTGGTGGTAGTCGCGCAGCACGGTGCCGTCGCCGGCGCGCAGCCGCAGCGACGCCCGCTGCTCCCACGGCTCGGCGAACCGGCGGGCCTCGGCCAGCTCGTAGCGCGCCCCGGACGCCGCGAGCAGTTCCATGCCGCCGCCCGCGCCGACCGCGGCCAGCTGGCGGTGGTCGCCGACCAGCAGCAGCTTCGCGCCGGCGGCGTCGACGTGGCGGTGGATCGCGGCCAGCGCGGGCGTGTCGGTCATCGCGGACTCGTCGACGACCACCAGGTCCCCGGCGCGCAACCGCCAGGGCGCGTCCTCCTCGACCGGCCCCGACGGGCGGCCGGCACTGGCCGCGATCCGATCCTGCGTGGCCAGCCACCGGGCCACGTTGCGTGCGGTCAGGCCCTCGCCGGCCAGGACGTCGGTCGCGACCTGGCTGGTGGCCAGGCCGAACACCCGCCGGTCGGCTCCGGTCAGCTGCGGGTCGGTCCACGCTCGAGCCAGTGCGCCGACGACGAACGACTTCCCGGTGCCGGCCGGCCCTACCAGCGACTCGACCCGCGCACCAGACGTCAGCACCCCGCGGACGGCCGCGGCCTGGTCAACACCCAGCTCGATGCCGGACGCGGCGAGCTGGTCAACGAACCGCCGGGCTACCTGCGGCGGCAGCGCCGCCGCTCCGCGCTCGGACGTGGCCGCAACCAACATCCGTTCGGTGTGCACGTGATCCGGCGTGACGTACAGCCGCGCGCCGGACGCCTGGTAGACCGACTCGCCGTTGGCGAGGCGCAGCTCGGCCGGCAGGGCATCGTCGCCCGGTCGGGAAGCGTCGAGCGGGACGGCGTAGCGCAGGCCCTCGTCGGTGAGCTGGTCGAGCAACTCGGCCACTCGAACGCCGTCAGGCAGCCCGAGGTAGTCCGGGAGCGCGGCGTTGATCGCGCGGGTGAGGTCGGCGCGCGTCCACGCGGCCTTGCGCTCCTGGACGTCGGCGAGAAGCCGCCGGGCACATCTCCCTTGCCCACCCGGATGTGCCCGAGCTGGGCCAGCGCGATGAGCTCCAGATCGATGTCACCGGCGTCCCGGGCGACGTCCAGGGCCCGCGCGGTCAGGTCCTCCGCCGTGTCCAGGTCGGTCATCCGATAGGCGCGGGCCACGTCGAGCCAACCGTGCCCGACGCCGGGCTCGAGCGGCTCCAGCAGCCGGTGTGCCCGCCCGAGCCAGCCGTTGGCGGCCGCGGAGTTCGCGAAGTTGGACTTGTAGGTGATCCCCAACCAGACCGCGGCCCGGGCCGCGCTCTCGTCCTCACCGCCCTGTCGGAACAGGACGTAGGCCCGCGCACCGCTCCACGCACGCTCGGCTCTCCCCCAGCCACCACAGGGCCGCCGCCAGCCCGTAGCTCCCCTGCGCCGTCTCGGTCTCGGCCAGCGCCGCCTCGAACACCGCCTTCGCCTCCGCCCACCGGCCTGCATCGAGGGCGGAGCGGCCGCGGGCGAGAGCCTCACCCACCATGTGCCCATTGTGTCGCTCCTCTGCCGATCCCGGTCGTGGAACGGCCTGTGGAACGACGGACAGCACGGAAGGCCATCACAGACACCGGATGGAACAGAGAGCGGCCCACAGGGCCGGGTCCGACCGGCGCCGACACCATCGACACCGCGCCCGGACGAGCCACGGATCCGACATGTGCGGGCGGGTCTTGGCACGCGGAGATCAGCCGAGGATGCTGGCCCGCGCTCCAACCCAGCTCGGCGGAGGAGTCGCCTCATGAGCACCCCCACGATGGACCCCACGTTCTACCGATCGGCCGCCGATGCCGCGGCCGCGCCTGCCGAGGAGCTGGCCTACGTGGTCGCCTTCGACCGGACCGCTCAGCGGCACGACGCGATGTGCGTGGTCGACGTCAACCCGATCTCGGCGACCTACGGTCAGGTCGTCGGCTGGACCGACATGCCGGGTGTCGGCGATGAGCTGCACCACTTCGGCTGGAACGCCTGCAGCAGCGCGCTCAAGCACGAGGGCCACGAGATGAGCGGGCTCGCCCGGCGCTACTTGCTGGTGCCCGGGTTGCGCTCGTCGAACATCCACGTCCTGGACACCCGGCCCGACCCGCGCGACCCGCGCGTGGTCCGCACGATCAGCAGCAAGGAGCTCTCGGCGAAGGCCGGTTACTCGCGCCCGCACACCATGCACTGCGGCCCGGACGGCGTCTTCCTGACCTGCATCGGCGGGGCGGAGGGCGACGACGACGGCCCGGGCGGGATCGCCCTGCTCGACCACACCAGCTTCGACGTGCTGCGCGCCTGGGAGACCGACCGGGGGCCGCAGCACTTCCACTACGACGCCTGGTGGCACCTCAACCAGAACGTGCTGATCTCCAGCGAGTGGGGCAGCCCGTCGATGATCGAGAACGGGGTCGTCCCGGAACTGCTGGTCGGCGGCAAGTACGGGCACGCCCTCCACTTCTGGGACCTGGCCGCGGGTGCCCACCGACAGCGCATCGACTTCGGGGCGCAGCACCAGATGGTGCTGGAGGTCCGGCCGTCCCACGATCCCGAGGCGACCTGGGGCTTCGTCGGCGTGGTCATCTCCACCGAGGACCTGTCCGGGTCGATCTGGCGGTGGTTCCGCGACGGCGAGGAGTGGAAGGCGGAGAAGGTGATCACCGTACCGGCCGAGCCGGCCGATCCGGACCGGCTGCCGCCCGCGCTGAAGCCGTTCGCCGCCGTGCCGCCGCTGATCAGCGACATCGACCTCTCGGTGGACGACCGGTTCCTCTACGTCTCCTGCTGGGGAACCGGCGAGCTCAAGCAGTACGACGTGTCCGACCCGGCGAACCCACGCGAGTCGGGGTCGGTGCGGATCGGGGGAATCGTCGACCGAGCGCCGCACCCGGCACGTCCGCAGGTGCCTCTCGCCGGTGGACCGCAGATGGTGGAGGTCAGCCGCGACGGCCGGCGGGTCTACTTCACCAACTCGCTGTACGGCGCGTGGGACGACCAGTTCTACCCGGACGGTGTGGGCGCCTGGATGGTCAAGCTGGACGCCGATCCCGCCGGCGGGCTGAGGGTCGATGAGCGCTTCTTCCCGCACGACGAGCAGTTCCGCGGCCTGCGCGTGCATCAGATCCGGTTGCAGGGCGGGGACGCCTCGTCCGACTCGTACTGCTACCGCTGAGATTCGGCCGGCCCGCGGACCGAGCCGACAACGCGATCGCACTCGGCTGCCGCACGACTCACCAGCCATCTGCGCGGCCGCCGAGGCCGGTCATCAGGGCCACGAGCTGGGTGCGCCGGGTGGTCTCGGTCTTGCCCATCAGGCGCTCGACGTGCTTCTCCACCGTCCGTGGGGAGAGGTGCAGGCGAGCCGCGATCTCCCGGTTGGACAACCCGCGTGCGAGCAGCACGAGGACGTCGGTCTCGCGCAGGGTGATCCCACGGGCGGCGAGCGCGGGCGGTACCCCGGGGTCGGGTCGGGGCAGCGACCAGCCGCCGTGGCGCAGCAGTGATCGGCAGGCGCGCGCGAGCTCGGGCGCGGTCCCGGAGAAGAACGCGTGCGCGTGCTGCAGCCAGGTCGCCGGGTCCCCCCAGCCGTCGGCGATCGCGGCCTCGGCGACCAGGCGGCGGCCGAGGTTGTGCAGCCAGGGCGCGGCGGCCAGCGCGGCGTCGGCGGTCGCGTAGAGCGTTCCCGCCTCGGTGGCGTCGTCGCCCCGCCCGGCGAGCACGGCGCGGGCGAGCGTGCCGTAGTGGACGGCGACAGCGTCCAGGACCGGGGTGGCGGCGAGGTCGGCGGCGGCGTCCTCGGCGCCCGGTGCGTCCTCGATCGCGAGCAGCAGTGCATGCAGGCCGCGGAAGGGGCTGCGGGCCGATGCGGAGTCGGGCGGTGCAAGCGCGACGGAGCGGGCCAGCTCGTCGAGCGCACCGTGGCGGTCTTCGACCGCCAGCGCGGCCAGCGCGAGCAGGTTCCCGCGACCCGACGCCTCGATCTCGTCGTCCATCGCCGGTCGCGCCCGGTCGAACGCGGCGACGGCGCGGTCGCGGTGGCCCACCACGGCATCGGCCAACCCGTCGATGATGTGGGCGAGCGGCACCAGCAGGCCGAGACCGAACCGCTGCCCCGCGGTCGCGGCGCGTCGCGCGGCGGCGCGGGCGTCGTCGAGCTCGTGGCGCTTCCAGTGCAGCACCGCCAGTTGCAGGTCGGTCGCGGCCACCCGGCCCGGTGCGCCGATCTCCGCTGCGAGCCGGCGCGCGTGCAGGACGCGGTCGGTGCGCCCGATGCCGATGACGTCGATGGTGGCGAGTTCGTGCAGGGCGTTGGCCCGACGCAGGGCGGACCCGGACAGCTCGGCGCTGCCGACCGCAGCGGTGAACCACCGTTCGGCGGCATCGAGGTCGGACATGCGGCTGGCCCGGCCCAGCAACGTCAACGCGTCCGACTCGAGGTCATGGCGGCCCGCCAGTACCGCGGCCGCGCGCGCACCCCGGGCATGCGCGAGTGCGGCTTCGATCCGGTGCTCACCGAGCGCGACCTCGGCGCGCAGCGCCTCGTGGCGCGCGGTGACCACCGGAGGCGGCGACGGCGCGCACAGTGCGGCCGCCGCGTCGAGCCCTGCGGCGGCTCGGCACCAGTCGCTCCGGGTCACCGCCGCGGCGGCCATCAGGTGATGGATCTCGGCGATGTCCTCGGACGGCGCGTGCAGCGCGGCGAGCTGGTCGAGCAGCTGCGTCCCGAGCGGGGTGATCTGCGCGGTGTCCGCGGCGGCGACACCCGCGTCCAGCAGGGCGCGCCGGGCGTCGATCATGCGCTCGGGTGTTCCGGCGAGCCGGAGCGCGTCCGTCGCCGACTCCCGGGCGGACGCCACCGCCCCGACCCGCAGCGCGGCCCGGCTGCTGGTCAGCCGCAGCGCGAACGCGCGGTCGCAGTCGCCCGCCGTCTCGGCGAGCTGCGCGGCGAGTCCGAGGCGCGCGGGGTCGGTGGCCGCGTTCAGCTCGCCCATCGCGGTCAGCGCGCGGACGGCGAGCCGGGCCCGTTCCGGCGCGACGAGGATGCCCAGCACGGCCGTGCGGGTCAGGGCGTGGCGGAACCGGAAGCCCCCGCTCCCGCGGTCCTCCTCGACCAACCTGCTCTCCTCCGCCCGCCGCAGCGCGACCACGACGTCGCCGGGGACCGTGCCGGCGACGAGCCGCCAGTCGAAACGCTCACCGAGCACCGCGGCCATCTCCACGACACCGCGCGCAGATGCGGGCAACGCGGCGAGCCGGTCGGCCACGGCCAGCGCGAACGACCGGGGGACGACGATCGGCAGCGCGCCCCGTACTGCCCACCCGGAGCCGGTGTGGGCGAGCGCCCCCACCCCGATGAGCGAGGCGAGGAGCTCCTCGACCAGGAACGGCGAGCCCCCGGAGCGCTCGCCGACGGTGGTGACGAGTTCGGGCGGCGGGTCCGCGGTGCCCAGTGCCGCCGCCACCGCGGCCCGAACGCCGGACCCGTCGAGGGGGCCCAGCGGAACCAGCTGTGCGCTCCGGCGGGCGGTGAGGGTGCGTGCCAGCCGTTCCGCGCCCGGTCCCTCGCCGGTGCGGACGGTGACCACGACCAGGACCGGACGCTGCGGCACCTTGTCGGCGAGGTACTCGAGCACCTCGAGCGACTCCGGGTCGGACCAGTGCAGGTCGTCGACGACGAGCAGCGCGCCCGCACCCCCGAGCCCCTCGATCAGGGCGAGGGCCGCCTCGCCGATCGTCACCGTGGACGCGGCGGTCCGTCGGTCGTCGCTCGGGGTCGCCCACGCCGGCACCAGGATCTCCAGCGCGGGGCGCAGTCCCTCCTGCGCCGGGCCCACCGGCGGCTCGCGCCCGCGCCACGCCGACCCGAAGGCCTCCGCCAGCGGACGGTACGGCGCCGGGGTCGGCGACGGGGTCGCGCGGCCGGGCAGGACCGCCATCCCCGACGAGCGGGCCAGCTCGACGGCTTCCGCCGCGAGCCGGGTCTTGCCCATCCCCGCCTCGCCCATCAGGAACACGACCCCCCCGGTACCGGCCGCGGCCGCCTCGACAGCGGCGGTGAGGAGGTCGAGCTCCGCCGACCGGCCCACCACGACCGGGCACCGGACCTCTCACGCGGTCAGTATGCGCGCGCGTACGTAGTCGGGGATCGAACGCGTACGTGGTCCCCCCGCTGTGCGGGCACCGCGACCCACGGATCCTCGGCGTCACCGATGCGGGAGGTGACCAGCGATGAGCACCGAGACCGGGGATCACGCCGTGCTGATGGGCGCGAGCATGGCCGGGCTGCTCGCGGCCAGGGTTCTGGCCGAGCACTACCGGCAGGTGACCGTCGTGGACCGGGACACCCTCTCCGTCGGACCGGATCGGCCGAGGCGCGGCGTCCCCCACGGCGGCCACCTCCACGCGTTGCTGGGCCGCGGCCTGCAGGCCCTCGAGGAGCTCCTCCCCGGCCTGACCGAGGAGCTGGCCGGCAGGGGAGCACCGCTGGGCGATCAGCTCGGCGACGCCCGCCTGTACTTCGGGGGGCACCTCATGGCGCGATCACACAGTGGCCTGCCCCTGCTGTCCGCGAGTCGCCCGCTCCTGGAGGACGCCGTTCGGGCGCGGGTGGCCGCGTGGCCCGGCGTGGACGTCGTGGCGAGCTGCGAGCTGGTGGGGCTCGACACCTCGGCCGACCTGCAGCGGGTCACCGGTGCACGGGTGCGCCGCGACGGCCGCGCCGAGGAGGCCGTGGCTGCCGACCTCGTCATCGACGCCACCGGGCGGGGCTCACGGATCCCGACGTGGCTGGCGGCGGTGGGCCTGCCCGCACCCGCGGAGGACCGGGTCCGGATCGGGCTCGGCTATGCGAGCCGGGTGTATCGCGCCCGCCCCGGCGCGCTCGCCGGTGACCTGGGAATCGTGCGCGCCCCGGTTCCGCCTCGTGGACGCGGCGGAGCGCTGGCGGTCCTCGAGGGCGACCGGTGGATGGTGACGCTCATCGGCGTGCTCGGCGACCACCCGCCGATCGACCCGGTTGGGTTCCTCGACTTCGCCCGGTCGCTGCCGGGGCCCGACATCCACGACGCCGTCGCCACCGCCGAACCCCTCGACGACCCGGTGCCGTTCCGCTTCCCGGCCAGCGTCCGGCGTCGCTACGAACGGCTCCCGAGGTTCCCCGAACGGCTCCTCGTGCTCGGCGACGCGTTCTGCAGCTTCAATCCGATCTACGGGCAGGGCATGACCGTCGCGGCCCTCGAGGCGCTGGCTCTGCGCGACCTGCTCCGCCGCGGGCGCCCGCCGCAGCCCGCCGCATTCCACCGGCAGGTCGCCCGGATCCTCGACGCGCCGTGGGAGTTGGCGGTGGGCGGCGACCTGGCGTTCCCCGGGGTCGCCGGCCGCCGGACACCGAAGACCCGGATGCTGGGCGCCTACATCGACCGGCTGCAGGCTGCCGCCGCGACGGACGTCGACCTGGCGACCGCGTTCATCCGCGTCGCCACCCTCGTCGACCCGCCGACGGCGCTCATGAGCCCCCGGATCGTGCTGCGGGTGCTGCGCCACGGTCGCCGCACTCCGGCCGGGCACCCCCATCACGACACCGCACCGGTCGACTCCGAGGGGCAGCGGCAGGCGCCCACCACCGGTTGAGCGTCAGCTCTTCCTTTCGGTCGCCGTACGAGCCCGCGAGGCGTCAGCAGCCAACGCCCGTTCGACTCGTCGCTCCGCCCGCACTACGCAATCTTCGGATCGATGTGGATTCCGTCTGGCAAGGGAGCGCGTCCATCGCGAAGCGAGCGAACTCTTCGATCGATGCCGGATCGGCCTCCCCCAGGCCGAGCTGGATGCGTTCAGCCCTGGCAACTGCGACTGACCGCGCCTCCGCGAGGGCCTGGTCATGTGCAGCCGCTCCGGCAGCCATCGAGTCAGGCGCTCCCGTTCACCGATTTGGCGTTCCACCTGGCGCGTCCGCCAGGCGGGCTACGTTCTCACTGCGGACCGGCGCACGCCTTCCCCACCCCGGACCCGCCCGGCGTGGACGACACCCCGGCGAGGACCCGCTGCCGCAGTGCTCACCTGACGTCGACTCTCCGCGTGGCATAGAGGTCTGCGAGGAAGTCCTCGTACTCCTGGTCAAGGCCGTGCAGGTGCTGATCATGACCGGCTGAGATCAAGCTGGGAAGGGCGAGCGGTGGAGCTTCCTGCTACCTCGTGCGCGTTCCGACGGAAGTCGGCGGACGTACGTACGGATGCCGCCCGACC
>JASLAP010000227.1 GCA_030147065.1 Pseudonocardia sp. | reverse complement strand
CGGGCGGGCTGTCGGGCGGGCTGCTGGCCCCGCCGCCGGTCAGGTCGTTCGCCTGGTCGTGGGCGGTGCCGGCCTCCGGTTCATCGTTCGGGCCGGAGGTCGGGGTGCTGTTCGGGCCGCCGGCGGGGCCGGCGGGACGGGTGTCCTGCTCGCCACCCGCCACCACCTCGGACGTCACCCCGGCGGCGTCCGGGGCGGCGTCCGGGGCGGCGACGGTGAGCCGCCCGGTCAACAGCGCGGTGAGCAGGTCGGCGCGGCGGGCGTTCATCCCCCGCGGATCCTCGGCACCCATCCCGCGAGCCAGGCGGGTCAGCCACTCATACGCCGAGAGGGCGTCGGGAGCGGGCAGTACCGCGCACAACGAGGCCATCCCGTCCCGGTCCGGGTTGACCGCGACCCGCCGCTCCCGCCGCGCCACCTGATGGCGTTCCGCCGCGCCGGCGCCATCCACCGCGATCACCGCTCGCCCGAGGGCGGCCCGCAACTGCCCGGCGGTCTGCCCGGCGGCGCGGGGCAGCACCCGGTCCTGCACCGCAGCCACCTTGACGGGGTCGAGGTGGTCGGTGGCGTCGATGATGGCGCGGACCTTGGTGGCGTCGAGGCGCCCGTCCTGCCAGGCCCGCAACGTCTCCGGCAACACCTCGGTGAGCCGGACCGCCTGACAGAGCCGAACCGACGCGGTTCCCCGAGCCACCCGCAACGCCAACCCGATCTCATCAGCCGCATAGGGACTCATCTCCGGCGCGGTGCCCAGCTGGGCGGCCTCGGAGTCATCGGGGCGGCGGCGGGCGAACTCCGCCAACAGTCGGGCTTGGCGGGCCGCGGCCCAGGCCGCGACCCGGTCGAACGCCACGATCGCATCCACCAACTGGGTGTCGTCGAGCAGGGCGGGATCGGCGGTCTCCAGGTCCAGATCGACCGCCAACCCACCACCGGGAGCCACCCCCGCCGGAGACCATGGTTCAGCGGGAATGTCGACCAGGCTCGGGTCGTCGGGTTCCCAGTCGCAGTACCGCTCCGGATCGGGCGGGAGGAGTTCGCCGGATTCATAGCGGGCGATCATCGCCTCGAACTGGGCCTCGAACTCGGCGGCCGACATCGGATCCGGCGGCAAGGAATCGTCATTCGAGCAGGCGTCGGCGACTCGCCCCCGCGGGGCGAGTTCCTCACCGGACAGTCGCTCGAACATGTATTCGATACTACCGTCACGGAGGTCGCAAGGCAAGAATCTGACCATTCCCCTGTCCGTGTCCGCGCTCTTAACGAACTACCGTGACACCCATATCCGCTCCAGCCCGCACAACGCCCTGCTCGCCGCATGCGTCGCCGGCCAACCCACGTGCACCTGGACAGCGCCCTGTTCCGGACCGACGCCCTCGGGCGATCGGTCCCACCGCCGGGTCACCTCTGGCGCTCGCACAAGTATCACAGAAACAGCGATGTTCAGATTGTCACCGCGTAACCGGCCAGTCATGATAATGCGGACAGCCAGGGGCGGCCCTCGGCGAGAAGGATGAGGGTGTCGAAGGAGTTCCGGCCGTGTTGGGCGGCGGCGGACAGGTTGCTGGGTATCGCGCAGAACTGTTGGGCGCGGGTCAGGCCGCGGAGGTAGCCGGAAGCCTTCAACCATGCGGATGTCGCGTTCGGAGCCGTCGTTGTCGGCGGATACGCGGGGGTCGGTGACGAACCGGACGCCCCGCCCGGTGCCGAGCGGAAGAAGACCGACGCCGTACGACCGGCGCGTCTCGGCGGACCGGGCTCCCCGATCCGGTACATCTCGTGGCGGCAGCCGACGTCGCGGGGGGACCGATGCGTGCACTGACGCACTTCGAGATCCGGGCCTGTGCGCTGGCGCTGCTGGTGTACGGCCTCGCGGTTCCGCTGAGTCCGCTCAGCGCTGCGCCACCACCCGCCTCCGCCGCAATGGTCGTCCCGGGAGTCGTGCCCGCCGCGGACGCGGCCGACACCGGTCCGCCCGCTGCGGTCCCCGTGCAGCCCGTCCTGGTTCCGCAGGTCGTCAACGAGGTGGTCGACGCCCCGCCGCTGAGCCGGACCGTGGCCCTCACCTTCGACGACGGCCCCGACCCGCGCTGGACGCCGCAGGTGCTCGACCTGCTGACCCGCCACGGCGCCGTGGCCACCTTCTGCCTGCTCGGCGAGAACGCCGCCCGGCACCCCGAGCTGGTCGCGGACATCGTCGAGGCCGGGATGGGGCTGTGCGACCACAGCCGCACCCACGAGATCGATCCGGCGGCGCCGGAGCGGGGACTGGCCCACGACGAGCTCGTGGAGCTGTCGGGAACCGGGATCGGGTGGTTCCGGGCCCCACGCGGCGAGTGGTCGGAGTCCGTGCAGATCGCGGCCGGCACGGCGGGCATGCGGCCGCTGGGCTGGAGCGTCGACTCGCGCGACTGGACGCGACCCGGCGCCGACGCGATCGTGCGGACGGTGCAGGGGCAACTCCACCCCGGGGCGGTGGTGCTGCTGCACGACGGCGGCGGGCCCCGCGACCAGACGGTCGAGGCGCTGGAGGAGTTGCTGCCGTGGCTCGCGGCCCAGTGCTACGCGACCGGGTTGCCGGACAACGGCTGACGGCGGAGCACCGGTCTCGGAGGGGGCCCGCCGGCGGCCACGATGCGGTCAGGAACGGCTGACGGTGGCCGGTGCGAACGGGTGGCGCGAAACCGGCTCCCACGGCCCCCCGAGGTAGCGCCACAGCTCCAGCGCCGGGACCGGCGCTTGCTCGGGGACGAACTCGGCGGCGAGGGCGGCGTGCACGGCCCGCGCCGCCTCCGCGTCGACCTTGTTCTGCACGGTGACGTGCACGCGCCGCCGTCCCCGGTCCTGCGGGACCAACCAGTCCTTCCAGCGCCGGGCGAGTCCTGCTCGCACCTCGTCGAGCTGGGCCGATAGCAGGTCGTAGGCGACTCCGCGACCCAGGAACCGCACGCCGACGACCTCGGCCACGGGGGCCGGACGGTCGACCGCCGCGGCGAGGTCGGCCGCCACCGCGTCCGCCTCCTCGCCCGGCAGGTGGTGGAAGAGGGTGACGTGCGCGGCGAGGTGGTTGCGCCCGGCCGGGAAGTGCTCGCGCCGCAGCCGGTCGAACCGCTCCTGCAGCTGCGGCGCGAGCGCGGCGGTGATGATCAGCGGTTGCACGGGACGAGTCTGCAGCCCGCCGAGCGCCGGTGCCCGCGCAGCGACGCGCGGCGCCCCGCGACGAGCGGCACGGTGACCGCGTGGGCCGGGCTCGTGCGCCCGGCCCACGCGGTGTCGCGCTCAGTGGATGTGCGAGCCGCCGTTGACGTCTTAGGTGACGCCGGTGATGTAGCCGGATTCCTCGCGGCAGAGATAGGTGATCAGGTCGGCGACGGTGCCGATGCGCCCCACGGGGGTCCCGGCGAGGAGCTCGGCCTTGCGCTCGCCCTCCAGGGCGCCGCCGGTGATGTCGGTACCGATCAGGCCCGGCGCCACGGCGTTGGCGGTGATGCCCCGAGGGCCCAGCTCGTGATGCCGGCGTTGTTGATCAGGGCGCCGATCGGGGGCGCGTCGCCGAGGGCGACCAGGGCGCCCTCGATGGCGGACTCGTCGGTGACGTCGCAGCCGACGCCGAGCGCCTGGCCGAGGTAGCCCTGGCCCTGCACCTCCCCCATGGCGAGCGCGTTCAGCCGGATCCGGCGGGCGGCCGAGGACAGTGGGAGCTGACAGACTGGACGGGACCGTCAGTCGATCACCGCGATCGCACTCCGGTGACGACGTGCAGGCCGACTTCACCCACGTCACGCTGCACGAGGCGATCCGGGACCTGGCCGACAGGCCGACGCTGCGCAAGATCACCCGTCCCCACCGAGCCCGAGGAGGCAACCCGTGAGCACGCTCGTCGTCGGAGTACCGCGCGAGATCAAGGACAGCGAGGACCGGGTGGCGCTCACCCCGGACGGCGTCGTGGAGCTGGTGCACGGCGGCCACCGGGTCGTCGTGCAGGCCGGCGCCGGGGCCGGGTCCCGGTTCCCCGACGACGAGTACGCCGCCGCGGGCGCCGAGGTCGTGCCGGACGCCGACGAGGTGTTCGCCGCGGCCGACCTGATCGTCAAGGTGAAGGAGCCGGTGCCCGCGGAGTACCACCGCTTCCGGCCGGGCCAGCAGCTGTTCACCTACCTGCACCTGGCCGCCGACCGCGGGCTCACCGAGTTCCTGCTGGAGCGCCGGGTCGAGTCCCTCGCCTACGAGACCGTGCAGAGCGCCGACGGCAAGCTGCCGCTGCTGACCCCGATGAGCGAGGTCGCCGGCCGGATGGCCGTGCAGGCCGCGGCGCACCACCTGGAGAGCCCCGCCGGTGGCGCGGGGATCCTGCTCGGCGGCGTTCCCGGCACCCCCGCCGCGCAGGTCCTCATCATCGGCGGCGGGGTGTCCGGCACCGAGGCGGCCAAGATCGCGCTGGGGATGCGGGCCATCGTCCGGGTCCTCGACACCAACCCGAGCCGGCTGGCCTACCTGTCCGACATCTTCGGCGGGCGGCTGGACCTGGTCACGCCCAACCGGGCCCGCACGGCGGCCTACGTCGCCGAGGCCGACGTGGTGATCGGCGCGGTCCTGGTGCCCGGCGCGAAGGCCCCCAAGCTGGTCACCCGGGAGATGATCGCGGCGATGCGGCCGGGCAGCGTGGTCGTCGACATCGCCATCGACCAGGGCGGGTGCTTCGAGACCAGCCGCCCGACCACCCACTCCGACCCCACCTACGTCGAGGAAGGGGTGGTCCACTACTGCGTGGCCAACATCCCCGGCGCGGTCGCCCGCACCTCGACCCTGGCCCTGACCTCGGCCACCCTGCCCTACCTGGTCCGCGTCGCCCGCGACGGCGTGCGCGGCGCCGCCGACGCCGACCCCGCGCTGCGCCTGGGCCTGAGCACCCTCGGCGGGAAGCTGGTCACCCAGCCCGTCGCCGAGGCCCACGAACTGCCCTTCACCGACCCCGCCGAGCTGCTCGCGGACCGGTGAGCGCGGTGCGGGCGGCCGCTGCTGCGGGTGCCCGTCCGCGCTTCCGGTGAGCCGACCCACACCGTCTCTGCGGGTCACAAAGGGGTTACGGACGCGTGCCTAGGTGGTCCCGGGGCACCCCCCAGTCGTCCGCCGCAATTGCGGCGGCACCGCAGCAGGAGGGACAGCACCATGACCGCGAACGCGGATCCAGGCGCGTCGAGGGTCGGCACGAGGACCCCCGGCAGCGAAGGCGCGCACAGCATCGACGGCCCGCGCAACTCCAACGACACCCACGACCTCGACGGCGCGCACGGCGTCACCCCGGGTGATCGGGACCGTCTCCCGACCCGCACCGACGGCGACATCCGCCACGACCGCATCCGCTGGGGCGCGGTCTGGACCGGGGCACTGACCACCCTGGCCATCTACATCGTCCTGCAACTGCTGTTCTTCGCCCTCGGCTGGCTCGACCTG
>JASLAP010000146.1 GCA_030147065.1 Pseudonocardia sp. | reverse complement strand
CCGGCGGCGGCGGCGTCCTCCAGCACGCTCTCCACCGCCCGGGTCGGGGCGAGCACGTAGGCCAGGTCGACCGGTTCGTCGAGGTCGCGCAGGCTGGGCACGGTGGGCCGGTCGAAGGCGGTGGGCCGGGTGGGGTGCACCGGGCGCAGCGGGCCGGTGAAGCCCGAGGTGGCCAGGCTGCCCACGATGAACTGGCCCCAGCCGGAGCTGTCCGACGCCCCGACCAGCGCGATGCTGCGCGGGGCGAAGAACGACCGGAGCCGTTCGGGGGTGGCGAGCCTGCGGCGGGCCGCGACCTGCTCGGCGGTGGTCTCCACCGAGCGGGCGGCGGCGGGGTCGGGCCCGGCGCCGGGCCCCGCGGGGCCGGCGTCGAGCGTCGCGGATCGTGTGGACTGCGGCATGTCGTCCTCCCGGACCACGGCGTCCGTGCATGCTGGATCAGCGTCCTAGAATCACGTTCGGTCCGAGAGAACCCCACGCGCCGAGCCGTGTCAACGTCTTGACAGGAGCGGCTCCCGGCCCAACTCTGTCCTAGAACCTCGTTCCAAATCCGCGATGGGGAGCAGCGATGACGCTGGACCACAGCCTGGTGGGAGTACCGTCCGAGCCGGTCGACCGCAGCTGGGACGCCGACGACGTCCTGCTCTACGCGCTCGGGATCGGGGCCGGCGCCGAGGACCCCACCACGGAACTCGAGTTCACCACCGAGAACACCGCCGGGGTCGAGCTGCGGGTGCTGCCGACCTTCGCCGTGCTGGCCGCGCAGGCCCGCACCGGGCGCCGGCTGGGCGACTTCGACCCGGCCAAGCTGGTGCACGCCGAGCAGGCCTTCGAACTGCACGCCCCGCTGCCGGTCGACGGCCGGGTGCAGGTGGTCGCCACCGTCACCGGGATCGCCGACAAGGGCAGCGGCGCGCTGGTCACCACCGAGAACCGGGCGGTGGACGCGGAGACCGGCAAGCACCTGATCACCTCGCGCAGCGGGGTGTTCATCCGCGGCGAGGGCGGCTTCGGCGGGGAGAAGACGCCCAGCGAGGCCTGGGCCGCGCCGGACCGCGAGCCCGACCACGTCGTGCGCTACCGCACCCGCCCGGACCAGGCGCTGGTCTACCGGCTGTCCGGCGACCGCAACCCGCTGCACGCCGACCCGGCCTTCGCCGCCCGCGGCGGGTTCTCCCGGCCGATCCTGCACGGCCTGTGCACCTACGGCTTCACCGGGCGGGCGCTGCTGCACGCGCTGTGCGGCTCCGACCCGGACCGCTTCGACGCCATGTCCGGCCGGTTCTCCCGGCCGGTGCTGCCCGGCGACGAGCTGGTGGTGTCGATCTGGCGCGACAGCGCGGACGGTGCCGCGCTGTTCCGCACGGCCACCGGCGACGGGACGGTGGTCATCGACCGCGGCCGCGTCCGGTTCCACTGATCCGCGGCCGACCCCGCGTCCCGCAGCTCTCCCTTCCGCTTCCGGAGGTACGTATGGCCCCGCGCGCCGCCGCGATCGTCGGCATCCACGAGCACCCCTCCCGCCGGGTCGACGGGCTGTCGGTCTGGCAGATCAAGGCCGGGTCCGCGGTCGCCGCGCTGGCCGACGCCGGGCTCACCCTCGACGACGTCGACGCGGTCTACGACGCCGGGGAGACCGGCCCGATGGCCGGCATCGCGGTGCCCGAGTACCTGGGCATCAGCCCGCGGCTGGTGGACACCACCGGGGTCGGCGGCAGCTCCTACGAGTTCCACGCCGCGCACGCCATGCGCGACATCGCCGCCGGCCGGGCCCGGGTGGCCCTGCTGACCTACGGCTCGACCGCCAAGAGCGACTCCCGGGCGATCGGCACCGGCGGCCGCCCGCCCGGCCCGCCGAACCCCGGCGGCAACATGGAGGCCCCGTTCGGGGTGCCGCTGATCGGCAACTACGCGCTGGTCGCCCAGCGGCACATGCACCAGTACGGCACCACCCCCGAGCAGCTGGCCGAGGTCGCGGTGACCACCCGGGCGCACGCGGTGCGCAACCCGGAGGCGGTGGCCGGGTTGGCCGCGCTGGGCATCCGCAACACCGGCGAGATCACCGTGGCCGACGTGCTGGGCTCGCGGCTGATCGCCGACCCGCTGCACCTGCTGGACTGCTGCCTGGTCTCCGACGGCGGCGGCGCGGTGGTCATCGCGGCCGCGGACGTGGCCCGGGACTGCGCCAAGGCGCCGGTGTGGCTGCTGGGCTCCGGCGAGGCCGTCGGCTACCCGGGCAACGACCGCGACATCACCACCAGCGCCGCGGTGCTCAGCGGGCCGCCGGCGTTCGCCGAGGCCGGCCTGCGGCCCGACGAGATCGACATCGCGATGATCTACGACTCGTTCACCATCACCGTGCTCACCCTGCTGGAGGACCTCGGGTTCGCCAAGAAGGGCGAGGGCGGGCCGTACGTGGCGGGCGGGCGGCTGCGCTTCGACCGGCCGGGCGCGCCCGCGCTGAACACCGACGGCGGCGGGCTGTCGTCCAACCACCCGGGGATGCGCGGGATCTTCCTGCTCATCGAGGCCGCCCGGCAGCTGCGCGGGGAGTCGAGCTCGCAGGTGCCCGGCGCGCGCACCGCCGTCGCGCACGGCAACGGCGGCCTGCTGGGCACCCGGCACGCCGCGGCCACCGTGATCATGGGGAGGGACTGATGAGCGAGCGGACCGACAGCCCGGCTCCGGCCCGGCCGCTGCCCTCGCTGGACGAGCCGGACACCGCCGCGTTCTGGCGGGCCACCGGTGAGCACCGGCTGACCTACCAGGAGGGCCCGGACGGGCGGGTGGTGTTCTTCCCGCGCCGGCACGGCGGCGGCCGGGTGCGCGACTCGGCCGGCGCCGGGGTGATCTACACCTTCACCGTCGTGCGCCAGCACGGGCATCCGTTCTTCCGCGCGCACGCGCCGTACGTGGTCGCGCTGGTCGACCTGGACGAGGGCTTCCGGATCATGGCCGAGGTCGACGCCGATCCGGAGACCGTCCACATCGGACAACGGGTGCGGGTCGGCTGGGAGGACCACCACGTGGGGTCCGACCAGCTCGCCGTCCCGGTGTTCACCCCCGCCGGGTAAGCTGGTCGGGTTCGCGGCGCCGTACCGTGGCGGGCGATGCCCGGGCGGTCAGGGCTCGAGGAGGCGCGGTGGCGACACGGAACACCGGCCGTGCTGCGCGGCAGTGGAGCAGCACGGAGCAGACCCGTGCGCAGTTCCTCGACGCCGCCCGGGTGGTGTTCGCCCGGCGCGGGTTCGCCGAGGCCTCGGTCTCCGAGGTGGTCGAGCAGGCCGAGTCCAGCGTGGGCAGCTTGTACCACCACTTCGGCGGCAAGGCGGAGCTGTTCACCGCGCTGTGGGAGCGCTACCGCGACGAGCAGCACGCCGCGGCCGCGGCTGCGGTCACCGCGGCCAGGGCCGACGGCGTCACCGAGCCGTTCGCGCTGTTCGAGGCGGGCGCGCGGGCCTACATGCACGCCGCGTGGGGCAACCGGGACATGGTCAAGCTGTTCTACGACGGCGACGCCCCGCCCGGGTTCCAACAACTGGTGCGGGCGTCCGGCAAGGCCTGGGTGCGCGGCAACTTCCGGTTGCTCGGCGCGGACGACAGCCCGGTCAACCGGGTCCTGGTGACCCTGCTGACCAGCTTCATGGGCGACGCCCGCCGGGAGATCGCCTCGGCCCGCACGGCCAAGGAGGCCCGCGCGCTGGTCGAGACGATGATGGCGGTGCTGACCCGGCTGCGCGCGGTCATGGAGGAGGACCTGCTGGCCGAGGTGGCGGGCTGAACGCAGGGAGCCGCCCCGGCCGGGTGATCGGGGTCGACGCCGCGCGCGCCGTGGCGCTGCTGGCGATGGCCCTGGCCCACATGCACGCCACCACCACCCCCGACGGCGGCGCGACCGCGGTCGGCGCGGCCGTCGCCGGGCGCGCCTCGGCGCTGTTCGCGGTGCTGGCCGGG
>JASLAP010000125.1 GCA_030147065.1 Pseudonocardia sp. | reverse complement strand
CCGCCACGGCGCTGCAGGTACTCCTCGATGCCGCCGGGCAGGTGGGTGATCTGCCCGTCGCCCAGCAGCGCGACGACGGTGTCGCAGGCCCGTTCGACCAGGTACCGGTCGTGGCTGACCACGATCAGCGTGCCGGCCCAGCCGTCGAGCAGGTCCTCCAGCCGGGCCAGCGTGTCGACGTCCAGGTCGTTGGTCGGCTCGTCGAGCAGCAGCACGTTCGGCTCGGCCATCAGCAGCCGGGTGAGCTGCAGGCGGCGGCGCTCGCCGCCGGACAGGTCGCCGACCGGGGTCCACTGCCGCGACGCCGGGAAGCCCAGGCGCTCCAGCACCGAGGACGCGGTCAGCTCCAGCTTGCCCAGCCGCACGTACTTGGCGACCTGCTCGGTCGCCTCCAGCACCCGCAGGTCGGCGGGCAGGTCGACCAGCTCCTGGCTGAGCTCGGCCAGCTGCACGGTGCTGCCGCGGACCAGCCGGCCGCCGTCGGGCTTGCGCAGGCCGGTCAGCACGCGCAGCAGGGTGGTCTTGCCCGAGCCGTTGGCCCCGACGATCCCGATCCGGTCGCCCGGCCCGATCCGCCAGGTCACGTGGTCGAGCAGGGTCCGGCCGGCCACCTCGACGGTGACGTCCTCCAGCTCCAGCACCGTGCGGCCGAGCCGGTTGGTGGCGAACCCGAGCAGCTCGACGGAATTGCGCGGCGGTGGAACGTCGGCGATCAGCGCCTCGGCGGCCTCGATCCGGAACCGCGGCTTGGACGTCCGCGCCGGGGCGCCGCGGCGCAGCCACGCCAGCTCCTTGCGGGCCAGGTTCTGCCGGCGGGCCTCGGCGGCGTCGGCCTGCCGGGACCGCTCGGCCCGGGCGTACACCCAGTCCGCGTAGCCGCCGAGGTAGCTCTCCACCCGCCCGCCCGCGACCTCCCAGGTGCGGGTGCAGACCACGTCCAGGAACCACCGGTCGTGGGTGACCACCACGACGCCGCAGCGCCGCGACAGCAGGTGCCGGGCCAGCCAGCCGATGCCCTCGACGTCCAGGTGGTTGGTCGGCTCGTCCAGCACGACCAGGTCGGGGTCGCCGACCAGGGCCGCGGCCAGCGCGACCCGGCGCTTCTCGCCGCCGGACAGCCCGGCGACCGAGCGGTCCAGGTCGCCGATGCCCAGCCCGTCGAGCACCTCGCGCACCTTGGCGTCGGCGGCCCACTCGTGGTCGGCGGCGCCGTCCCAGGCGGCCAGCACCACATCGCGGACCCGGGCGCCGGGGGCCAGCGCGTCGCCCTGCACCAGGTGCGCCAGCCGCAGCCCGCCGACCCGGCTGACCCGGCCGCCGTCCGGGGCGCGCTCGCCGGTGAGGATGTCCAGCAGCGTGGTCTTGCCGCCGCCGTTCAGCCCGACGACGCCGACCCGCTCGCCGCGCTCGACGCCCAGCGACACCGCGTCCAGCAGGACCCGGGAGGCGTCCCCGGGCACGTGGGCGGTGACCGACTCCAGGTTGACCAGGTTGGCTCCGCGCGGTGGCATCAGCGCCGTCCCAGCGGTCGGGCGCTGACCGGTCCGGGCGGCTCGGAGGCGTCGACGATGCGGGCCCCGGGCACCGGCCCGTGCGCCACCCGGACGGTCCGGCACACCCCGACGCCGGCCAGCTCGGCCGCGACGTCGATCGCCGACTCCGCCCCGGAGCAGAGGAACGCGCAGGTCGGGCCGGACCCGGAGACCAGCCCGGCCAGGGCGCCGGCGTCCACCCCGGCGCGCAGCGTGCGGCGCAGCTCGGGGGCCATGCTGACCGCGGCCGACTGCAGGTCGTTGCCCAGGCTCAGGGCCAGCTGGCGGGGGTCGCCGCCGGCGATGGCCTCCAGCACCGGCTCGACCGGGCGGGGTTTCGGATCGGCGCCGTCGCGCAGCCGGTCCAGCTCGGCGTAGACGGCCGGGGTGGCGAGCCCGCCGCGGTGCAGCGCGATCACCCAGTGCTGGGGGTGGCGGGCGAGCACCGGGACGATCTGCTCGCCGCGCCCGGTGCCCAGCGCGGTGCCGCCGTGCAGCGCGAAGGTGACGTCGCTGCCCAGCTCGGCGGCCAGCTTGGACAGCTCGTCGCGGGGCAGGTCCAGGCTCCACAGCGCGGACAGCCCGACCAGCGCGGCGGCAGCGTCGGCGCTGCCGCCGGCCATCCCGCCGGCGACCGGGATGCCCTTGCGGATGACCAGCGAGACGTCGGGGTCGCGGTCGGCCCGCTCGGCGAGCAGCTGCACGGCCCGCCAGGCGAGGTTGGTGTCGTCGGCGGGCACCTCGGACACGCCCTCGCCGTGCACCTCGACCGAGGGCTCCCCGGGGGCCACCGACACCTCGTCGAACAGGCTCACCGCGTGGAACACGGTGACCAGGTCGTGGTAGCCGTCGGGCCGCGGCGCGCCCACCGCGAGATGCAGGTTGATCTTGGCGGGCACGCGCACGGTCACCGGGGTCAGGACGGCTGCGGGCACCCGACAACCCTACGTGCGCCGCGGGTCAGGCCGCCGAGGGCACGGTCACCGCGGGCGGCTTCGCCAAGTGCCGGGGGGTGGCGAAGGCCAGCACGGCGGCCAGCCCGACCAGCAGCACGGCCGCCGGCAGCAGCATGGCCTGCGCCATCGCCGCGCTGAACCCCTCGTGCAGGGCCGGCGGCAACTGCGCGACCCCGACCTCCGCGCTGCCCCCGCCCGGCACCTCGGGCAGCAGCGCGGCCAGCCGCGACTGCATGAGGACCGCGATCCCGGCACTGCCCAGCACCGCCCCGACCTGGCGGGTGGTGTTGTAGACCCCGGCGCCGGCCCCGGCGTGGGCCAGCGGCAGGTTGCGCGTGGCGGTGGTGCCGACCGGGGCCCAGATGAAGCCGTTGGCCACGCCGAGCAGGGCGATCGGCAGCAGCAGCTGCCAGATCGGGGTGGCCGGGCCCATCACCGCGGCCAGCCACACCAGCGCCGCCGGGAAGGCGACCATGCCGATCCCGGCCACCCACCGCGGGTGGGCCCGGTCGGTGAGCCGGCCGACGTACGGGGCCAGCACCCCGGACACCACCGCCAGCGGGGCCAGCAGCAGCGCCGACCCGGTCGGGCTCAGCCCCAGCACGCCCTGCGCGTAGAAGATCAACGGGAAGATCATCGCGGTCACCGCGAAGCCGATCGTGGTGATGGCCACGACGGCCAGGCTGAAGTTGCGGTCCCGGAACAGGCCCAGGTGCAGCAACGGCTCGGCCCGGTTGCGGGCCTGCCAGAACAGGAACGCGGCCAGCACGACGATCCCGGCGACGATCAGCGACCAGACCGAGACCGGCCCGACGATGGTGCCCCAGTCGTAGGCCTGGCCCTCCTGGATGCCGAACACCAGCAGGAACATCCCGACCGCGCTGAGCACCACGCCGAGCAGGTCGAACCGGCGCACCGAGGTCGGCAGCTCGGGCACCAGCCGGGCGGCCAGCACCAGACCGACCACCCCGACCGGGACGTTGATGAAGAAGATCCACTCCCAGCTCAGGCCGTCCACCAGCACGCCGCCGAGGATCGGCCCGACCAGCGTGGCGACCCCGGCGACCGCGCCCCACAGGCTCATCGCCCGGCCGCGCGACTCCGCCGGGAACGTCCTGGTGATCACGGCCATGGTCTGCGGGGTCATCAGGGCCGCGCCCAGGCCCTGCACCACCCGCGCGGCGATCAGCCCGCTGAGGCTGCTGGTCAGCCCGCACCACAGCGAGGCCAGCGTGAACACCGCCAGGCCGGCCAGGTACACCCGGCGCGGACCGAACCGGTCGCCCAGCCGCCCGGTGATCAGCAGCGGGACCGCGTAGGCCAGCAGGTACGCGCTGGTCACCCACACCACGCCGTCGACGTCGGCGCCCAGGTCGGCCATGATCGCCGGCGTCGCCACGGAGACGATCGTGGAGTCGACCAGGATCATGAAGAATCCGAGGACCAGCGCCCACAGCGCCGGCCACGGGCTGCGCCCGGGCGGACCCTGCGCGGCGGTCGGGGTCACGGCCTGCTCGGCCATTCCAGCTCCTCGCTCTCCGGTCGGGCGCCCGGCCCGCGCAGCCGGTCCCGCGCGGCGGTGTCGATCACGGTGCACCGGTCCGGCGACGGGGACCGGGCGGGGTCGGCCCCCACTGCGAGGATGCGCTCCGCCGGTGGGTCCGGCACCTCGACCCCGGGCGGATCACAGGTGGGGTCGGGTCGTGGCGGGCGAGCGGGCGGCGGCCAACCGGGCGAAGTCGGCGATGCCGAGGGTCTCGGCGCGGGCGAGCGGGGCGATGCCGGCGGCCCGCAGGGCGTCCTCGGCCGCGGCGGGTGACCCGGCCCAGCCGGCCAGCCCCGACCGCAGCGCCTTGCGGCGCTGCGCGAAGGCCGCGTCGACCAGCTCGAACACCGCGGCGCGGTCGCCGGGCGGGGGGTCGCGGCGGTCGAAGGCGAGCAACCCGGAGTCGACGTTGGGCACCGGCCAGAACACCGCGCGCGGCACCGGCCCGGCCCGGCGGGCGGCGGCGTACCAGGCCAGCTTGGCGCTGGGCACGCCGTACGCCCGGCTGCCCGGGCCCGCGGCCAGCCGCTCGGCCACCTCGGACTGCACCATGACCAACCCGCGGCGGATCCCGGGCAGCTCGGCCAGCAGGTGCAGCACCACCGGCACGCCGACGTTGTAGGGCAGGTTCGCCACGATCGCGGTCGGCGCCGGACCGGGCAGGTCGGCCGCGCGCACCCGCAGGGCGTCGGCGAGGGTGACGGTGAGCCGGCCGGCCAGGGCGGGCGCCCGGTCGGCCACGGTGACCGGCAGCCGGCCGGCGAGCACCGGGTCGATCTCCACCGCGTGCACCGCTGCCACCGCCGGCAGCAGCGCCAGCGTCAACGACCCCAGCCCCGGCCCCACCTCCACGACGACGTCGTCGGCGGACAGCTCGGCGGCCCGGACGATCCGGCGGACCGTGTTCGGGTCGTGCACGAAGTTCTGCCCGAGGCGCTTGGTCGGGCGCAGCCCCAGGTCCCCGGCGAGGGCGCGGACCTCGGCCGGGCCGAGCAGGCGTGCCTCGTCGTCGCTCACCGGACCAGGGTGCCCGGTGCTCGCCCGCTCCCCGGCACCGGGGCGGGCCCGGATCCGGGGTGGTGGGCTAGCGGGGCAGGCCGAGCTTGCGCGAGCAGGCGGGCCAGGCGCCGTAGCCGCCGCGGTCGTCGCGGACCTTGGTGGCGACCGCCATCTGCTCGGCCGGGCTGGCCTGGTGCGGCAGCGGGGCGTAGGCGTCGCCGCCGTAGGCCTTCCAGGTGCGGGCGTCGAACTGGAGGCCGCCGTAGTAGCCGTTGCCGGTGTTGATCGCCCAGTTGCCGGTCGCCTCGCACTGGGCCAGCCGCTCCCAGGTGGCCTCGTCGGACACGGCCGGGGCGACGCCGTCGGCGGTGTCGACCTCCTCCGCGGCGACCTCGTCGTTGGTGCCGACCCGGACCACCCGGGGCTGCGGCGGTGTGGTGCCGCCGGCGCGCACCTGCTCGCGGCTCATCTCCCGGCCGTTCTGCACGTGCACGCGCATGATCGAGGTCTGCTCGCCCGGGCGGCCCGGCTCGACGACCTCCTTCTCGCCGCGGGGCATCTCCGGGTCCTCGATGACCTGCTCCGGCGGCGGGATCTCGCGGACCTCGACGACCTCGCCGATGCCGTTGCGGACGACCTGGACGCTGGTGCCGTCGGTCAGCGGGGTGTCCCCGGCCGGGACCGAGACGTCGTCCGGGCCGAGTTCGATGCCGCGCTCGGCGAGCAGCGCGGCGACGGTGCCGGCGGTGGTGGTGAGCTGCTCGGGGGCGCCGGTCCCGTCGGCGAGCGACACCGCCCGGGGCACCCGCAGCTCCAGCGCCATCCCGGCCAGCGGGATGGCCGAGGCCGGGGCGGCGGACATCTGGATCGGCGCCACCTCGACGCCGATCCCGCGCAGGGCCTCGTCGACGGAGTCGGCGGTGGTCCAGATCTGCCGCTCGGAACCGCCCTCGACCAGGGTGAGCAGCCGGGCCCGCTCGACGATGATCTGGTCGCCGTGGGCCAGTCCGGTCGGCGGCGCGGGCGAGATGCGGTCCTGCGGGGTGGCGATCATCCCGGCGCCGGCCAGCGCCGAGCCGACGTCCGGGGCGAAGGTGTGCAGGGTCTGCTCGCTGCCGTCGACGATCAGCGTGACGGTCTTGCCGGCGGCCAGCGCGGTGGCGCCGCTGCCCAGCAGCGCGACCAGGACCGTCAGCACGGCGGCGCGGGCGAGCGCGCCACCGGTGCCGTGGCCGGGCTCGGGGGCGCGCCGGCGGCGGCCGGACACCGGCGCAGGGCGCTCGGCGACAGCGGTGGCGGCAGCGGATGTGGCGGGCGCGACCGCGGCGAACCGGTTGGTCTCCGGCTCCTCGAACGCCGGACGCTGCGCGCCGGCCGGGTGGGTGCCGGCCGCGTGGGTGCCGGTCGCCGGGACGACGCTGATCGGGCCGGTGGGCGCCTCGACGTCGTGCGCCGGTCGGGGAGCGGTGGTGGCAGCCGTGGCGGTGAAGCGGCCGGTGGGGCCGTCGCTCGGGTCCGCGGCGGTGTCGACCGGACGGCCGGCGGCGACCTGGTCGGTCCAGTTCGTCGGGGCGACCTGGTCGGTCGCGGCGGGCGCGCCCGGGGCCGGGTGGAAGTCGGTGTCGCCGAACCAGTCCTGGAACGCGCCGGTGGCCGTGTCGACGCCGGTGGCGGACACGGTCCGCTCGACCTGGACGCGCGCGGCGTGGCGGCGAGCGCGTGCAGAGACGTCGACCACGGGCTTCCAGACGCTCGTCGTTCCGGGCAGGGGAGGTATCAGACGGTCACGGTGGCCCGGAGGCGGTGTTGCCTGGGGGAGCGCCCCGGACCACCGTGACCGCTGTGCTGGGGAGCGTTACCCCACCCCGGCTTTCGCGATCACGGAACCGTAACGGGGAGTGAGCGTCAGCGTGGCGTCGCAACGCCGCGTGAGCGCCGAACGGGCCCGCTCCTACGCCGAGCGCGTCGGCGAGGTCGGCGTTGCGCCGCCGTGGCGGGGCGGCGGCAGCTCGTCGAGCCAGAAGACCCGCTCGGCGTTGCGCCTGGCGCACTCCGCCAACCGCTCGTCGTCGACCCCGCGCAGCGCGGCCAGCCCGCGGACCGTCCACGGGAGGCAGTAGGGCTCGTTGGCCTTCCCGCGGTGCGGGTGCGGGGTGAGGAACGGGGCGTCGGTCTCGACCAGCAGCTGGTCCTGCGGGACCAGGACCGCCGCCTCCCGCAGCGCCTTCGCGTTGCGGAAGGTCACCGGCCCGGCGAAGGACAGGACGTACCCGGCGTCGGCGCACTCGCGGGCCATCGCGGCGTCCCCGGAGAAGCAGTGGAACACCACCGTCCCCGGCGCGCCCTCCTCGCGCAGGATGCGCAGGACGTCGGCGTGCGCGTCCCGGTCGTGGATCATCAGCGGCTTGCCGAGCCGCTTGGCCAGGTCGATGTGCCAGCGGAAGGCCGGCTGCTGGCGCTCCGGCGGGGAGTAGTCCCAGTAGTAGTCCAGGCCCGTCTCCCCCACCGCGACCACCCGCGGGTCGGCGGCCAGCCGCTCGATCTCGGCGAACTCGTCGTCGGTGATCGCGGCGGTGCGGGTGGGGTGCAGCGCGACCGCCGCCACGACCCGGGCGTCCCAGTGCGCGGCCTCGACCACCCACCGCGCCGAGGGCAGGTCGTCGGCCACGGTGACCGCCCGCGTCACCCCCACCGCCGCCGCCCGGTCCATCGCCGCCGCCACGTCGGCCGCGGTCTCGCACCCGCACGCGTCCAGGTGCGTGTGCGCGTCCACCGTCGGCACCCCCAACGGCTCCGGCGCCTCCGGCCGCTCCCCCCGCCCGCTCACCGCGACCGCCTCCGGGGTTCAGGAAAGCCACGATGCTGCCCGCAGGGTTCCGGAACGTGGCTTTCCTGAACTCGGGCCGGGCGGGGAGCGGGCACGGTCAGTGCTGGACGGGGGCCCAGGAAGGGCCGGTCTCGCCGAGCTCGGGGTCGAGCTTGGCGAAGATCGGGGACGGCTTGGCCAGCGGACGGCCGATCTCCACCGGGGTGGACGCCCACCGCGCCTGCTCCCCGGCGTAGTCCCCGGTCAGCACGGGGTACGCGGGACCGTCGCCGAGGTCGTCGACCTCCCGGATCTCCGGCTGCGCCGCCCACACCCCCGACCCGCCCAGTGCCTCGTGCACCTGCTGGGCCGAGTGCGGCAGGAACGGCGTGAGCAGCGTGTTCGCGTCCTGCACCACCTGCAGCGCGGTGTGCAGGATGGTGTCCCGGCGGTCCGGGTCGTCCTTGCGCTTCCACGGCTCCTGGTCGGACAGGTAGCGGTTGGCCGCGGTGACCACCCGCATCGCCTCGCCGGAGGCCTGCTTGAACTTGCTGCGCGCCAGCAGGCCGCCCACGGTGTCGAAGCCCTTGCGGGAGAAGGCCAGCAGCTCGGCGTCGGCCTCGGTGGGCGCGGTCGGCTTCGGGATCGACCCGACGTTCTTGTGGGCCATCGAGATCGACCGGTTGACCAGGTTGCCCCACTCGTTGGCCAGCTCGAAGTTGGTCCGCCGGACGAACTCGTCCCAGGTGAAGTCGGTGTCCTGGTTCTCCGGGCCGGCCACCGAGATGAAGTAGCGCAGCGCGTCCGGGCCGAACTCGCGCAGGAAGTCGGTGACGTAGATGACCGTGCCGCGGCTGGTGGAGAACTTCGAGCCGCTCATGGTCAGGAACTCCGAGGACACGATCTCGCTCGGCAGGTTGAGCTTGCCGAACGCGCCGGGCGTGCCGCCGTGGTCGCCCTCGCCGTTCTGGCCGAGCAGCAGCGCCGGCCAGATCACCGAGTGGAAGACGATGTTGTCCTTGCCCATGAAGTAGTAGCCCTGCGCGGACGGGTCGGTCCACCACTGCTTCCAGGCGTCCGGGTCGGGGCCGCGGCGGGCCCACTCGACCGAGGCCGAGAGGTAGCCGATCACCGCGTCGAACCACACGTAGAGCCGCTTCATCGGCTGGTCGCGCCAGCCGTCCAGGGGTACCGGGACGCCCCAGTCCAGGTCCCGGGTGATGGCCCGGGGCTTGAGGTCGTCGACCAGGTTGGTGGCGAACCGCAGCACGTTCGGCCGCCAGTCGGTGCGCTTCGACAGCCACGACCCCAGCGACTCGGCGAACGCCGGCAGGTCCAGGAAGAAGTGCTCGGTCTCGACGAACTCCGGCGTCTCCCCGTTGATCTTGGATCGGGGGTTCAGCAGGTCGGCCGGGTCGAGCTGGTTGCCGCAGTTGTCGCACTGGTCGCCGCGGGCGGCCTCGTAGCCGCAGATCGGGCAGGTGCCCTCGACGTAGCGGTCGGGCAGGGTGCGCCCGGTGGACGGGCTGATCGCGCCCATCTGGGTGCGCGGCACCACGTAGCCGTTCTTGTGCAGCGCCAGGAACAGCTGCTGGGTGACCTCGTAGTGGTTCGAGGTGGTGGTCCGGGTGAACAGGTCGTAGCCCAGGCCCAGCCCGTGCAGGTCCTCGACGATCACCCGGTTGTACTTGTCGGCGAGCTGGCGGGCGGTGAGCCCCTCGGCGTCGGCCTGCACCTGGACCGGGGTTCCGTGCTCGTCGGTGCCGCTGACCATCAGCACCCGGTCACCGACCATCCGCCGGTAGCGGGAGAAGACGTCGGAGGGCACACCGAAGCCGGACACGTGGCCGATGTGCCGCGGACCGTTGGCGTAGGGCCACGCCACGGCGGTCAGGACGGACGAACTCATGCGATCAGCGTAGGCCCCGCCCGCCAGCGGGTTCCCGGTGCGGCGGCTAGCCCACCGCGCCGCGCAGCTCGCTGAGCGCCCGCTCCACCCCGGTCCGGGACGGGGCGGTGCCCGCGGTGACCGCGAGGTGGTACTCCTCGAGTTCGCGGGCGGCGCCGGCGACCAGCTCGCGGCCCTCCGGCGGGGCCTCGCGACCGGCCACGTCCAGCCGCAGCGCCCAGCCGTCGACCTCCAGCCGGCCGGCGTGCGCGTAGACGACGTCCTCCACCGCCGGCTCGGCGTCGCCGGGCTTCCCGACGACCTCGGTGGCCAGCTCGGCCAGCCCGCGGTCGAGCCCCGTGGTGTACGCCGTCCAGGTGCGGTCGTCGACATCGGCGCAGGTCGCGTGCACCCGGCGCAGGTGGTCGTGCAGCACCCGCAGGGCGGCCCGGACGCCGTCGGCCGCGTCCGGGCGGAGGTCGGCGATCTCGCCGGCCACCCCGTCCAGCCGCATCCCCAGCTCCGCCAGGCGCAGTTGCGCAGGTCCGTCGGGGTGATCCGTCACACCGGGAGGCTAGGCCTGCGCGGCCGGTCCGACCAGCCGGGGAACGCCGGGTGGCCACCATCGGGAGGTCACCGGCTGGACTACGCTGGCTTGGTGAACGTAGAGGTCACGCCCCTGCCCGGGATCGGGGTCCGGAAGGACTTCGCGCTGCGCGGCGGCCGGCGCATCGGCGTCGTCACCCACCGCGACGGCAGGATCGAACTGATCATCTCCAAGGCCGACGACCCGGACGCCTGCCTGGCCGAGCTGCCGTTGACGGTGGACGAGGCGGGCGCGCTGGCCAACCTGCTGGGCGCGCCCCAGCTGGTCGCCCAGCTCACCGACGAGCAGCGGGAGACGCCCGGCATCCGGACCCGGCAGATCCCGGTCGGCACCCCGTTCGACGGCCGCACCCTGGGCGACACCGCTCTGCGCACCCGCACCGGCGTCTCCGTCGTCGCCGTGATGCGGGCCGGGCAGGTCCACCCCAGCCCGGCCCCGGACTTCACCCTGACCGCGGGCGACCTGATGGTCACCGTCGGCACGACGGAGGGGCTCGACAACGCGGTCAAGATCCTCAAGCGGGGCTGAGCCCGGGTGGACCACACCGCGCTGGAGCTGATCGAGCTCGGGGCCGTGTTCTTCGGGTTGGGCCTGCTCGGCCGGTTGGCCGGCCGGATCGGGCTCTCGCCCATCCCGCTGTACCTGATCGGCGGGCTGTTCTTCGGCACCGGCGGGGTGATCCCGCTGACCGGCATCGAGGACTTCACCACGATCGCCGGCGAGGTCGGCGTGATCCTCCTGCTGCTCCTGCTGGGCCTGGAGTACTCGGCCTCGGAGCTGGTGACCGGCATGAAGCGGTCGTGGACGGCGGGCCTGCTGGACATCGTGCTCAACGCCGCGCCCGGGGCGGTCGTGGCGCTGCTGCTGGGCTGGGGACCGGTCGGCGCGTTCGTGATGGCCGGGGTCACCTACATCTCCTCGTCCGGGATCGTCGCCAAGGTCCTCACCGACCTGGGCCGACTGGGCAACCGGGAGACCCCGGTGGTGCTGTCCATCCTGGTGTTCGAGGACCTGGTGATGGCGGTCTACCTGCCGATCCTGATCACGGTGCTGGTCGGGGTGGGGCTGCTCGGTGGGCTGACCGCGGTGGCGATCTCGGTGGCCGTGGTGGCGGTCGTGCTGGTGATCGCGCTGCGCTACGGCCGCATCGTGTCCCGGGTGGTCGACTCCCCGGACCGCGAGGTGTTCCTGCTCAAGGTGCTCGGGCTGGCGCTGCTGGTGGCCGGGTTCGCCTCGGCGCTGCAGGTCTCCGCGGCGGTCGGGGCGTTCCTGCTGGGCATCGCGATCAGCGGCTCCACCGCGGAGAACGCCACCAGGCTGCTCGAACCGCTGCGCGACCTGTTCGCCGCGGTGTTCTTCGTGGTGTTCGGCCTGAACACCGACCCGGCGACGATCCCGCCGGTGCTCGGCTGGGCGGTGGTGCTGGCCGTGGCGACGACGGTGACCAAGCTGGCCACCGGCTGGTGGGCGGCCCGCCGGTGCGGGCCCGGCCCAGCGGCCCGATCCCGACCTGGCGGGCCGCCCACCAGCCGGTGGCCAGCTTGGTCACCGTCGTCGCCACGGCCAGCACCACCGCCCAGCCGAGCACCGGCGGGATCGTCGCCGGGTCGGTGTTCAGGC
>JASLAP010000117.1 GCA_030147065.1 Pseudonocardia sp. | reverse complement strand
TCTCCGGCACCCCGTCCCGCTCGCGCACCCGCCCATCATGACGCCGGGGCCGCAACGCCGCCGGGCGGCCACGCCGGGGTTCCCCGGTCGCGGCCGCCCGGCGGAGCGGCGCTGCGGATCGGTGTGCGGCGCTCAGTGCTGCCCGGCGAGTCCGCGGTGCTCGGCGGTCGCCTGGGGCAGCGCGGCCAGCCCCACGGCGACGGTCAGCACACCGGCGATCCAGGAGATCCAGGCCGCCGTGACCAGGTCGCTGTAGGTGAGCACCCACGGCGAGATGAACAGCAGCACGCCCAGCGCGACGTGCACGTACTCGCTGGCCACCGAACCCGGCGCGGCCAGCGACCACAGGCCCGCCGCCGCGATCAGCACGCCGAACACGATCAGCGTCCACAGCGCGGCGGTGTCGGTCGCCACCACGAGCGGCGACAGGGCGGTCAGCACACCGACCACCACGGCCGCCCAGTCCTGCCAGCGACGCCATGCCCTGTTGGCCATCGCAACCATCCCCTTCCGAACGGAACGCCCCGATTCTGCACTTGACTGGCCGCCCGGTCAAGAATGGTGACGCACGAGACCGAGCACCTGCTTCACGGGCGAGCGGGACCGGCTCGGGCCCCACCGACGTGAACGAGAGCGACTCTCGCCCCACCGACATGGACGAGAGCGACTCCCGTCCCACCGACACGAACGAGAGCGACTCTCGTCCAGCTGATCGGGGGCGCGGGCGGCGAAGGCGGACCCGGGCGCGGCCAGCAGCCGGTGCGGCGGCGAGGGCGCCGGCCGCGCAGCGGGGCTGGCAGAGAAAGAGGGGCGCCGGCGCGGAGTTCCGCGCCGGCGCCCCGGATCAGTCGGTCGGCCCGTGGTGCGGGCCGGGGTGGTGGGTCAGGACAGCAGGAGCCCGTGGTCGTGGGCGAGACCGCCGCCGGCCGCACCGCCGCCGGTCGACGGGGCCGCGCCGCCGGCCGCCGGCGCCCCGGTGATCAGCGCCGGGTCGAAGGCGATGGTGGCCGTGGTGACCGCGATGGCGTCCGAGTGGTGCTCGAGGGTCTCCTCGTTGACGTTGTCCCGGGTGTCGCAGGCCTGGTGGTAGCACGGGTCGTAGGCCTCGCCCGCGGTGCCGCCGTAGAGCTCGGCCTGCTCCGGGGTCTTGATGCCCTCGGCCCCGGTGAACAGCCCGCCGGCCGGGATGCCGACGGCGATGAACGGCCCGTAGTCCGACCGGCCGCTGAAGTCGGTGCCCTCGGCGGGCAGGCCGCGGTCGGCGAAGAACTTGGCGAACACGCCCTCGATCTCGGCCGAGCCGGCCGGGCCGGGGCCGGCGCCCTCGGCGTCGGAGTCGTCGCCGTCGTAGATGAAGTTGACCGAGTTCGGCGAGCCGACCATGTCGAAGTTCAGGTAGCCGTAGATGCGCTCGGCCTCCTCCGGGGACAGCGAGGCGACGTAGAACTCCGAGCCGACCAGGCCCAGCTCCTCGGCGCCCCACCAGGCGAACCGGACGGTGGTGGCCGGGGTGGACGCGGCGAACTGCTCGGCGACCTCCAGGATCGCCGCCGAGCCGGTGCCGTTGTCGTTGATGCCCGGGCCCTCGGGCACCGAGTCCAGGTGCCCGCCGACCATCAGCACCTGGTCGGCGCTGGTGCCGGGGAGCTCGGCGAAGACGTTGGTGGTGGAGCGGATCTCGCTGATCGCGTCGACCTGGATGGTCACCGTGGCGTTCTGCAGCGACTCGCCCAGCGCGAACGGCGCGCCGAGGACCGGGATGCCGACCGGGGTGCCCAGGTTGCCCAGCAGCAGCTCCTGCCGGTCCGGTGCGTCGCCCTCGTTGAAGATCACCGCGCCGGCCGCGCCGGCGGCCTCGGCGTTGGCCGCCTTGACCCCGAAGTCGCAGGTGCCGCGCTGCATGAGGGCGATCGCGCCGGCCGGCAGCTCGGCGAAGTCCGCGGCCTCGCAGCCGCTGGTGGAGCCGCCGACCGGGGGCAGCTGCAGGTCGACCGGGACGACCGTGCCGGTGACCTCACCGCTGCCGGACAGGGCCATGACCGCGAAGTCGGTGCCGTCGGTGTAGGTGGCCGGGGTGGGCTCGGTCTGCGCGAAGGCGGCGCTGTTCTGCTGGAAGAACGGGAACTCGAACTCCTGGGTGGTGACGGTGAGGCCGGCCGCCTCGGCCGTGGCGGCGACGTAGTCGGCGCTGGCGTCGTAGCCGGGGGTGCCCGACGCCCGGGTGCCCCCGTTGGCGTCGGCGATGGCCTGGAACTCGTCCAGGTGCGCGGTGACCCCGTCCACGCTGACGCACTCGGCGAGTTCGGCGGCGGTCGCGGCGTCCAGCGCGTCGCAGCCGGTGTCGGCGGGCGCGGCGGCAGCGGCGGGCGTGGCGGTGAGCAGCGCGCCGGTGAGCGCGACGAGCCCGGCCACGGCCGCGGCGCCGAGCCGTGCCCGGCGCGGGCGGTGAGGAGCGGTCATCAGGGAGCTACCACCTCGGTTCGTGGGATCCCGCCCCGGCGCGGGTCACCCGGATGGTGAGCGACCCTGCCCAACCCGCCACGCAGCGTCAAGTCCTGGCGGCGCGGCGTGTGCGCCCGTCACACCGGCAGCAGCGACTCCACGACGTCGGCGAGCTGCCCGACGGTGCGGCACTCGTGCATCGGGACCACATCGGCGTAGCGCAGGGCGGCCGAGTCGCCGCTGCCCCACTGCCGGCGCGGCTCCGGGTTGAGCCAGTGCGTGTGCCGGGCCTGGCCGGCCAGCCGGGCGAGCACCCGCAGGTTCGGGTCGCGGTAGTTGGTGCGCCCGTCGCCGAGCACGAGCAGCGAGGTCTTCGAGGTGATCGCGTCGCCGTAGTCCTCGGCGAACCCGCCCAGCGCGCCGCCGTAGTCGCTGTGCCCGTCGAACGCCACCAGGTCGGCCTCGCGCAGCACCCGCTGCATCACCCCGGACAGCTCCGACCCGGGCGCGAACAGGTGGGTCACCTCGTCGGCGCGCTCGACGAAGGCGAACACCCGCACCTTGCTGAACTGCTCGCGCAGCGCCTGCACCAGCAGCAGCGTGAAGTGGCTGAAACCGGCCACCGAGCCGGAGACGTCGCAGAGCACCACCAGCTCCGGGCGGCCGGGGCGGCGGGTGCGGTAGGCCGGGCGCATCGGCACCCCGCCGGTGGACATCGACCGGCGCAGCGTGCGCCGCATGTCCAGGGTGCCGCGCTTGGCGTGCTTGCGGCGCACCGCGAGCCGGGAGGCCAGCCGGCGGGCCAGCGGGTGCACCGTGCGGCGCAGCTGCGCGAGCTGCTCGGCGTAGGCGGACAGGAACTCCACCTGGTCGGCCTGCTTGGGCACCGCGGTCCGGGCGACCTGGTCGCGGCCGCGGATCTCGGCGGTCCGCCGGCGCACCTCGTCGGTGATCATCTTGCGGAAGGCGGCGATCCGCTCGCGGATCTCCCGGCGGGTGACCTCGTCGTCGAACGCGGTGTCGTCGGCGCCGTCGCGCAGGTCGGCCAGGATCCGGGCGAGCAGCGTCTCCGGGGACAGCATGCGCAGCGCCTGGTAGGCCGACCAGCTCGGCTGAGCGCCGGGCCCGCGCACGCCGGCCCCGCCGGCGCCGGAGCGGCCCAGCGCGTCGACCGCGGCCCGGGCCAGCTCGGCCAGTGCGGCCGTGTCACCGTCGCGCAGCAGGTCGGCCAGGATGTCGCGCAGCGCGTCGATGTCGACCGGGCCGCCCTCGACATCGTCGATGCGGGGCACCTCGACCTCGCTCAGGCCCGCGCCCAGCGCGGCCGGGAAGTACAGCTCGAACAGCGTGTCGAAGGCCTCCCGCTGGCCCGACCGGCGCAGCAGCGCGGCGGCCAGGCCCTCCCGGACCTGCTCGCGGTACAGCAGGTCGAGCGCGCCGAGCACTTCGGCCGCGGCGACGGTCTCGCCGGGGCCGACGGCGACCCCGTTGGCCCGCAGCGCGGCCACGAAGTCGACCAGGTGCCCGGGCAGGCCGTGCCCGGATGCCGTCCGACCAGCCGTTGTCATTGCTTCATGATGCCTGCCGGGACCCCGGCCCGGCAGGCCCCGCCCGGCACAACCTGCACAGGATCTTCACGACGCGTCCCGAACGCCTCCACCGGCAGTGCCTAGGGTCGTGCCGTGCCCGCAGACCGCGCCGACCGCAGCCCCGAGCCGCGCCGGGTGCTCGTCGTCGACGACGAGCCGACGATCGCCGCGTCGGTCGCCGCGCGCCTGCGGGCCGAGGGGTACGCCGTCGAGGTGGCGCACGACGGCCCGGCCGCGGTGGCCGCGGCCGCGGTCCAGCGGCCCGACCTGGTCGTCCTCGACATCATGCTGCCCGGTTACGACGGCATCGAGGTCTGCCGGCGGCTGCAGGCCGACCGGCCGGTGGCGGTGCTCATGCTGACCGCCCGGGACGCCGAGACCGACGTGCTGGTCGGGCTGGGGGTGGGCGCCGACGACTACGTCACCAAGCCGTTCTCCCCGCGCGAGCTGGCCGCCCGGGTGCACGCGCTGTTCCGCCGGATCGACCGCGCCGCGCAGCAGCCGGCCGCGGAGCCGGCCCGGATCGTGCTGGGCGAGCTGGAGATCGACCCGGCGGCCCGGCGGGTGCACCGCGCCGGTACCCCGGCGCACCTCACGCCCACCGAGTTCGACCTGCTCGTGCACCTGGCCGGGCGGCCCGGCGCGGTGCACCACCGCGACGCGCTGCTCGCCCACGTCTGGGGCTGGTCCGACGCCACCGGCACCCGGACGGTGGACAGCCACGTCAAGGCCCTGCGCCGCAAGCTGGGATCCGACCTGATCCGCACGGTGCACGGCGTGGGCTACGCCCTGGAGGTGCCCCGGTGAGCGAGCGTGCGAGCGCGACGAGCCACCCGACCGCGGCGCTGCGGCGCGCCGGCGAGCTGGTCCCCCGCCCGCTCGACCCGATCCGCTCGATCAAGCTGAAGATCAGCATCCTGCTGCTGGTGTCCGGCGGGGCCGGGCTGGCCTACCTCTGGTTCGAGTACCGCTGGCAGCCCCCGCTCGGCACGATCGCGGTCACGGTGCTGATCGTGCTGGTCACCGCCCAGGTGCTGGGGCACGGGATGACCCGCCCGCTGCGCGAGATGACCGCGGCGGCGCGGGCGATGGCGCACGGCGACTACAGCCGCCGGGTGCGGGCCAGCTCCGGCGACGAGGTCGGCCAGCTGGCCGTCGCGTTCAACCAGATGGCCGCCGACCTGGCCGCGGCCGACCGGCAGCGCCGGGAGCTGATCGCCAACGTCTCCCACGAGCTGCGCACGCCGATCGCGGCGCTGCGCGCGGTGCTGGAGAACGTCGTCGACGGGGTGGCCGATCCCGACCCGGGGACCCTGCGCACCGCACTGGCCCAGACCGAGCGGCTCGGCACGCTGGTCGCCGAGCTGCTGGACCTGTCCCGGATCGAGGCCGGCGCGCTGACCGTCGAGCCCGAGGTGCTGGAGCTGGCGCCGCTGCTGGACCGGGCGGTCGCCGAGGCCCGGGTGGCCGCGGACGTGGCCGGGCGCGGCATCCGGTTCGCCGTGGACGTGCACCCGCCGGACGCCGCGCTGGCCGCCGACCCGCCCCGGCTGCACCAGGTGGTGGTCAACCTGCTGGACAACGCCGCCCGACACGCCCCGCCGGGCAGCGAGGTGCGGGTGAGCGCCCGCACCGACGGCCCGGACGTCGTGCTGGAGGTGCGCGACGAGGGGCCGGGCATCGCCCCGGCCGACCGCGAGCGGGTGTTCGACCGCTTCACCCGCGGCGAGCGGGCCGCCGACGGCGGCACCGGCCTCGGGCTGGCCATCGCCCGCTGGATCGTCGAGCTGCACGGCGGCCGGATCGCCGCGGTCGAACCGGGACCGGCGGGCGAGCGCGCATCCCCCGGCTGCCGCATCCGGGTCACCCTGCCCCGGCTACCGACCGCGGTCGGCTAGTCGCCCGTCCCGGCGCCCCACCGCCGGGTGCTCCACCGGACGTCCCCGCTCCGGACGCCCGTCGCACCACCCTGCCCCGTTGTGCCCTGCCCTCGAGGAGCGAGCATGAACCCGCACGACCAGAAGACCGACGACCCGTGGGCCCCGCGGCCCCCGGAGACCGCGATCGCGCCGGACCCGACCCCGTGGCCGTACCGGACCGGACTGCCGGGTCAGCCGGCCCGGCCGGCCGATCCGCCGGTGCCGCGGCTGCTGCTCGGCGCGGCGGTGGCCGCCGGCCTCGGCTGCGCCGCCGCGATCCCCACCGGCCGGGCCGGGGTCGGCTGGGCGGTGGCCGCCGCGGCCGTGGCGATCGCGGTGGCCGTGGCCGGCTGGCGCACCCCGGGCCGGGTCCGCGCCCTGTTCCCCTTCTCGGCCCGGGCCGAGACGCTGGCCTGGGCCGCGGCCGCGCTGACGCTGCCGGTGGTGGCCGCGGTCCGGTCCGCGGAGTGGCTGGCCGCGCTGTGCCTGCTCACCGCGCTGCTCGCCGGGGCGATGGCCGTCGGCGGGAGGCTGCGGCAGGGCGTGGTGCAGGCCGTGCTGGCGCTGCCACTGGCCGTGCTGCGCGCGGTGCCGTGGCTGGGCCGGGCGGCGCGCAGCACCGGGCGGGCCGGGGCGGTGGCCGCCGGCGGGTTCCGGCTGGCCGCGTCGCTGCTGGTGGGGCTGGTCCTGGTGGCGCTGTTCGGCAGCCTGCTGGCCTCGGCCGACCCGGTGTTCGCCCAGCTGGTCGACGCCGTCGTGCCGACCTTCGACGCCGACACGCTGGCCGAGTGGACCGTGCTGTTCGCGGTCGGGGCGGGCGTGGTGGTCGGTGCGGTGCTGCTGCTCGCCGCGCCGCCCGCGCTCGCCCTGCCGCGGCCGCGGCCGACCCCGCTGCGCACCCGGGACTGGGCGCTCCCGGTCGGCGCGCTGGTCGGGCTGTTCGCGCTGTTCGTCGGGGTGCAGTTCGCGGCGCTGTTCGGCAACGACGCCTACGTGCTGCGCACCACCGGCCTGACCTTCGCCGAGTACGCGCGCGGCGGCTTCTGGCAGTTGGCCGCGGTCAGCGTGCTGGCGCTCGCGGTGATCCTGGCCGGCTCGCGCTGGGCACCGGTGGCGACCGCGGGCGACCGGCTGGCCAAGCGGGTCCTGCTGGCCGGGCTGGCCGGGCTCTGCCTGGTGGTGGTGGCCTCCGCGCTGCGCCGGATGTGGCTCTACCAGGAGGCGTACGGGGCCACCGTGCTGCGGCTGCTGGTCGGGGTGTGCGAGCTGTGGCTGGGGCTGTGCTTCGTGCTGGTGCTGGTGGCCGTGCTGCGGCTGCGCCCGTGGGGTCCGGTCCGCCCGATGCTGGGCACCGCGGTGGCCGCGCTGCTGGCGCTGGCCGTGCTGGACCCGGAGCGGTTCGTGGCCGAGCAGAACGTGGCCCGGTTCGAGGCCACCGGCCGGCTGGACGGTCTGTACCTGTCCGGGTTGTCCGGGGACGCGGTGCCGGCGCTGCTGCGGCTGCCCGACTCGGCCGAGCGGACCTGCATCCTCGCCACCATCGCCCTCCGCGAGCAGGCCGAGCCCGAGGAGGACTGGCGCAGCGCCAACGCCGGCCGGGCCGCGGCCCGCGCGGCGATCGGGCACCTGGCCGCGACGGGGGCGGACGCCGACCGGTGGACGGTGCCGGAGCCCGATGCCCCGGTGCCCACCGATCCGGCCTGCTCGCGGTACTAGCGCGGACCGATCAGGAATCGAGAAGCACCGGTCCCGCAGCCGCCCCTAGCGTGATCGGCGCGGACCGACCCCGGCGCGACCGGCGGCGGTCCCGCGCGACGGACGGAGACACTATGGGCATGGCCACGAGGACGGACCCGACGGCGACCGCGCTGCACATCGCCGACACCCGCGACCTGATCCGGGTGCGGGGCGCCCGGGTGAACAACCTCAAGGACGTCAGCGTCGAGATCCCGAAGCGGCGGCTGACGGTGTTCACCGGCGTCTCCGGCTCGGGCAAGAGCTCGCTGGTGTTCGGCACGATCGCCGCGGAGTCCCAGCGGCTGATCAACGAGACCTACAGCGCCTTCGTCCAGGGCTTCATGCCGACGCTGGCCCGCCCCGAGGTCGACGTGCTGGAGGGGCTGACCACCGCGATCATCGTCGACCAGGAGCGGATGGGCGCCAACCCGCGCTCCACGGTCGGCACCGCCACCGACGCGAACGCGATGCTGCGCATCCTGTTCAGCCGGCTCGGGCAGCCGCACATCGGCTCGCCCCAGGCGTTCTCGTTCAACGTCGCCTCGATCAGCGGCGCGGGCGCGGTGACCTACGAGAAGGACGGCAAGAAGGTCAAGGAGCGGCGCGACTTCAGCATCACCGGCGGCATGTGCCCGCGCTGCGAGGGCCGGGGCCAGGTCGACGACATCAACCTGGCCGCGCTCTACGACGAGACCAAGTCGCTCAACGAGGGCGCGATCACGATCCCCGGCTACAGCATGGAGGGCTGGTACGGCCGCATCTACCGCGGCTGCGGCTGGTTCGACCCGGACAAGCCGATCCGCGAGTTCACGAAGCGCGAGCTGGACGACCTGCTGCACAAGGACGCGACCAAGATCAAGGTCGACGGCATCAACCTGACCTACCTGGGGCTGATCCCGCAGGTCCGCAAGTCGTACCTGGCCAAGGACATCGACGCGCTGCAGCCGCACGTCCGCGCCTTCGTGGAGCGGGTGGCCACCTTCACCTCCTGCCCGGAGTGCGGCGGCACCCGGCTCAGCGAGGCGGCCCGGTCGTCGAAGATCGCGGGCATCAGCATCGCCGACGCCTGTCGGATGCAGATCAGCGACCTCGCCGGGTGGGTGCGCGACCTCGACGAGCCGTCGGTGGCCCCGCTGCTCGCCGCGCTGCGGCACACCCTGGACGCGTTCGTGGAGATCGGGCTGGGCTACCTGTCGCTGGAGCGGCCGGCGGGCACGCTGTCGGGCGGCGAGGCGCAGCGCACCAAGATGATCCGCCACCTCGGCTCGGCGCTCACCGACGTGACGTACGTCTTCGACGAGCCCACGATCGGCCTGCACCCGCACGACATCCAGCGGATGAACGAGCTCCTGCGCCAGCTCAGGGACAAGGGCAACACCGTGCTCGTCGTCGAGCACAAGCCCGAGACGATCGGGATCGGCGACCACGTGGTCGACCTCGGTCCAGGTGCCGGCCGGTGAGCGTGCCGCTCGCGCGCAGGCCGTCGACGGTGCCCTCGTAGACGACCTCGCCACCGCCGGCGCCGGCCGCCGGCCCGAGGTCGACGACGTGGTCGGCGATCACGATCGTCTCCGGCTTGTGCTCCACGACGAGCACCGTGTTGCCCTTGTCGCGCAGCTGGCGCAGCAGGTCGTTCATCCGCTGGATGTCGTGCGGGTGCA
>JASLAP010000752.1 GCA_030147065.1 Pseudonocardia sp. | reverse complement strand
GCAGGGCGACACCTGGCTCTACACGCCGTTCACGAGTCTCGACGGCCGGAAATGGGTCGAGGCGGGCTCGTGGAAGCTCCGTGGCGACACGGTGTCGATCGGCCTGATCTCCATGGGTCTGGAGACCGCTGGGAGTGGCTTCGAGACTCAGTTCGACTACGTCTCGGTCAGGGGGCTGGGTCAGAACCGGGCCGAATGATCGACGGGTGAACCGAACACAACGACGGAAGGCCCAGGTCAGTGACCTGGGCCTTCCGCGGTGTGGAGGTGCCGGGAATCGAACCCGGGTCCTCCGTCACTTCACGAGGACTTCTCCGTGCGCAGTCCGCTGTGCCTCTACTCGGATCCACCGGTCACGCGGACGAGCCGGTGTGACGATCCCAGTCGCTGTTCGATGTCCCTGCCCGTCCCGCGACCGGACGGACAGGTGAGTCCCCCTAGCTGATGCCGGGGTCCGGGTCGGGGAACGCACCCGGTCCGACAACCCCTAATGGATCAGGCAGCGAGCGCGAGCTCGGACTGAACCGGGGCAGTGCGCTTATCAGCGGCACTTATTTTTTTGCGACGCATGGTTTGCGAGATCATCGTCGCCTTCCTCGGCACGCTTCACCTCGATCGACAGCCGGAGTCGAAACCGTTCACCCCCTCGGCGCCCGCGTCGGGCGTCCGCTCAGCATAACGCTGCCGGGCCCGGGCTTCATCCCGGATCCGGCAGCGCGCGCCGGGCGACCGGCAGCCGCGGTCGGCCGCGGCGGTCAGCCCCGGCCGAGGATGCGGTCGGTCAGGTGGCGGACCGGGCTCTGCGGGTGCTCGCCGTCGGCCGGGTGCGAGCCGTCAGCGGGGCGGTCCGCGGTGGGGCGGTCGGCGGTGCGGTCCTGGTCGGTGACCGGGAGGGAGTCGGTGGGGCGGTCGGCGGGCAGCGGGTCGACCCGGTGCGAGCCCGGGCCGTCGGCGGCGCGGTCGTCGCGCCGGGAGTCGGGTCGGGCGTCCACGTGCTCGCGCGCGTCGGCCCGGTGGCCGGCCTCCTGCGTGGGCATCGGCGTCGTCACCGCACCGGACCGGGCGTCGACCGGCTCGTCGTCGTGGCTGTCGTGGTCGCGGCGGTCGTGCGACGGGCGGTCGGTCCCGCCCTGCTGCCTGCGGCGTTCGAGCAGACCGGCCGCGGCCCCACCCACGATGGGCTCGGGCGGCACGTACCCGCCCTTGGCCGCGGTGGCGGCGGCGTCCCGTTCCGGCCGGTCGGCCTCGACCGGGCGCTGCTCCGCGGCCTCGACGGCCCGGCGCTCGTCCCGCTCCACCAGCTCCGGGTCGAGCTCCACGGCCTTGGCCCGGTTCTGCTCGGCCAGTTCCCGGTCGCGCCGGGCGATGGTCATCAGTTCCTCGGCCTGGGCCTGCTCCGCGCGGGCCCGCTCGGCGCGCTCGGCGGCCTCGGCCTCCATCCGCTCGGCGCTGGCCGTGCGGGCCAGGGCCTCGCGGTGGTGCTGGGCGGCCTCCATGCGCCGCTGGCCCGGATTGCGCCGGCGGAAGATCATGATTCCGGCCACGACGAGCGCGACCAGCGCCAGCAGCACGACTATCGCGACGATCTGCCCGGAGGTCATGGCGGGGGGTACCCGGACGGGTAGCGGCCCAACCGGTGCGGTCAGACCCCGAGCAGCGCCGCCGGGCGGTCGTGCAGGACCGAGCGCAGGAACCCGGCGCCGAGCCGGTCGTCGGCCGCGGCCCAGCCGGCCACCGCGGCGACCTGCTCGGCGTAGGGGTAGGGGATGTTCGGGAAGTCGGTGCCGAACACGACCCGGTCGGCCACGTCGACCAGCCGCGCCGCCCAGTCCGCCGGCAGCGGCGCCATCCCCTCGCTGAACGCGGTGCCGACCATCGTGGTGTCCAGGTGGACCCGGGGGAAGCGGCGGACCAGGTCCAGCGCGGCCACGTAGTCCGGCATCCCGGCGTGGGCCAGCACCACCGGCAGCCGCGGGTGCTCGGCGAGCACCTCGGCGAAGATGTCCAGGCCGGTGTGCGGGCCGGGGAGCGGGCCGTTGCCGCAGTGCACCACGGCGGGCACCCCGGCCTCGGCGAGCAGCCCCCAGGCCGGGCGCAGCAGCGGGTCGCGCGGGTCGAACCCGCCCACCTGGACGTGGACCTTGACCACCCGGGCCCCGGCCTCGACCGCGGCGCCCAGGTAGTCGGCGACGTCGGGTTCCGGGAACAGGGTCGCGGTGGGCACGGCGTCCGGGGTCGCCGCGGCGAAGCCGGTGACCCACTCGGTGAGCCAGCGGGCCATGTCCGGCTTGTGCGGGTAGACCAGCGGCGCGTAGGCGCGCACCCCGAGCGCCCGCAGCGCCGCCACCCGCTCGGACTCCGGGAGGCGGTAGTGCACCGGCCAGGACGTGCCGTAGTGCGTGGTCGCCGCGTCGAAGTAGGCCCAGACCTTGCGCAGCACCGGCTCGGGCAGGAAGTGCACGTGCACGTCGACGATCCCGGGGACGCCCAGCTCGGCGAGGAACCGGGGGACGTCGGCGTCGTCGACCGGTGGGGTCGGGACGGTCACCGCAGCTCGCGGGCGCGCCCCTTGGCCGCCCGCCCGAAGGCCCGCTGGATGTCCCGCTGCGCGTCCCGCTTGGCCAGGTCCTGGCGCTTGTCGTGGGTGCGCTTGCCGCGGGCCAGCGCGATCTCGCACTTGACCTTGCCGTCGACGAGGTAGAGCGCCAGCGGGACCAGCGTCAGCCCGCCCTCGCGGGTCTTGCCGATCAGCCGCTCGATCTCCTTGCGGTGCAGCAGCAGCTTGCGGGTGCGCCGCGGCTCGTGGTTGGTCCAGCTGCCCTGGGTGTACTCGGGGATGTGCAGCCCGCGCAGCCACACCTCGCCGTCGTCGACGGTGGCGTAGGCGTCGGTCATCGAGGCCCGGCCCAACCGCAGGCTCTTCACCTCGGTGCCGAGCAGCGCGACACCCGCCTCGTAGACGTCCTGGATCGCGTAGTCGTGCCGTGCCCGGCGGTTCTGCGCGATCACCTTGCGGCCCTGCTCCTTCACCGGTCCAGCCTACGCGGCGCGGTGGTCGGAGCGCGGTGCAGTTGCCGGGGCGCGCCTACAGCCGGACGTAGAGCCGCAGCGTCACGTACCCGGTGACGGCGGCGATGGCCGCCCCGATCATCACCAGGATCGGCGACACCCAGATCACGTCGGCCACCTCGACCGGCGGCACCACCCCGTTCGAGACGATGCCGCTGAGCAGGGAGTCGATGAACAGGAACTTGCCGGCCAGCAGCCCACCGGCGGCCAGCAGCGCGCCGACCACGCCGGTGACCACCGCCTCGATCAGGAACGGCAGCTGGGTGTACCAGCGGGTGGCGCCCACCAGGCGCATCACGCCGACCTCGGTGCGCCGGGTGAACGCCGAGACCTGGACGGTGTTGGAGATCAGCAGCAGCGCGGCCACCGCCTGCACCAGTGCCAGCGCGAAGGTGACGTCCCGGACCCCGCCGAGGAAGTCGAACAGCCGGGCCACCACGTCGCGCTGGTCGATCACGTTGCGCACGCCGACCTGGCCGGCCATCGCCTCCCGGACGGCCTGCGCCCCGGCTTCCTGGTCGGCCAGCCGGACCCGCAGCGTGGCCGGCAGCGACTGCGGGCGGACCACGTCGGCCAGCGCCTGCCCGGCGAACAGCTGCAGGTAGCGCTCGTAGGCCTGCTGCTGGTTCTCGTAGCGCACCGACTCGACCAGCGGCGAGCCCTCCAGCGTGGCGCGCAGCCGGGAGCAGACCGGCTGGCTGCAGTCGGCGTCCGCGGCCGAGACGTCCGAGGTCAGCGCGACCTGCACCTCCACCCGGTCGCTGTAGAGCTGCTCGGTGCGGTCGATGGTGCGCACGGCCAGCAGCCCGGTGCCCACCAGGCCCAGCGAGATCGCGGTGGTCAGCACCATCGCGATCGTCATGGTCACGTTGCGCCGCAGGCCGGTGAAGACCTCGCGGACGACGAAATCGGACCTCATCGCCTACCTCCCCACGCCGTACACGCCGCGGGACTCGTCGCGGACGACGTGGCCCATGTCCAGCTCGACGACCCGGCGGCGCATGGAGTCCACGATCGAGTGGTCGTGGGTGGCCATCAGGACCGTGGTGCCGGTGCGGTTGATCCGCTCCAGCAGCAGCATGATGTCCTGGCTGGTGTCCGGGTCGAGGTTCCCGGTCGGCTCGTCGGCCAGCAGCACCAGCGGCCGGTTGACGAACGCCCGGGCGATGGCCACCCGCTGCTGCTCGCCGCCGGACAGCTCGTGCGGCATCCGGTCGGCCTTGCCGGTGAGCCCGACCAGGTCGAGCACCTCGGGCACCACCTTGCGGATGGTGGCCGAGGGCTTGCCGATGACCTCCAGGGCGAACGCGACGTTCTCCCCCACGGTCTTGTTGGTCAGCAGCCGGAAGTCCTGGAACACGCAGCCGATCCGCTGGCGCAGCCGGGGCACCCGGCGCCGCGGCAGCTTGGCCACGTTCAGGTCGGAGACGAAGATGTCGCCCTTGGTGGGCACGTCCTCGCGCAGCAGCAGCCGCAGGAACGTCGACTTCCCGGAGCCCGAGGGCCCGATCAGGAAGACGAACTCGCCCCGGTCCACGTTCACCGAGACCTGGTCCAGCGCCGGGCGGGTGGAGGTCTTGTACAGCTTGGTGACGCGTTCCAGGCGGATCACGAGCCGGGACCATACCGCTGAGCTGCGCAGGCGCCGGCACCCGACCCCGTGCTCAGTCCTCCAGCAGCCGGTGCCGGTGCACGTAGATCGCCGCGTGCACCCGGGTGCGCAACCCGAGCTTGCCGAGGATCCGCGCCACGTGCGTCTTCACCGTGCCCTCCTCGATCCACAGCGCCTCGGCGATCTCGGCGTTGGTCAGCCCGGCGGCCACCTTCAGCAACACCTCGCGCTCGCGGGCGGTGAGCCGGGCCAGGTCCGGGCCCGGTGGACGGGGGCTGAGCGCGGCGAAGCGCCGCACCAGCCGCGGGGTGACCCGGGGGTCGATGATCCCCTGCCCGGCCGCGGCCGCCCGCACGGCGTCGACGAGCAGGTGCGGGGCGGTGTCCTTGAGCACGAACCCCACCGCGCCGGCCTGCAGCGCGCCGAACACGTACTCGTCGAGGTCGAAGGTGGTCATCGCCACGACGACCGGTCTGTGCTCGGCGGCCGGGTCGGTGATCGCGGCGATCGCGGCGATCCCGTCCATCCGCGGCATCCGGATGTCGATCACCACGATGTCCGGTCGGTGCGCCCGGGCCGCGTGCACCGCGCCGGCCCCGTCGGCGGCTTCGCCGATCACCTCGAGGTCCGGTTCGGCCCCCAGCACCAGCCGCAACGCCGACCGGACCGCGTCCTGGTCGTCGACGACGAGCACCCGCACGCTCACCGCGCCGCCCCGGGCCCGGCGGGCAGCACGGCCTCGACCCGCCAGCCGTGCGGGTCGCGCGCGGCGATCCGCAGGCTGCCGCCCAGCGCGGCGGCGCGCTCCCGCATGCCACGGATGCCGTGCCCCTCCGGGCGGCCGTCCGGCCCGCCGGTGCGACCGTCGTCGGTCACCGTGACCGTGACCGACGACGCCCGCGGCGGACCAGCACCTCGACCGCGCCGGCGTCGGCGTGCCGGACGGCGTTGGTCACCGCTTCCTGCAGCATCCGGTAGCCGCCCCGGGCGACGGCCGGGGAGAGCGCGACGTCCGGATCGTCGTCGGTGTCCCTGACCGGGCAGGCGGCGCAGCCGAGCCGGGCCGCCAGCGCCCGCACCGCCGCCCGGTCGGCCAGCGACGGGCCGGCGCGCAGGTCGTCGAGCAGGGCGCGGACGTCGGCGAGCGCCACGGCCGCGAGCCCGTCGATGGTGTCCAGCGCCGCTCCGGCGACCGGCGGCAGCTCCGGGCCGGGCAGCACGTGCCGGGCCGCCCCGGCCTGCATCCGGATGGCGGTCAGGTGGTGACCCACGGCGTCGTGCACCTCCCGGGCCAGCCGACCGTGCTCCTCGGCGACCGCCCGGACCGCCTCGGCCCGGTGCAGGCGGGCGGTCTGCCGGGCCTGCTCGCGGCCGGCCCGCAGCGCGAGCCCCACGGCGACCGGGGCGATCCCGACCAGGACGGACTCGGCCAGCGCGGCCACCCCGGCAGGTCGCACCGCGGCCAGGAGCAGGGCCGCCGACCAGCCTCCGGACAGCGCGAGCAGCAGCGCGGGACGCCCGGTGTGGTACGCCGCGGAGCAGAACGCGGCCATGGCCACCAACCGCCCCGACCATTCCGGGATCCCCACACCCCCGACGGCCACCGCCGCGCAGGCGAGCGCGACGGTGACCGGGTACAGCCGGCGCGACGCCAGGGGCGCGGCCACCCCGGCGCTGAGCAGCGCGAGCCCCATCGACGCCGGGGCGCCCTCCAGCAGTGCGGCGCCCGGCACCGCCGCGGCGGTCAGCACCGCCCACCCGAGGTCGCGCCTCGGGACCCGGGCCGGCCGTCGCATCGCGTGCACGGACCGTTCCTAGCGCAGCCGGGTCAGGACGGCGCCGCCGCGCAGGTGGCGTCCGGCGGCGGGAGCTCGCCGGCGACCAGGTAGCGGTGCACATGCCCGCGGACGCACGGGTCGCCGGACAGGTAGACCGCGTGCCCGCCGTCCGCGGCCAGGTAGCGGGCGCCGGGCAGCTGGGCGACCAGCCGCCGGCCGAACTCCGGCGGGGTGGCCGGGTCGTCGGCGCCGTTCACCACCAGCACCGGGGGCAGGCCGACCGGCCGGATCGGGTGCGGCGGGAACGTCCCGGTGGGCAGCCCGGCGCAGCGGCCCTGGAAGTTCCACGGCTCGGTCCAGCCGATCCGCGGCGCGCTCGGCCGCAGCTCCTCGGCGAGCTGCGCGGTCCGGTCGTGGCCGATCGACTCCAGCAGGTCCGCGCAGGTCGCCAGGCCGATCAGGGCTGCTCCGGGCACGTCGGGCACGGGCGGCGGCGGGGCCGGCAGGAACCCGCCCGCGTCGCCCCGGTCGGCCGCTGCGAGCGCGGTCGCGAGGTCCGGCCACGCCCGCTCCCGGCGGATCATGAGGACCGCGGACCCGCGCAGCGTCCCGGCGTCGACCGTCGTGCCGGCCTGCGGGGCCGGGATCGGTGCCCGCTCGGCGGTGGCGACCACCCGGTCCCACACCGCGAGCGCGTCCCCGCCGCGCAGCGCGCAGCCCGGTTCGGCCGCGCACCACCCGGCGAACCGGTGCAGGGCGGCCTCGAGCGCCTCGGCCTTGGGCCGGACCATGGCCAGCAGGTCGGGGGTGGTGTGGTCGGCCACGCTGTCCAGGTACATCCGCCCGACGTTGCCGGGGAACAGCTCGGCGTAGGCCTGCCCGTACACCGTGCCGTAGGAGTTCCCGACGTAGGTCAGCCGCCGCTCACCCAGGGCGGCCCGCAGCGCGTCCATGTCGTGGGCGACCTGCCAGGCGTCCAGCGCGCCGTCGAGCGGGCCGAGGGCAGCCGCGCAGTCGGCCGCGAACCGCTGCTGGGCGGCGGTGTAGGCGTCGAACGCCGCGCGGTCCGGCGGGGTCGCCGGCAGCTGCGCCGGCGGCGGTGTCGGACAGGACACCCCGCCGCTGTCCCCCATGCCGCGCGGGTCGAACACGACGACGTCGAACCACTCGGTCAGCTCGGCGGTCATCGGCGCCAGCCACGGCAGCGAGAACAGCACCGGGCCCGGCCCACCGGGGTTGAGCAGCAGGGTGCCGATCCGCCGCGCCGGGTCCCGGACCGGGAACCGGCCGATGCCGACGGTGGTCCGCGGGCCCTCCGGATGCCGCCAGTCCGCCGGCACGCTCACCGAGGCGCACTGCAGGCCGTCGAAGCAGTCCCGCCAGGGCAAAGGCTGGTCGACGACGGCGGCCCCGGTGACCGGCGGCGCGGCGTCCGGCGGGGCGGCCTCGGCGGTGACGCACCCCGAGACCCCGACGAGCAGCGCGACCACCGCCGTCAGGGGCGTTGTCGTGATTCTCCGATTCGACACCGGCCCAGGCTGGTGCCCGGCGGGCGCCGGGTCGTCTCCCGTTCGACAGATCTTCCGGGCCGGCTACCCCTCCGCGGCCTGGTTGCGCCGCCAGCGGATGCCGGCGTCGATGAAGCCGTCGAGGTCGCCGTCGAGCACCGCGCTCGGGTTGCCCACCTCGTAGTCGGTGCGCAGGTCCTTGACCATCTGGTACGGGTGCAGCACGTAGGAGCGCATCTGGTTGCCCCAGGACGAGCCGGTGTCCTTGAGCGCGTCCATCTTGGCCCGCTCCTCGCGCCGCCGCCGCTCCAGCAGCTTGGCCTGCAGCACCAGCATCGCCGACGCCTTGTTCTGCAGCTGGGAGCGCTCGTTCTGGCAGGACACCACGATGCCGGTGGGCAGGTGGGTGAGCCGCACCGCCGAGTCGGTGGTGTTCACGCCCTGGCCGCCGGGGCCCGAGGAGCGGTAGACGTCGACCCGCAGCTCCTTCTCGTCGATCTCCACGTTGTCGCTGGTCTCCACGACCGGGGCGACCTCGACCCCGGCGAAGGAGGTCTGCCGGCGGCCCTGGTTGTCGAACGGCGAGATCCGCACCAGCCGGTGCGTGCCCTGCTCGACCGAGAGCGTCCCGTAGGCGAACGGGGCGTGCACCTGGAAGGTGGCCGACCGGATGCCCGCCTCCTCGGCGTACAGCGTCTCGTAGACGTCCACCTCGTAGCCGTGCCGCTCGGCCCAGCGCAGGTACATCCGCATCAGCATCTCGGCGAAGTCGGCCGCGTCCACCCCGCCGGCCTCGGCCCGGATGGTCACCAGCGCCTCGCGCGGGTCGTACTCGCCCGACAGCAGGGTGCGGACCTCGAGCGCGGCGATGTCCGAGCGCAGCTTCGCCCGCTCGGCGTCGGCGTCGGCGATCGCCGACTCGTCGGACTCGTCCTCGGCCAGCTCGTAGAGCACCGGCAGGTCCTCCAGCCGGCGGCGCAGGTCCTCCAGGCGGCGCAGGTCGCCCTGGGCGTGGGCCAGCCGGCTGGTCACCTTCTGGGCGACCGCCGAGTCGTTCCACAGGTCGGGCTGCCCGGCCTGGTCGGACAGGTCGGCGATCTCGGCGCGCAGCGCGGGCAGGTCGGTGACCGCCTCGATGTTCTCCAGCGTGGTGGAGAGGTCCTTCAGGTCGGCCGCGGCGTCGGGGTTCACGACGCTCCAGGGTACGCGGGTTCGCCGGGCCCGCCCCGGTCGGCTAGTCGGCCGGGATGGCGTCGACCAGCTTCAGCATCGCGCGGGTGTGCGCGACGGTGAAGTCGGCGACCGCCTTGCGGTACGGGTCGGCCTCGGCCCGGGCGGCCGTGCGGGCCGCCTCCAACCGGGACGCGTACACCGCCCGGCTGGCCCCGACCAGCTCGCCGCGCTGCTTGGCGGTCAGCGAGCCGGCGTGCAGCAGCCGCAGCACCAGCGGGCTGCGCAGGGTGTCCGCGCCGCTGCCACCGGCCAGCCAGGCCTTGAACGACCGCCGCCCGGCCGCGGTGATGACGTACTGCTGCGACCCCCGCGGTCCCTGCTTGCCCGGCTTGACCAGTCCGGCCTCGGAGAGCGCGGGCAGTTCGCGGTAGATCTGGCTGCGGGTGACCGAGAAGAACGACCCGAACTGGTCCCCGGCGGCGGCCACCAGCTGCCCGCCCGTCATCGGGCCGGTGTGCAGCAGCCCGAGCAGCGCGGCGGCGGTGGCGTTGACGGGGGTCGCTCTTGCGGGCGGCATCCCACCACGGTGCCACCCCCGGCCCGGGTCTGCAGCTCCACAATGGCCGTTCACCCCGGTCGGGGGCGCTCTCGACACGCCACCGGCTCCAACCCTCGTGAGTGGATGACGGTGTTCCAGCACCGTCATCCACTCACGACCCCGTGACGTCGACCCAGCCGCCGGAGCGCCAGTACTCGCCGCCGCCGCGGGTCAGCAGGCCGTGGTCGACCAGGTAGCGCCGGACGGTGACGTGGTCGACCGCCCCGCCGTCGGTCCAGGCCCGCAGCACCACGTCGACCTCGCGCTCGGGGAAGCGGCGGCCCGGCTCGAAGGCCTGCGCGATGTACTCCAGGACCTGCCTCCGCCGCGCCCCCCGGGCCGGCATCGACACCAGCCGTCCGTCGCGCACGAACCGGGCGACCACCTTGTCGGCCTCCGCTGCGTCCACCGCTCCTCCCCGGGCTCGTGCGTGAGAATCATGCCTACAGCCATGATTC
>JASLAP010000749.1 GCA_030147065.1 Pseudonocardia sp. | reverse complement strand
TCAGCCAGAAGATCACGCTGATGGTCAACCGCTACCAGGTGCTCGGGGCCAACCCGGACGGCAGCGAGGGCCCGCTGCTCGCCTTCGCCCAGCAGAAGCGGGCGAAGCTGAAGGAAGAGGTGATCTTCTACGCCGACGAGTCGCGGTCCCGGCCGGTGTTCTCGTTCAAGGCCCGCCAGCGCCTGGACGTGCACGCCGAGCACGACGTCCTCGACGAGCACGGCCGCCCGATCGGCTACTTCGCCAAGAAGTTCGGCAAGAGCCTGCTCCGCTCCACCTGGGAGCTGCGCGGGTCGGGCGGCCTGGTGGCGACCGGTCAGGAGCGCCGCCCGGTGATCGCGGTGCTGCGCCGGGTCTGGACCTTCCTGCCCTGGATCGGCGACATCTGGGTGCCGTTCGTCTTCCACTTCGACTTCCACGACGACGCCACCGGCGCGCTGGTGCTGACCAGCGAGCGGATCAAGTCCATCCGCGACCGGTACGTGGTCACCGTGTCCGACCCGCGGGTGGACTTCCGGGTGGCGGCGTCGATGGCGGTGGCCCTGGACGCGCTGCAGAGCAGGTGAGCCGGGTCAGCGGCGCAGGGTGAGCAGCTGCTCGAAGAACCCGCCGATGCCGCGCTCGCGGTCGACCAGGTGGATCTCCAGGATCCAGTGCGCGCGCCGGCCGGCGGCGTCGGTGCGGCGCATCGGGTGGTCGCTGCCCGGGGCGATGTAGCTCTCGATGCGCTCGCCGTCGACCAGCTCGTGCGGGAACTCGCCGACCAGGTGCCCGCTGTGCGGCCCGCCGAACTCCCAGCCGGCCCGCTCGGCCAGCCCGACCACGTGCGCGTACAGCTGCGCGCCGCTGACCTGCGGGTGCGCCTCGAAGTAGTCCCGGCCGGCGGCCCAGATCGGCTCCAGGTCGTCGCGCAGCCGGTGCTTGGCCGGGTCGTCGCCGAGCACGAACGTGCGGCCGAAGTCGGCCTCCCACTCGCTGAAGATCGGGCCGAGGTCGACGAAGACGATGTCGTCGGCACCGATCACCCGGTCCGGCGGGTTCTCCCGGTAGGGCTGCAGGGTGTTCGGGCCGGACCGGACGATCCGCTTGTGCCAGTGCCGGTCGGTGCCGAACAGCTCCGCGCCCAGGTCGCGCACGCGGCGGCTGACCGCCGACTCGGCCTCGCCCGGGGCGATCAGCCCGCGCCGGGCGACCTCCTCGAACAGCGCGACGGCCTGCTCCTCGGCGGCGATCAGGTTCGCCGCGCGGGCGTCCTCGTCGATCTCGCTGGTGGTCATCGCGCCCTCCCGGGGAACTGGTCCGACCAGGCTAACCGGCCCCGGACCGTCGCGAGGGGCACCGGACCCTCGCCCGACCCCGCAGCCCAGCCCGCCCCCACGATCGGCTGGGCGAATGTGCCGTTCGACCGGAGGGTGGGCGAGAGCGCCCCATCCCGACCCCCGACGCCCGCCACCCGGCCGCGCAGCCCGTGTGGTGCCCTCGCAGCTGGTGGGCGTGCTGCGAGGGCACTCCTGGGGCTGCGCGACGCACGACGCGCTGCGAGGGGCCGGATGAGCGGCGGCGGGGTGGAGCCGGGGGACGATCGGGCGAGAGTGGCGTGGGCCGGCGGGGTTGGGCGAGAGGGACGTTCGCCCAACCCCGTCACCGAGTGCCGTTCGCCCGCGGGCGAGCGGTGTCAGTCGTCGTCCGAACCGCGGTCGTCGGAGTCGTCGTGGTCGTCGTCGCGCGAACCCGAGTCGTCCCGGTCGTCGTCCCGGTCGTCGGAGCGCGAGTCGTCGGAGTCGTCGGCGTCGACGCGGGTGACGGCGCCGGTGGTGGCGTCGATCCGGACGTCGTGCTCGACGCCGGCGTTCTCCACCTCGACCTTCCACTCGGCCCGGCCGTGCTCGGTCTCCCGCTCGATCTCGGTGGCCTGCCCGCCGCCGACGTGGGCCACCGCCAGCTCGGCCGCCCGGTCCGGGCTGATCGCCGCGGCCGGCAGGGCCGGCGCCGGGGAGGGGTCGGGGCGTCGGTGGTCGGGGAGGGGGTCGGTGTGGCCGACGTGGTGGGGCCGGCGACCGCGGCCGGGGCGACCCGCGGGGCGTCGGTGCTGCCCAGGGCCAGGGCGGTACCGCCGACGACCAGCAGGGTGAGGGCGCCTGCGGCGGCGGTGACTGCGGTGCGGACGGACATGTCGATCTCCTCGGGAGCGGGGGCCCGGTCGGCCCCGATGGCGACCACGGTCGCCCTCGGCGGGCTAGGCCCGCGCTGCCCGAGTGCTAACGGCGGGCTATGGCCGGCCGGGCTGCGGCCCGGCGGGCGGGGACCCGGCCGGCCGCTGCCCGGCGTGCGGAGGTCCGGCCGGTACAGCGTGTGGTGGTCCGGCGGGTCCCGCGGGCAGTGCTCCAGCCGGTGCGGTGTGTGCAGGTCCGGCGGGTCCGGCGTGTGGTGGTCCGGCCGGTGCGGTGTGTGGTGGTCCGGCGGGTCCGGCGTGTGGAGGGCCGGCGGGCAGCGGTGCGGCGGGCGGTGCCCCGACCGGCCCGGCGGGTAGGGACGAGGCCGGTGCCGGGGGCCCGAGCCGGAGCACGACCTCCAGCCCGCCGAGCCGGGAGCGGCCCAGCGCCAGCCCGCCACCGGCCTGCTCGGCGGCCCGCCGGGCGATGTCCAGGCCGAGCCCGCTGGACCCGGCGCCGCTGGCCCCGCGGCCCAGCGCCACCCCGGGCGGCAGGCCGGGACCGGCGTCGGCCACGGTGAGCACGGCGCCGCCGCCGGGCGCCGGGACCAGCCGGACGGCCAGCGCTGTGCCGTCCGGGGTGTGCGCGAAGACGTTGCCGAGCAGGGCGTCCACCGCGGCCTCCAGGTCGGCCCGGCCGATCCCGACCGGCAGCGGCCCGGGAGCGACCTCGACGGTGGTCCGCCGCTCGGTGTCCTCGGCCAGCACCGCCCAGAACGCGGTCCGCTCCCGGACCGCCGCAGCCGCGTCGCAGGCCACGGCGGCCTCCAGGCCGGCCAGCGCGGTCGGTGCGGAGTCCACCGCGTGCCCGCGCTCGCCCAGCCCGCGGATCAGGGCGGCACGGATCGTCGGATCGTCCTCGACGAGGAGCACCTGGGCCACCCGCGCACGGTAGGACACGGGGCAGCCCGGGGGCGGCCGTGCAGCGCGCCGCTACCGCTCCCTTAGCCCGGCGTTAGGAACGGTCGGGTGATCCTGATCCGGTGCGAACCCCCGTGCGGACCGTGACCGCGGTGCTGGCCTGGCTCGGCGCCCTGGTCGCGGCCACGGCCGTCGGGCTGGCCGCGGTGACCGCGATCGGGGTGGAGATCGTCGGGCCGGACCGCCAGGTGCTGCAGCCCGCGGAGGTCGACGCCCGGCTGGCCGCCGCCCCGGGGGCGCCCGCGCCGCCGACCGCGATCCCGGCGCCGACGGCGGCGCCGCCCGACCCGACCCCGGTCGGCACCGCCGAGGTGATCGTCAGCGACGGCGGGACGGTGGTGGCCCGGTGCGCGGGCGGTGCGCCGCAGGTGGTGTCGGCGTCGCCGGCGCAGGGCTTCCGCATCCACGACGAGGACGACGAGGAGCGCGGCCGGGTGCGCTTCGAGTCCGACCGGCTGGAGGTCGAGCTGCGGCTGTCCTGCGCCACCGGGCGTCCCACCGCCGAGGTGCGCACCGAGGTCGACGACTGAGCCCGCTCACCCGGTGAGCGCGTGCGCGGTGCGGGCGAGCTCGGCGGCGGGGTCGGCGTCCCGGATCAGCACCCGGTGCAGCTGGGCGTCGGCGGCGTGCACCACCATCGCCGCCGTGCGGGCCGGGTCGGTGCCGCCGCGGCCGCACCGGGCCAGGTGCGTGGCCACCAGGTCGACCAGCCGGGTGTGCAGCTCCTGCAGCCGGGCCTCGCCGCGCGGGGTGACCGGGGCGTGCCGGTGCATCAGCTCGTGCAGCCGCGGTCGGTCGGTGTGCTCCACCACGGCCGTGGTCACCAGCGCGTCGACGGTGCGCGCCCAGTCCGGGCGGCGGGCGTCCAGGTCGAGGGCGAGCGCGTCGATGCGCTCGATGCTCTGCTCGACGTGCCGCTCGGCCAGCGCGGCCAGCAGGCCGGCCTTGTCCGGGAAGTACTGGTAGAGCGTGCCGATGGACAGCCCGGCCCGCTCCGCGATCCGGTTGGTGGTGGCCGCGAGGCCCTCGCGGTCGAAAACCTGAGCAGCGGCCTCGAGCAGCACCTCCACGGTGTCCCGGGAGCGCTGCTGGCGGGGGGTGCGGCGGCGGGTGTCGATGACGGCTCCAACGCGAGTTGTCCGGCGCATCGCCAGGTCAGAGGCTTGTCGGGTGAACACACAGTATGTCGCGGCCGGGGCCGCGCTGGGCGTGCTCGTCCTCGGCCTGGTCCTGGCGTTCGGGGTGCGGACCTGGGCGCACCACCGCGCGACCGGCTCCACCGGCTTCCGCGGGATCTCCGGGAGGCCCGGGTCGCCGGAGTGGTGGGGCGGGGTGCTGTTCGCGGTGGCGCTGCTGCTGGCGCTCGCCGCCCCGGTCCTGGTGCTGGCCGGCGTGCTGACCCCGGTCGCCGTGCCCGCGGCGGTACTCGTGGCCGGCCTGCTGGTCGCGCTCGGCGGACTGGTCCTGACCGTCCTCGCGCAGCGGGCGATGGGCCGATCCTGGCGGATCGGCGTCGACGAGTCCGAGCGCACCGAGCTGGTGGCCCGCGGCCCGTTCCGGTGGGTCCGCAACCCGATCTTCACCGGGATGGTCGCGGTGACCGCCGGGGTCGCGCTGCTGGTCCCCACGGCGGTCGCCGCGCTGGGCTGCCTCTGCCTGGCCGTCGCGGTGCACCTGCAGGTCCGGATGGCCGAGGAGCCGTACCTGGAGCGCGTGCACGGCGCGGCCTACGCCCGCTACCGGGCGGCGACCGGGCGCTTCCTGCCCCGGCTGACCCGGTAGCCCGGCGTCTGGATGCGGCGGCGCACGGGCGCCCTTACGCTGGTCCCGGACCAGGGCCATGATCGTCGCTCCCTCCGGGACAGCGGCGCCGCGGGCCGGACGGACGCGGAGTCGAGGAGGGTGGGGCGGTGGTGGGACCCGGCCAGTTCCCGGCCGAGCTGCTCGCCGCCGACCCGGACAGCGCGCTGAACCGGCTGCTCGTCGGCCACGACTGGTCGACCAGTCCGCTGGGCCCGCCGCAGGAGTGGCCGCCCACCCTGCGCACCGCGGTCAGCCTGTGCCTGAACTCGCGGTTCCCGATGCTCATCTGGTGGGGCCCGGAGCTGGCGATGCTCTACAACGACGCCTACGCGCCGATCCTGGGCACCAAGCACCCGGCGTCGCTGGGCAGCCCGGGTGCCCGGGTCTGGTCGGACATCTGGCCGGTGATCGGGGACATGCTCGACGGCGTCCTGCGCCGCGGCGAGGCCACCTACGACGAGGACCTGCTGCTGGTGATGCGCCGGCACGGCTTCGACGAGGAGGCCTACTTCACCTTCTCCTACAGCCCGCTCGTGCAGCCCGACGGGGTCGTCGGCGGGGTGTTCACCGCGGTCACCGAGACCACCGAGCGGGTGCTCGGCGCCCGCCGGCTGGCCGCCCTGCAGCGGATCGGCGACGTGCCCGCCGCCCGGATCGCCGACGTCGACGGGGTCTGCGAGGTGATCGCCGGGGTGCTCGCCGAGCACCGCGCCGACCTGCCGTTCGGCCTGGTCTACCTGCGCGAGGGCGACTCCGACGACGCCCGGCTGGCGGCCGCCTTCGGCCTGGACGCCGCCCGGATGCCGGCCGCCGTGCCGGGCGACGCGCCCGCCCCGGTGCTGCCCGAACCCCCGACCGACGGCCTGGCCGACGCCGTCCGGAAGGTGCTGGGCACCGGGCGGGCCGCCACCGTGACCGGGCTGGCCGGTCGGCTGCCCGGGCTCACCCACGCCGGCAGCAGCCGGGTCGGCGACGCCGACGTGAACCGGGCCGTGGCCCTGCCGCTGGTGGCCGCCGGTGCGGACCGCCCGGTCGGGGTCCTGGTCGTGGGCCTGAGCCCGTTCCTGCCGGTCGACGACGACTACCGCGGGTTCCTGGTCCTGGTCGCCGGGCGGGTGGTGTCGGCGTTGACCGACGCCGAGGCGGCCCAGGCGCAGCGCCGCCGGGCCGACGAGCTGGCCGAGCTGGACCGGGCCAAGACCGAGTTCTTCACCGGGGTCAGCCACGAGCTGCGCACCCCGCTGGCCCTGATCGCCGGGCCGACCGAGGACAGCCTCAACGACGGCGCCGAGCCGCTGCCGCCGGTGCACCGCGAGCGGCTGGAACTGGTGCGCCGCAGCACCGGCCGGCTGCGCCGGCTGGTGGACACGCTGCTCGACTTCGCCCGGATCGAGGACGCCCGGCTCGACCCGGAGCCGGTCGCGGTGGACGCCGGGGAGCTGAGCCGGGGGATCGCCGAGTCCTTCGCGCCGGCCGTCACCCGGGCCGGGCTGGAGCTGACCGTGGACTGCCCGGCCGGCGGTCCGGCGCTGCTGCTCGACCCGGACGTGTGGGAGAGGATCCTGCTGAACCTGCTGTCCAACGCGGTCAAGTACACCCCCGCGGGCACCGTGCACATCGCCGTGCACCGACACGACGACGTGCTCACCGCCGCGGTGTCCGACACCGGCATCGGGATCCCGGCGGCCGAGCAGCCGCTGCTGTTCCAGCGGTTCCACCGGGTCCGCGACGCCGGGGGGCGGTCGCACGAGGGCAGCGGCATCGGGCTGGCCCTGGTCGCCGAGCTCGTGCGGCTGCACGGCGGCACCGTCGACGTGCAGAGCGCGCCGGGGGAGGGCAGCACGTTCACGGTGACGATCCCGGCCCTCGACGCCGGGGGCCCGGCGGTGCCCAGCGCCCCCCGGGCGGTCGACCGCTACCGCGACGAGGCGCTGCAGTGGACGGCCCCGGCGCCGGACGACGCCGAGGACGCCGGCGACGAGCGCGACGCCACCCTGCTGATCGCCGAGGACAACCCCGACCTGCGCGGCTACCTGCGCACGCTGCTCGAACCGCACTACCGGGTGGTGGCCACTGCGGACGGCGAGGCAGCCCTGCTGGAGGCCCGCCGGCGCCCGCCGGACCTGGTGCTGGCCGACGTGATGATGCCGCGCCGCGACGGGTTCGGGCTGCTCGGCGCGCTGCGCGCGGACCCGGGTACGGCCGCGGTGCCGGTGATCCTGCTCTCCGCGCGGGCCGGGGAGGAGGCCGCGATCGAGGGACTGGCCGCCGGTGCGGACGACTACCTGGTCAAGCCGTTCGCGTCGGCCGAGCTGCTGGCCCGGGTGCGCGCGCACCTGGAGCTCGCCCGGGCCCGGGCCGAGGACTCGCGGCGGCTGCAGGACCTGGCGCAGGCCACCGTCGACATCAACGGGGCCCGGACCACCGCGCAGGCCCTGGACGTGCTGGCCGACTCGGCCCGGCAGCTGATCGGGGCCCACCGGGCGGTCGCCGGGCTGACCGCGCCCGACGGCCGGTCCGCGCCGGTCCGCGCCGAGTCGGTGTCGCCCGGGCGCGCCGCCGGTCGGGAGCCGGGCGGCTCGCCCGGCCACGGCGTCCTGAGCGCCCAGCTGACCGCGGCCGACGGCGTCGACCTGGGGTTCGTGCAACTCACCGACCGCGTGCGGGGCGAGTTCACCGCCGACGACAAGGCGGTGCTGACCCAGCTGGCCGGGGTGGCCTCGGCGGTGGTGGAGAAGGGGCAGCTGCTGCAGCGGCAGACCGAGGTGGCGCTGACCCTGCAGCGGTCCATCCTCGGGCCGACCCAGCTGCCGAGGGGGTTCGCCGTCCGCTACGAGCCGGCTGCGGGCAGCCTGGAGGTCGGCGGCGACTGGTACGACGTGGTCAGCCTGCCCGACGACGGCGTCGGGATCGTGGTCGGCGACGTGGTCGGCCGCGGGCTGCTGGCCGCAGCGGTGATGGGCCAGCTGCGCAGCGCCGCCCGGGCCCTGCTGCTGGAGCACCACACCCCGGCCGAGGTGCTCACCGCGCTGGACACCTTCGCCGCGCTCACTCCCGGCGCCCGGTGCAGCACGGTGTTCTGCGCGGTGATCGAGCCCGGCGCGGCGACCATGAGCTACTCCGGCGCCGGGCACCCGCCGGCGATCCTGGTCGGGCCGGCCGGCGACCACCACCTGCTGGCGGACGCCGGCTCGGTCCCGCTGGCCGTGCTGGAGGGCATCGAGCGGCCGCAGGCCACCGTCGACCTGGTCGAGGGCGCCACCCTGCTGCTCTACACCGACGGCCTGGTCGAGCGCCGCCGCGAGTCGATCGACGAGGGCATCGGGCGGGCGGTGGCCGCGGTGGCCGGCGGCCGCGACCTGGACCCCGACGAGCAGGTCGAGCGGCTGGCCGGGCGGCTGCTCGGCGACGGCCACGACGACGACGTCGCCTACCTGCTCTACCGGCACCGCTACCGGCACGAGCCGCTGCGCCTGGACCTCCCGTCCCGGCCCGCCGGGCTGGCCGGGCTGCGCCGGTCCCTGCACGCCTGGCTGGACGGGGCCGGGGTGGCCGCGGACCCGGCCGACGACCTGGTGCTGATCGCCTGCGAGGCGGTCAGCAACGCGATCGAGCACGGCTACGGCCTGGCCGGGGACCGGGTCGTGCGGATCACCGCGGCCACCGACGGCGAGCGGGTCCACCTCACCGTGCGCGACAGCGGCACCTGGCGCGCACCGTCCGCGGACCCCGGCTTCCGCGGCCGCGGGATGCCGGTGATGGCGGCCCTGGCCGACTCGTTCAGCATCGACCGCACGGCCGCGGGGACGGCCGTGCACCTGAGCCGGAGGATCACCGGATGACCGCAGCGCTCACCGTCACCGCCCGGGAGGACGTCCGGCCCCCGGTGCTGGCCGTCGGCGGCGAGATCGACATGGCCAACGCCGGGCAGTTCCGGGCGGCGCTGGCCGATCTGACCGCCCGCCACGACCGGGTCGAGATCGACCTGACCGCCGTGCGCTACCTGGACAGCGCGGCCATCAACGTGATCTACGACCACCTCCGCCGGGTGTCGCGGGTGCTGGTCGCGCCGGACAGCGTGATCTCCCGGGCGCTGGGTATCGCCGGTCTGGGTGACCTCGTGGCCCGGTCGTCGTTGTGAGGTCCGGGGGCGGGTGCCCGGCGCGGGCGAGAGCCCTCCCCCGACGGGTGAGGAGCCGAGGTGAGCGGTGAGCGGGGCGCGCGGCCCGGCGCGGAGGTGTTCGCCGGCTGGGGGAGCCTCGGCGACCTGATCGCCGGGCGGGACTGGGCGGCGACCCCGCTGGGCCCGGTCGCGGACTGGCCCGAGGCGCTGCGCACCTCGATCGGGCTGTGCCTGCGCTCGCCGTTCCCGATGATCGTGCTGTGGGGCCCCCGGCTGCACAACTTCTACAACGACGCCTACCTGCCGATCCTCGCCGACAAGCACCCGTGGGCGCTGGGCACCCCGGTCGCCGAGATCTGGCCGGAGGTGTGGCCGGCGCTGCGCCCGCACATCGACGCGGCCGTGGCCGGCGGCACCAGCCTGGCCGAGGACGGGCTGTGGCTGCTCAACCGGCGCGGCTTCATCGAGGAGTGCTACGTCACGCTGGCCTTCAGCCCGATCCCGCACGACGGCGGCGTCGGCGGCGTGCTGTGCGTCCTGCACGAGGTGACCGGCACGATCGTCGGCGCCCGGCGGCTGGGCGTGCTGCGCGACATCCCGGAGGCGTGCGCCGGGCTGCTCGACGCCGCCGAGGTGTGCGCGGCCGCGGCCGGCGTGCTGGCCGGCGACCCGCGGGACATGCCGTTCACCGCGGTCTACCGGCTCGGCGGCGGGATCGCCCGGCTCGTCGCGCTGACCGGGCTGCCCGACGACGACCCCCGGGCCCCGGCCGCGGTGCCGCTGGGCGGCCCCGACGACGTCTGGGACCTGGCCGCGTCGCGCGGCGAGCGGCTGGTCGACGGGCTGCGCGCCCGGTTCGGATCGCCCGCCGACGCCCCCGACCAGGCGGTGGTGCTGCCGATCCCGGTGCGCGAGGGCGCCGACCGGGTGGTGCTGGTGGCCGCGATCAGCCCGATGCGCCTGCTGGACGCCGACTACCGCTCGTTCCTGACCCTGGTGGCCAAGGCCGTCGGCACCGCCCTGGACCAGGCCGGCGAGCTGGCCGCCGAGCGCGCCCGGGTGGCCGCGCTGGCCGCCCTGGACCGGGCCAAGACCGAGTTCTTCTCCGACGTCAGCCACGAGTTCCGGACCCCGCTGACCCTGCTGCTCGGGCCGCTGCAGGACGCCCAGGAGGACGCCGCCGAGGCGCTCGGGCCGCGCCAGCGCGAGCGGGTGGAGCTGGCCCGCCGCAACGCCCTGCGGCTGCAGCGGCTGGTGGACAACCTGCTCGACTTCTCCCGGGTGGAGGCCGACCGGGCGCAGGTGCACACCGAACCGACCGACCTGGCCGCCTTCACCGCCGAGCTGGCCAGCGTGTTCCGCTCGGCGATCGAGCGGGCCGGGCTGCGGCTGGAGATCCGGGCGCCGACGCTGCCCCGACCGGTGCCGGTCGACCGGCAGATGTGGGAGAAGGTGGTGCTCAACCTGCTGTCCAACGCGGTGAAGTTCACCTTCGTCGGGTCCATCTCGGTGACCGTGCGCGACGCCGACGGCGCCGCGGAGGTCGTCGTGGCCGACACCGGGGTGGGTATCGCCGCGGAGGACCTGCCGCACGTGTTCGACCGCTTCTACCGGGTCCGCGGGGTGCGCTCGCGCAGCCACGAGGGCACCGGCATCGGGCTGGCCCTGGTCCGCGACCTGCTCGCCGCGCACGGCGCGACGATCGAGGTGGCCAGCCGGCCCGGCGAGGGCGCCGAGTTCACCGTCCGGGTGCCGTACCGCTCGGCCGGCCCCGTCCGCTCCGCGCCGGAGGACGAGCTGCGGCTGCCGGTGCCGGCCGCCCCGTCCTCGTCCGCGCTGCCGTACCTGGCCGAGGCCCGGACCTGGGTCGGCGACACCCTCGGGCCGGCCGCCTCCGCCCCGGCCGCCACCGGGTCCGACGACGAAGGCCCTGTCCTGCTGCTGGCCGAGGACAACCCGGACATGGCCGGCTACCTGGCCCGGGTCCTGGACGGGCAGTGGCAGGTGCGCCGGCGGCGCACCGGGGCCGAGGCGCTCGCCGCGGCCCTGCAGGACCCGCCCGACCTGGTGCTCGCCGACGTGATGATGCCGGTGATGGACGGCGTCGAGCTGGTCCGCAGGCTGCGCGCCGAGCCGGCCACCGCGCACCTGCCGATCGTGCTGCTCACCGCCCGGGCCGGCCAGGACGCCGCCCTGGAGGGCCTGGCCGCCGGCGCCGACGACTACCTGACCAAGCCGTTCACCGCCGCCGACCTGCTGGCGCGGCTGCACAGCCGTCACCGGCTGGCCCGCAGCCGGGCCGGCGCGCCGCCCGTCCCGGTCGTCGCCCCGGTGGCCGGGACGCACCGGGTGCTCGAAGTGCCCCGGGTGCCCGGGGCGCTGCGCGGGATCCGCCAGGTCGTGCAGCGGTTCCTGGCCGACGCCGGGGCCGACCCGTCCGCGGTCGAGGGGCTGCTGCTGGCGGTGGGCGAGGCCGCGGCCAACTTCGTCGACCACCGCGACACCGCCGCCGACGACGCGCCGCTGCGCATCGAGCTGTCCGCCACCGGCTCCGACGTGGAGATCCTGCTCACCGCACCCGGGCCGTTCCTGGGCCGCGGCGCGCCGGCGGGGCGGGGCCGGGGCGCGCCGCTGATGGCGTCGGAGGCCGACGTGCTGGTCACGCCGGGAGTCGACGAGCTGACCGTCCGGCTGCGCCGCCGGCTCGACCCCGCGCCCACCGCCGGGGCCGGCTGAGGCCCGCCGCTCCGGTCGGGCCCCCGGCCGGCGGGCGGGTGATGATGGGGGGGATGAGAACCGAGCGCGCCCCCGCCGAGGACGTCGGCACCGACCGGATGCCGTGGGACGAGGCACGTCGCCGTGCCCGCGGCGCGGCGGTGCCGGTGCCCGCGGTGGCGCTGCCGCTGGCCGACGCCGGGGGCGCGGTCCTGGCCGGGCCGCTGGTCGCGCCGGTGGCGCTGCCGCCCGCGGACTGCTCGGCGATGGACGGCTTCGCGGTGTGCGGGCCGCCGCCGTGGCAGGTCGTCGGGTCGGTGCGGTGGGCGGACACCCCGACCGCGACCCTGCGACCCGGACAGTCCGTCGCCGTGGTCACCGGGGCTCCGCTGCCCGCCGGGACCGCGGCCGTGCTCCCGGTGGAGGACGCCATCCGCGACGGCGACCGGCTGGACGGGCGGGCCACCCCCGGCCGGCACGTCCGCCGGGCCGGCGAGGAGTGCGCGGCCGGCGACCGGCTCGTCGTCGCGGGCACCGAGGTCACCCCGGCGGTGCTCGGCCTGGCCGCCGCGCTCGGCCACGACACGCTCTGCGCGCACCCGGTGCCCAGCGTGGCCGCCCTGGTCACCGGGGACGAGCTGGCCGCGGCCGGGCCGCCGGGCCGGGGCCGGGTGCGCGACGCGATCGGCCCGATGCTGCCGGGCCTGGTGGCCGCGGCCGGGGGGCGCTGGGCCGGGGCGGTGCGGGTACCCGACGACCCTGCCGCGCTGGCCGCCGCGCTCGACTCGACCCGGGCCGACCTGGTGCTGGTCACCGGCTCGTCCGGGCCCGGGCCCGCCGACCACCTGCGGGCCGTGCTGACCGGGGCCGGTGCCCGGCTGGTCGTCGACGGGGTGGCCTGCCGCCCCGGTCACCCGCAGGCGCTGGCCCGCACGGCCACCGGCCGGCTGATCGCCGGGCTGCCCGGCAACCCGTTCGCCGCGCTGGTCGCCTTCCTCACCGTGGGCGCCCCGGCCGTCGCCGGGCTGCGCGGCCGTCCGCTGCCCGCCTTGGCCACGATCGCCGGGCACGGCCTGGTCGCGCACCCGACCGACCACCGGATCGTCCCGGTGCGGATCCGCGACGGGGTCGCGCAGCCGGTCGGCCACGGGGGCGCGGCGATGCTGCGCGGCGCCGCCGTCGCCCACGCGCTGGCCGTCGTCGAACCGGGGGCTGCAACGACCGTGCGGCTGTTGCCGCTGGACCGGGGAGGTGCGCCGTGGGGCGCCTGACCGCAGCCCGTCCGGTCGTCCGGATCACCGCGACCGGCCGGGTGTCCCGGCCGGACGTGCTGGCCGTGGAGGAGCCGCTGGAGCTGCGCGTCGGTGGGCGCGCGCTGGCGGTCACCATGCGCACCCCCGGTCACGACGTGGAGCTGGCCCACGGGTTCCTGCTGTCCGAGGGGGTCATCGGCGGGCGCGCCGACGTCCTGGACGCCCGCTACTGCGACTCGCTGGACGACGACGGCCGCAACACCTACAACGTGCTCGACGTCGGGCTGGCCCCGGGCGTCCCGGCCCCGGAGGTCGGGGTGGAGCGCAACTTCTACACCACGTCGTCATGCGGGGTGTGCGGGAAGGCGTCGCTGGACGCGGTGCGGCTGCGCACCCGGTTCTCCCCGGCCGACGACCCGGTGGTGGTGGACGCGGCCACCCTGGTCGCCCTGCCCGACGTGCTGCGCGCCCGGCAGCGGGTGTTCGACCGCACCGGTGGGCTGCACGCGGCGGGCCTGTTCACCGCGGACGGCGAGGCGCTGGCCGTCCGGGAGGACGTCGGCCGGCACAACGCGGTGGACAAGGTGCTCGGCTGGGCGGTGCTGCAGGGCCGGGTGCCGGCGTCCGGCACAGTGCTCATGGTGTCCGGCCGGACGTCGTTCGAGCTGGTCCAGAAGGCGGTGATGGCCGGCATCCCGGTGCTTGCCGCGGTGTCCGCGCCGAGCTCGCTGGCCGTGGAGCTGGCCGAGGAGTCCGGCCTGACGCTGGCCGGGTTCGTCCGCGGCGACGCGATGAACCTCTACACCGGCGCGCACCGGGTGCGCACCGCGGCGGACGCCCCGGTCCCAGCCGGCCGGGGCGCGGCGGCCAGGGTCAGGTCGGGTTGGCCGCGCCCTCGACCTGCTCCTTGATGGTGGCCAGGGTCTGCTCCAGGCCGGCCCGGATGCCCTCGCCGTCGACCCGCTCGGTGTGCAGCCGGACGGTGACCCGGGAACCGCCGTCCTGGCCGTCGACCTCCAGCTCGCCGCGGTAGCCGTTCGGGCCCTCCGACCCCCAGGACAGCTTGCGCTGCTCGGCGTCGGTGGTCATCCACGCCTCGCCCTCCCGGCGGGTGCCGTCGACCTCGGCGACCACGTGCACCTCCTCGCCGCCGTGCGCGGGCTCGCCGGTCGGCTCGGCCTCGCGCATCGAGGAGAAGTAGTCGGGGAGGTTGTGCACGTCGGACAGGTACCCGAACAGGGCGTCCGGGTCCGTGGTGACGCTGGTGCTGTGCTCGTAGTCGCCCATGGCCGCCGGGTACCCGGCCCCGGTGCGGCCACCCGGTCGATCGGTCAGCGGCCGGTGCGGTCGGCCCGGGCGGCCCGGTCGGCCCGATCGCGCAGGCCGTCGGCGTGCACGGACAGCCGTGGCGCGACGAGCATGCCGGTGCCTGACGCGACGGCTGCCGACACCGTCCGGACCTCGGTCGGGGCGGGGGTGCCGGTCCCCGCGGGCGGCAGGGTGAGGGCCAGCAGGGCCGCCGGGACGAGCACGCCGGCGAGCACCGCGGGCACCGCGCGGCGCCGTCGGGGCGGCGTCGGGGCGGGAGCGGGCCCCGCGCCGTGGCCGAGCAGCCGGGACGTCACCGCGGCCCCGCCCGGGGTGAGCCGGTAGCCGCGCCAGCGGGGCCAGCCCGGCACGTACGGGGTGCCGTACTCGGGGCTGCCGGCCAGCCAGCCGCAGTCCTCCAGGGCGTCGAGGATCCCGTGGACCGCGTGCGGCGCCATCCCGGCCGCCCGGCCCACGTCGGTCGCCGACAGCGGCCGGCCGGGGGCGGTCAGCAGGGCCCGCAGCACCCGCTCGGTGGCGGGGTTCATCCGGAACCGCCGGGCGTCGTCGGCGCCGGGGGCCACCGGAACGGCGGTGATCGGGCTCATCCGGGGGCGACGCGGGTGGAGCCGCGTCGTCACGCGCCCGGCCGGGCGTGCCGTCACGGGCGACCAGCGCCGTCGGCGGCGGGCACGGCGGCCACGGTGCTCGGGGAGACCGCCTCGATCAGCGTCTGCTTCGGCTGGTCCGCCGGGTCGCCGGGACCGGGCAGCAGGAACAGCACCAGCACGACCGCCGGGAGCATGACGAAAGGGATGCCCGCCAGCAGCGCGGCCAGCAGGCGGGAGCGGGAGGAGAGGGCGGGAGCCCCCGGCCGTCGGTGGTCGCTCATATCGGGGACCACGGACCCGTCGTTACCGCGGGTTCACCACCGGCGGGAAGCCGCCACCGTGGCGGTGGCGGTCGGATCGCGAAATCCTGTCCGGGACGTCCGGTGCGCCCGGCCGGCTCCGACGTCCCCGCCGAGGGCACCGACGGGGCGCCCCGCGAGGAGGACCACCGTGAAGTACATGATCTTGCTGTACGGCTCCCAGCAGGACTACGACGTGCTGGCCGGCCGGCCCGGCGACAAGCCGGCGATGACGCCCGAGCAGGTCGCGGCCATGCACGAGCACATGGGCGCCGTCCACCAGAAGCTGGTGGACTCCGGCGAGCTGGTGGACTCCCAGGGGCTCACCGCGCCGGTGCACGCCCGGCGGGTCCGGCTGCGCGGCGGCGCGCCGGTGGTCACCGACGGGCCCTACCCGGAGACCCAGGAGGTGCTGGCCGGGTACACGATCGTGGAGTGCTCCGGGATCGACCGGGCCATCGAGATCGCGTCCGGGCTGGTCAACCCGGACGCCGAGGGCGAGTACGTCGACGTCCGGCCGATCCTGGAGAGCACCGACGAGCTGGCGGTCTGAGCGCCGATGGCCGCGGACCGCACCGAGGACCTGCTGCGCCGGCTGGCGCCGCAGGTCCTCGGCGCGGTCGTGCGCCGGTTCGGGCACTTCGACGCGGCCGAGGACGCCACCCAGGAGGCGCTGCTGGCCGCCGCGACCGGCTGGCCGCGCACCGGCGTCCCGGACGACCCGCGCGCCTGGCTGATCACCGTGGCCGCGCGCCGGCTCACCGACCTGCTGCGCAGCGAGCAGGCCCGCCGCCGCCGCGAGGACGCCGACGCCGCGCGGACGCCGCCGGAACGCCGCGTCACCCCGGCCGCCGACCGCCCGCCCGAAGAGGACGACACCCTGGTGCTGCTGTTCCTGTGCTGCCACCCGGCGCTGTCGCCGGCCTCCCAGATCGCGCTGACCCTGCGCGCGGTGGGCGGCCTGGGCACCGGGGAGATCGCCCGGGCGTTCCTGGTGCCGGAGGCCACCATGACCCGCCGGATCACCCGGGCCAAGCAGCGGATCCGGGACAGCGGGGTGCCCTTCGGGCTGCCCCCGGCCGCCGAGCGGGAGGCCCGCCTGGACGCCGTGCTGCACGTGCTCTACCTCGTGTTCACCGAGGGGTACGCGGCGACCTCGGGCCCGCACCTGCAGCGCGGCGAGCTGGCCGCCGAGGCGATCCGGCTGGCCCGGCTGCTGCACCGGCTGGTGCCCGCCGACGACGGGCGGGCCGGCGAGGTGGCCGGTCTGCTGGCGCTCATGCTGCTCACCGACGCCCGCCGGGACGCCCGCACCGGACCCGACGGCGCGCTGGTCCCGATGGACGAGCAGGACCGCAGCCGGTGGGACGCCGGGCAGATCGCCGAGGGCGTGGCCCTGCTGACCGAGGTGCTGCCCCGCGGCGACACCGGCGCCTACCAGCTGCAGGCCGCCATCGCCGCGGTGCACGACGAGGCGCCGAGCGCCGCGGAGACCGACTGGCGCCAGATCGTCGCGCTCTACGGGCTGCTGCTGCGGCTGGCTGACAACCCGGTGGTCCGGCTCAACCACGCGGTGGCCGTCGCGATGGCCCGCGGCCCGGCGGCCGGCCTGGAGCTGCTGGCCGAACTGGGCGGCGACGGGCGGATCGCCGAGGACCACCGGCTGCACGCGGTGCGCGGGCACCTGCTGGAGACGTCCGGCGACCTGACCGGCGCCCGGGAGTCCTACCTGGCCGCGGCGCACCGCGCGACGAGCCTGCCGCGGCAGCGCTACCTGCACGCCCGGGCCGCCCGGCTGGATCAGCCGGACGGGCCGTCGACCGGGCCGTCGGCGGTGGCCGGGACGGTCTCCGCGCCCACCTCCGGCTCCGGGGCGGCCGGCGTCGTCCCGGGGGCGGCGTCAGCGGGGTGCCGCGACGACGGTGTCCTCCCGCAGCAACCGGCGCAGGATCTTCCCGGCCGGTGAACGCGGGATCGCCTCCACCACGACCACCTCGGCCAGCCGCTTGTAGCCCGCGGTGCGCTCGGCCGCCCACTCGACCAGCGCGGCGGTGTCCAGCTCGCCGCGGGCCACCACGTAGGCCACCGGCCGCTCGCCCGAGGTCGGGTCCGGCCGCCCGACGACGGCCACGTCACCGACCGCGGGGTGGGTGCCCAGCAGCGCCTCCAGCTCCACCGGCGGCACCTGGAACCCGCTGACCTTGATCAGCTCCTTGATCCGGTCGGTGACGACCACCTCACCGGCCGCGGTGACCGTGCCCAGGTCGCCGGTGTGCAGCCAGCCCTGCGCGTCGATGGTCGCGGCGGTGGCCGCGGGGTCGTCGAGGTAGCCGGCCATCACCTGCGGCCCGCGCACCCACAGCTCGCCGGTGTCCCCGGCCGCCAGCTCCGCGCCGGTGACCGGGTCGACCAGCCGCACCTGGGTGTTCGGTACCAGGGTGCCGACCCCGCCGGGGGCGCGCCCGGCCCCGTCCCGGCGCGAGACCGAGACGATCGGGCTGGTCTCGGTGAGCCCGTAGACCTGCAGCACCGGCCGGCCCAGCCGGGCCGCGCAGGCGGCCTCCAGCTCCGCCGACAGCGGCGCCGACCCGCTGATCACGAAGTCCAGCGAGGTCAGGTCGAACCGGTCCACCGCGGGGTGGTGGGCCAGGCCCAGCACGATCGGCGGGGCGGCCGGCAGCACCGTGGCCCGGTGGGTCTCGATCATCCGCAGGCACTGCACCAGGTCGAACCGGGGCATCGTGACGACCGTGGCGCCGGCCCGCAGGGTCAGGCAGATCGAGGCGCAGAACCCGGCCGCGTGGAAGAACGGCAGCGCGCCGATCATGACGTCGTCCGGGGTGGGGGCGAGCACCGCGGCGGCCTGGCAGGCGTTCGCGACCAGGTTCGCGTGGGTCAGCCGCACCCCCTTGGGCATCCCCGTGGTGCCCGACGAGTAGGGCAGCATCGCCAGGTCGACGGCCGGGTCGATCGGCACCAGGGGGACCGGTCCGGAGGTCGCCACCAGCTCGCCGAAGGTGGTCACGCCGGGTCGCGGTGCGCCGAGCACGATCACCTCGGCGGCGCCGGCGGCGGCCAGGGCGACGTCCAGGAACGGCTCCACGGTGAACAGCGCACGGGCCCGCGAGCTGCGCAGCTGCGCGGCGATCTCGTCGACCGTCCAGAGCGGGTTGACCGGGGTGACCGCGCCGCCGGCGACCTGGGCGCCGAGCATCGCGACCGGCCACTCGGGCAGGTTCGGGGCCAGGATCGCCAGCACGTCGCCGCGGCCGAAACCGCGGGCGGCCAGCCCGGCGGCGAACCGGCCGGCCATCGGGCCGAGCGCGCCGAAGGTGATGGTGCGCCCGGACGGGCCGTCGACGTAGGCGGCCCGGCCGGGGTGGGCGGCCCGGTGGCGGAGCAGGAAGGTGGGCAGGTCGACGTCCGGGACGTCGACCGGCGGGAGCGGGCTGCTGAGCGGAACCATCGCGGTCTCCGGGGTGTTCGGGGTCGGTGGGTCGCCAGCACACCCCCGACGGACCCTGTCGCGCGTCGGGGTCGGTCCCTAGTGTTTCGACCACGATGACCCGCACCGAGCCCTCCGAGCCGGCGCTGCTGGAGCGCGGCGGCGAGCTCGCCCTGGTCGCCGCGGCCGTCGAGCGGGCGGCCGCCGGGCTCGGCGGCGCGCTGCTGGTCGAGGGCCCGGCCGGGATCGGCAAGACCCGGCTGCTCGACGCGGCCCGGTCGGCCGCGGCCGGGCGCGGGTTCCGGGTGCTCGCCGCCCGGGGCAGCCCGCTGGAGCGGGAGTTCGGGTTCGGGGTGGTCCGCGGGCTGCTCGAACCGGCCGCGCGGACCGCGACGCCCGGCTCCGCCGAGGGAGCGGCCGGGCTGGCGGCCCGCGTCCTGGACCCCGGCGGGACGACCGCGACGCCGACGTTCGCCGCGCTGCACGGCATCTACTGGCTGGTCGTGGCGCTGGCCGAGCAGGGGCCCCTGCTGCTGGCGGTGGACGACGGGCACTGGGCCGACGGCCCGTCGCTGCGCGCGCTGCACCACCTGGCCCGGCGCATCGACCACCTGCCGGTGCTGCTGGTGCTGACCGCCCGCCCGCACGAGCCGGGAGCCGATGCGGAGCTGCTCGACGCCCTGCGCGACGAGCCGGGCACGACGGTGTTGCGGCCGGCGCCGCTGTCGGCCGACGGCACCGTGGCCGTGCTGCGCCGGGTGCTCGGCGACCGGGTGGACCCGGCCTTCGCCGCAGCCTGCCACGAGGTCGCCGGGGGCAACCCGATGCTGCTCACCGCGCTGGTGGGGTCGCTGCGCCAGGCCGGGGTGGCGCCGACCCGGGCCGGGGTCGCAGCGGTGCGCGAGCGCGCTCCGGGCATCGTCAGCGCCTTCGTGCTGCCCCGCTTGCGGCACCTGCCCAAGCCCGCCTCCGCGGCCGCCCGCGCGCTGGCCGTGCTCGGTCCGGCGGCGGCGCTGAGGCACGTGGCCGCGGTCGCCGGCCTGGATGTCGCGGTCGCGGCGGTCGCGCTCGACCAGCTGGCCGGGGCCGAGCTGGTCACCACCCGCCCGGCCCCCGCCTTCGCCCACCCGCTGCTCGGCCAGGCCGTGCTCGACCGGATGCCGACCGCCGAGCGGCTGGGCGCGCACCAGCGGGCGGCCCGCGAGCTGGCCGCCGACGGCGCCGCGGCCGAGGCCGTGGCCGCGCACCTGCTGCAGCTCGCGCCGCTGCGGGACCGGTGGACGGTGGACCGGCTGCGCGATGCCGCCCGCGCGGCCACGGCCGCCGGCGCCCCGGAGGCCGCGGTCCGCTACCTGGACCGGGCGCTGGCCGAGCCGCCGACCGGCGACGACCGCGTCGACGTGCTCGCCGAGCTGGGCGAGGCCCAGTGCGGGGCCGGTTCGGCCGCGGGGTTCGACCGGCTGGCCGAGGCACTGGCGGCGGCCGCGGACCCGGCCCGCCGCGACCGGATCGCGCTGCAGCTGTCCCGACGCCTGCAGATGTCCTGGGAGATGCCCCGCGCGCTCGCCGTGCTCGACCGCGCCGTCGCCGAGATCGACGCCCGCGGCCCGGGCGACCCGGCCGCCGCCCTGGTGGTCGAGGCCGAGCTGATCGGGCTGGCCCGGCCCGTCCCGGCGATGCGCGACGCGGCCCGGGCCCGGCTCGCCCGGCTGGCCCCGGCCGCGGACCCCGCCGACGTGGCCGGCTGCACCCTGCTGGCCGGCGCCGCCCTGGAGTTCCTGCAGGATCCCGACCGGTCCGGGGACGCGGTCGACTGCGCCGGACGCGCCCTGGCCGGTGTCGCCGAGCTGGCCGGCGGGCCGTCCGAGATCCTGGTGCTCTACCTGGCCGGACCGGTGCTGGCCGCGGCCGGCGAGCTGCCTGCCGCGGCCGCGGCGGCCGACGGGGCTGCAGCCCGCGCCCGCCGCCGGGGCACCCCCACCGAGCTGGGCGCCGCGCTCGGCATGCGCGCCGACATCGCTGTCCGCCGCGGTCGGCTGCTGGACGCCGAGGCGGACATCCGGCTGGCGCTGGACATGGTCGACCTGACGGCGACGCCCTACCCGCTGCGGCTGCTGGCCGGCTTCCTGCTGCCCGCCCTGGTCCGCCGCGGGCGGCTGGCCGAGGCCGAGCAGGAGCTGGCCGCGCTCGGGGTCGACCACGGCCAGGTCGCGCTGCTCGCGGCCACCGGGCTGCTGCGGCTGGCCCAGGACCGCCCGGCCGAGGCCCTGGACGCCCTGCTGGCCTGCGGGCGGCGGCTGGACCGGCGGGCCTGGGCACATCCCGGGCTGCTGCCGTGGCGGACCGACGCGGCGCTCGCCTACCACCGCCTCGACCGCCCCGACCGGGCCCGCGAGCTGGCCGACACCGCCCTGGACGCCGCCCGCCGCTACGGTGCGCCGATCCCGCTCGGCGTCGCCCTGCGCACCGTCGGGCTGCTCCGGTCGGACCTGGACGCGCTGCGCGCGGCGGTCGACGTGCTGGCCGGGACCGCGGCCCGGCTGGAGCACGCCGAGGCGCTGGTCGAGCTGGGCGCCGCGCTGCGCCGGGCCAACCACCGGACCGAGGCCCGCGAGCCGTTGCGGGCCGGGCTGGAGCTGGCCCACCGGTGCGCGGCGGCGCCGTTGACCGCCCGGGCCACCGAGGAGCTCGCCGCCGCCGGTGCCCGGCCACGCACCCCGATGCGCACCGGCACCGAGGCGCTGTCCCCGAGCGAGCGGCGGGTCGCCCGGCTGGCGGCCGAGGGGATGACGAACAAGGAGATCGCCCAGGCCCTGTACGTCACCACGAAGACCGTCGAGGTGCACCTGTCGGCCTGCTACCGCAAGCTCGGCATCGCCGCGCGCCGCGACCTGGCCCGGGCCCTCGGCGGACCCGCGTAACGGTCAGCACCGACCGGTCGATCTCCGCAGGTGTCGACGAGTGTGCTGCTGATGCTGGTGGGGGTCGGTTGCGGGGTCGGGTTCGCGGCCTTGGCGCTGTGGGTCCAGACGGCGTCGGGCACCCCGCTGCGCGAGGTCAGCTGGGGCGCCCCGCTGGGCGTCCTGGCCATCGGGCTGGTGCTGGGCGGCGGCGCCTGGTTCATCGACTCCGGCGAGGCCCGGACCACCCTGCTCGAACTCGAGGCCGAGGGTTCGCCGCCCGGTGGCCCGGGTCCGGAGCGGGAGTACGACCTGCGCATCGAGCACCCCGGGGTGGAGCACCGGCTGTGGCTCAACCCGCTGGCCGAGCAGGCCACCGAGAGCGAGCGGGACCCGGTCGAGCTGCTGGTGCGGGTGGCGGACCCGGCCGGGCGGGAACTGGTCGCCGAGTCGCTGGTGCTCGAGGCCGAGTGCCCGGACGTGGTCTTCTGCGAGTGGGCGGACTGGAGCACGTCTTTCACGCCGCCGACGGACGCGGTGCACCGGTTGTCGGTGACCGTGCTGACCCCGGACGTGCCGCTGGTGCACATCAAGGTCGACGACCCGGAGAAGACCGACGGCGAGCGCCTGCCCGGCTACTGACCGGGGCAGCCCTCCCCGAGGAACTCGCAGGCCACCACGGCGGGGCGCGCCACCGGGGCGCCGGCGTCGATCGACCAGGCCAGCCGGATCAGCTGGGCGTGCGACCAGGTGAGCGGGGTGGCGGAGAAGGTGCCCTCGCCGGTCGGGAAGCCGGGCTGCCCGGACGGCGGGTTGTCGTCCCACACCTGCTCGGCGATCATCAGCCCGTCGTTGGCGGTGGCCGCGATGGACTCCAGCCGCGCCGCCGGGTCGCCGGTCCCGGCCAGCAGCTCGTACTCGCCGCGCTCCCCGGCGAAGATCGGCCAGGCGCGGCCGATGGTGGCCTGGGTGTCCTCCTCGGTGATCCGCCACGGGCCGCCGGCCGCGTCCTCGCCGTAGCCGTCGTCGGTGAAGCGGTGCCAGAACTGCCCGTTGGGGGTGTCGACGCCCAGCTCCCGGTCCACGACGTCGACCGTGGCGCGCACGACCGGGTCGTCGGCCGGCTTGACGCCGAGCCGGACCAGCTCCAGGAAGCTGGGGTCGACCACGGCCCGCTGGTCGAACGTCCCGCCGCCGTCGCCGACGTTGTAGGTGGTCGCGGCGTTCGGGTCGCCGTCCTTGGACAGGCGCAGGTAGTACGGCTCCGGGGACAGCGGGCCGGTGCTGGTGACCGTCCAGCCGTCCAGCCGGGACGCCCAGTCCCGGGCGGTGGCCAGCCAGCGGTCCGCGGCGGCGGGGTCGCCGGTGCGCCGGGCCAGGTCGGCCGCGCACGCCAGCCCGGCGACCTGCGCGGCGATGGTGGCCGGCGAGTAGCCGCTCTGGTTCTCCCAGCGCTCCTGCGGCGACCACGGCGCGGGCCGCTCGCCGACGTAGCCGAGCAGGAACTCCGCGCCGCGGCGGACCCCGTCCATGGTGGCCGGGTCGGTGCGGTCCAGCTGCCAGGCCAGCACCAGCGGCAGCGCCACCTCGTCGAGCTGCAGCTCGTCCCAGGCCTGGTTGCCGTACACGTCGGAGTTCTGCGGCACCGACCCGTCCGGGCGCTGCTGGACCTGCAGGATGAAGTCCAGCGCCCGGTCCGCCGCCGCCCGGTCACCGGCCGCCAGCAGCGCGGTCGCGTGCTGGTAGAGGTCGCGCGACCAGACCAGGTGGTAGCCCTCCGACGGCGAGGACAGGTCGGGCACCTCCTGGCCCCACACCCACGGCATGCTCGGCGAGGCGATGAACGCCCCCGGGTTGCGCTTGTCCTCCGAGGCCGCGTTGACCACCACCGACGCCCAGTACTCGTCGGCGATGCCGGCCGCGCTCGCCGGGACCCCGGCCAGCCCGCCGGTGTAGTCCAGCCAGCCCTGCGCGTAGGCGCCGGCCGCGGCGTCGAACCCGGCGGCCAGGCTCTCCCGCGCCGCGGCCGCGGCCGCCGGGTGCTCGGCGTCGAAGCCGAGGGCCAGCCGCGCGCCCTGCCCGCCGGGCAGGCCGGTGACGCCGTCGAGCCGGGCGGCGAGCACCACGTTGCCCGGTCCGGCCTCGGCGTGGGTCGCGTCCAGCACCCCGTCGGCGAGCAGGTCGGTGCGGGCGTCGCTGGTGCCCAGGTACCCGACGGTCGGCTCGGCCAGCGCCACGTCGGCGGACAGCGCCACCGCCGCGCGGTCGTCCCAGGCGACGACGCCGGATCCGACGACCGCGGCCCGGTCGTCGTTCCCGCCGTTGGACAGGCCGGGGTCGGCCACCGCGTGGACCCGGTAGGGCCGCCCGTCCAGCGAGGTCAGCTCGACGTCGAGCAGCACGACGTCGCGGGCCGGGTCGGTGACGTAGCGGCGGACCATCCGCCAGCCGCCGGTCGGCGAGGTGTCGGTCTGCTCGTAGGCGGGCACCCGCGCGTCCGGGGCCCGGGTGGCGCCGGCGGTGGCGCCGGTGGTCTCGGCCACGGTGCCGTCGGTCACCACGAACTCCAGGTCGCGCAGCGCCGGGGTGCCCAGGTCGGGGTAGTAGACCTCGGACAGCGAGCCCGGCCGCAGGGTGAACCACACCTCGCTGTCCGGCGTGCGCGACGTCCCGAAGCCGTGCTTGTCGGCCGGGGTCCAGGTGGCCGGCGCACCGGGGGCGCCGGGGGCCGGCCCGGGTGGTGGCTGCGCCGCGACCGGCGGGGCCAGCAGGACGGCTGCGGTGGCGGCGCCGGCGACGAGTGCGGTGTACCGGGCGGCGGGCATCGGCGCCTCCGTTGGCGGACGACGGGTGAGCGCGGCTACCCGCTCGGGTGACGGGCGCAAACCCGGACCGTCAGGCGTCGAGCGGCCAGCCGCGCACGTGCGAGACGACCAGTTCGGGCACCGGCGTCGCCGTCGCGTCCGGCGCGGCCTTCGCCGGGAAGTCGAACAGGCCCAGCATCAGCTGCATCGGGTAGTCCGGGCTCTGCGTGCTGCGCCGGACGACCTCGCCGTCGACGGAGAAGGTCAGCGAGTCCGGCCGCCAGTCGACGGCGTAGGTGTGGAACGCGGTGACGTCGATCGGCAGCGGGTCGGCGGAGAACTCCTGCACCAGGCGCGGGTCGCCGAGCCGCTTGACCCCGATCCCGACGTCCGCCGAGCCGTCCCGGACGGCGTCGCCGAACACCTCGGCCACGCAGATCTCGCCGGCCCGCCCGGGCTCGTCCTCGATGCCCGACAGCCAGAACGCGAACATCGACCGGGCCGGCACCCGCGCCCGCATCCGCACCTCGACGTGGCCGTACCGCGGGGTGTAGCCCCACAGCGTCGGCTGCTCCTCGCGGACGGTCAGGCCCTCGGCGAACGGCTGCTGGCCGACCGTGCTGCCCAGCGGGCCGGCGAAGCTGCCGGTCTGCACGCAGGAGACCCGCAGCGGTTCGGGGTGCAGGTCCGGGCACCACAGCGGGTGGTCGGCCGGGATCGTCAGGTGCAGCTGCCGGTCGCGCACCCGCAGGGCGGCGGCCGAGCCGGCGCGCGAGCTCCAGTGCGGCAGGTAGTAGGGGAACCAGACGCCCGGGTCGAGGGCGTCGCCGGTGAAGTCCTCGTCGAGCGCGGTGCGCGGTCCGGTCATGGCCGGGATGCTAGGTCCGGGTCACGACAGCAGGCCGACGCCCAGGGTGAGCACCGAGGCGGCGAGCACCGCGGCGCCCGCCCAGACCAGCGCCACCAGCCGGGTGGGCTCGGTGCGCCCGCGCCCGGCCGCGGACAGGAAGAACCCGGCCGGCATCAGCACCGCCGCCCAGGCCACGCCGGAGCGGGCGAGCAGCTCCCAGCCGCCGCTCAGCCCGGCCGCGGCCACGAACGGCTGCACCACCAGCGCCAGCGTCACCAGCATGCCGGCGTGCGCGTGCCCGGCCCGGTAGAAGCGCCGTTGCAGGTCGGTGGCCGGCGCCCGGCCGGTGCTGACCCGCAGCAGGAACGTGCCGCCGTACTCCACGGCGACCAGGGTGATCAGCAGGACCCCGGCGAGGGTCAGCGAGGCCTCGGACAGCTGGACGGTCACGGTGCTCCCATGGATATTGGAACTATCCTTCTGGCTCCGACCGTAGACCCGGCGTCGCCGCGAGCGCAAGGAATTCGGGATATCCGTGATATCCATGTCGGCGTGCGGCTGTCCGAACTGGCGAGCGCCACCGGCGCGAGCATCCCGACGATCAAGTTCTACATCCGGCAGGGGCTGCTCCCGCCCGGCCGCCAGGCCTCGGCCCGGCAGGCCGAGTACGGCGCGGCGCACGTCGAGCGGATCCGGCTGGTCCGCGCCCTGGTGGAGGTGGGCGGGCTGTCGCTGGGCGCGGTCCGGGCGGTGCTCGACGCGCTGTCCGGTCCGGGCGGGGCGGCCGCCGCGGTGGCCGTGGCCCACCAGGCGCTCGGCCCGGAGCCCGCGGCCGACGGGCCGCCGCACCGGGCGCTCCGGGCCTTGGACCTGCTCGGCTGGGACCTCGGCGGCGGGGACGGCGAACCCGGGCGCGCGGTGCGGCAGTTGGAGGCGGCGCTCGCCGCGGTGGAGTCGGTCGGGCTGGCCCCGGACGAGGACCGGCTGCGCGCCTACGCCGACGCCGCGACGGCCGTCGCCCGGGTGGACGTGGCCGGCGTGGCGGGACCCGGCAGCGGGGCCGGGGACGCCGGGGACGGGATCGCCGACCCGGTCCGCTACGTCGTGCTCGGCACGATCCTCTACGAGCCGCTGCTGCTGGCCCTGCGGCGGTTGGCGCAGCAGCGGGCGTTCCGCCGGGCCGGTGGCCCGGACGCCGAGGGGCCCTAGCTGTACTGCCGCCTACCCGAGCGCGTCGTAGATCGCCCGGGTGTAGGTGGCGCTGCGCTCCGAGCCGATGATCCCCGGGGCCATCCGGTTCATCATGTAGGAGATCGTCATCCGCCGGCCCAGGTCCATGATGATCACCGAGCCGCCCCAGCCGCCCCAGAAGCAGATCCGCTCGTCGGGGATCCACGGCAGGGTGTCGCGCTGCGGCAGCCCGAACCCGATGCCCCAGCGCAGCGGGATGCCCAGCACCAGGTCGACGCCGTGCGCCTGCTCGTCGAAGATCAGGTCGATGGTCGCCGGGCCGAGCAGCCGGACGCCGTCGACCTCGCCCCCGCGGGCCACCGCGGACAGCATCCGGGCCACCGAGCGGGCGTTGCCGTGGCCGTTCACCCCGCCCATGTCGGCGCTGCGCCAGGCGGCGGTGTTGGCCGCCTCGGCGGACACGGCCGGGCCGGTCAGGGTCTTCGCGGCCGGGCTCCCGGGGATCAGCTCGAAGGGCAGCGGCGGTGGCGCGACGACGTCGGCGATCCGGTCCCGGTCCGGCCCGGCCGCGCCGATCCGGAAGTCCGCGCCGAGCGGGCCGGCGATCTCGTCGGCGACGAACTCGCGCAGGCCCTTGCCGCTCACCCGGCGGACCAGCTCGCCGATCAGGTGCCCGTAGACGACCGCGTGGTAGCCCGAGGCCGTCCCCGGCGCCCACCACGGGGCCTGCGCGGCCAGCCGGGCGGCGGTCTTGTCCGCGTCGTAGAGGTCCTCCACGACGGCCGGCTGCTCCAGGCCGGACACCCCGGAGGTGTGCGCGAGCAGGTGCCGGACCTCGACGTCCTGCTTGCCGTGCGCGGCGAACTCCGGCCAGTACCGCGCCACCGGCGCGTGCACGTCCAGCTCGCCGCGGTCGACCAGCATCAGGGCGGCGAGGCTGGTCACCGTCTTGGTGGTGGACCAGACGTTGGTGATGGTGTGCTCGTCCCAGGCCACCGTGCGGTCCTGGTCGCGGAAGCCGCCCCACAGGTCGACGACGACGTCGCCGTCGATGTCCAGGACCAGGGACGCGCCCAGCTCCTCGCCCGAGGCGACGTTGCGCTGCAACGCCGCGCGCACGGCGTCGAACCGGTCGTCACAGGTGCCCTGCAGGTCGGCCATCCCGGTCTCCTCGTCGTCGGGTAGCGGCAGCGTAGGTCGGCGGCGCTGCAACATACAAGGAAAACGTTGCGCGCCGCGTCGACTCCGCTGCGTCCCGGGCCCCGGTCGGGGCGCTGGCGGAGTTGCGCCACTCCCGGTCGGCCGGCGGGCTCCGCACGCTACCCGGAGGTAACCTCGCCGCGCGCTGCCCCGGGCCGGGTGTCCCCGCGTCGCCCCCCTGCGACGACCCGGGCCGGGGCTGCGCGCCCGGCCCCGACGTCCGGCCCGAGCGCCCGGGCCGCTGAACGTCCGCCGGTCCGCCGCTTCTCACCCGCCGACCGCTGCCAAGGTCGACTTCGGCGCACGCCGAACGGCACCCGACGATCCGGGGCAACCCCGGGCCGACCGCCCGGCGACCGTGGGTGGCGCCCGGCGCCGATCATCGCTCGGACGGCCGACATTCCCGGTACCCGGCAGTATTGTCCGATTCCGGACCGTCCCCGGCCGGTCGCCCGCCCCCTGGTGGTCGGCGACCGTCGCTCCCCCGCTGCCGGGTCCGCGTCGACGACGAACAGGAGTGCCCCGATGAGTGCTGCCCGGTGGACCCGCGCCTCCGCGACCCGGGTCGCCGGCGCCACGCTGCTGGCCGCCCTCTCCGGTGTCGGCCTGACCGGTTGCGCCGGCATCCCCTACGCCGCGCAGGGCGGGCCCCCGGTCACCGCACCGGTCGGCAGCGCGCTCGGCGCCCAGCCGGGCGAGGTCGCCGAGCGCTGCCCGTTCCTGAGTGCCGCCGACGTGGCCGCGCTGGCCGGCGACCAGCGCACCACGCTGAACGGGTCGGCGAACTCCTGCACGTTCGCCATCGGCAGCCAGTTCACCTACCAGATCAACGTGGTGCCCAACGACCCCGACCGGTTCCAGGCCGGCCGGGCCAGCTTCTTCGCCGACTCCGCGGATGTCGACGGCGTGGGTGACGAGGCCTTCTTCGCCGAGGGATCCGGGCTGACCACCCTCGGCGCCCGCGCGGGCGACACGTTCCTCACCGTCGTGCTCGTCCCGGCGGTCGCCGACACCAACCGGCCGCGGGCCGTCGCGGCCCCGGCCGCAGCCGCCGATCCGGACGCGTCGGCCGCGGTCGACGCGGACGGCGACGGCGCGGTGGACGCCGACGTCGACGGCGACGGGGTGATCGACGCCGACGCGGACGGTGACGGGCTGGTCGACGAGGGCGCCCCCGCGGCTGCGGTCGCCGCCGCCGACGCGGACGGCGACGGCGAGATCGACGAGGACCTGGCGGCCGCGGTCGCCGCCGCGGCCGACGCCGTCGACGGCAACGCCGCCGGCGCCGGGGTCGGACCGATCACCGACATCACCGACGCCAAGGCGCGGCTGGTCGACATCGCCCGGACGGTCGCCGGCAACCTCTGAGCAGGACCGCGCGTCACCCGATGGCGGTGAACGGGTGCGCCGCGGCCGCCGGGGGAGGACCGTGTCGCCATGGCCCCCGCCCTGCCCGAGCCGCTGCGCCCGATGCTGGCCGTGACCGGCGAGGTGCCGGCCGGTCCCGGGTGGGCGTTCGAGTTCAAGTGGGACGGGGTCCGGGCGATCGTCGGGGCCGCCGGTGACCGGGTCCGGTTCACCAGCCGCAACGGCAACGACGTCACCCTGGGGTACCCGGAGCTGACCCGGATCGCCCTCGGCGGCGACCGGCGGCTGCTGCTCGACGGCGAGCTGGTCGCCCTGGACCCCGCGGGCCGGCCCGACTTCGGGCTGCTCCAGCACCGGATGCACGTCCGCTCGCCCAGCGCGGAGCTGCAGGCCGCGGTGCCGGTGCTGCTCTACCTGTTCGACGCGCTGGAGATCGACGGCACCCCGCTGGTGCGCGAGCCCTACGACACCCGCCGCGCGCGGCTGCTGGAGCTGGGGCTCGACGCGCTGCCGGGGGTCGCGGTGCCGCCGTCGTTCACCGACGTGTCAGGCGCTCAGCTGCTGGAGGTGGCCCGCACGCACCGCCTGGAAGGTGTGGTGGCCAAGCGCCGCCGGTCGCGCTACGAGCCGGGGCGCCGGTCGTCGTCCTGGTTGAAGACCGCGCTGCTCACCACGCAGGAGGTCGTGCTGGCCGGGTGGACCCCCGGCGAGGGCCGGCGCGCGTCCACGCTGGGCGCGCTGCTGCTCGGCGCGTACGACGACGGGGGCCGGCTGCGCTTCCTCGGGCACGTCGGCACCGGGTTCACCGACGCCGTGCTGCGCGATCTGCTCGACCGGCTGACCCCGCTGCGCCGCCCGACCAGCCCGTACGACGAGCCGGTCCCCGCCGAGTACGCCCGGCGGGCCGTCTGGGCCGAGCCACGGCTGGTCGGCGAGGTGCACTACCGCTCGATGACCCACGACGGCCGGTTGCGGCACGCGGTCTGGCGCGGCCTGCGGCCCGACCGCGACCCCGCGGAGGCCGTCCTGGCGCCGCGGACGGGATGACCTCAGGTGCCCTCGACCAGCCGGGACCGCCACCGGGCCAGGACCCTGATCACCGGGTCGTCCGCGGCCTCACCGCGACCGGCGCGCAGCTCCTCCACCCAGTGGTCGTCGGCGGCCACCTGATCGTGGCAGGTCGCGTCGCGCTGCGCCGGGATGGCGGCGGCCAGCGGGCGGGGGTGCTGGTCGGAGCGGTTCTGCACGGCGGACATACCTGATCTTCGCTGGGCCACGGGCCGGGGATGCTCGGCGAACGAGTGGCCGGCTCGCACGGACGGGTGGTGATCAATGACTGTGTGTGACGAATGTCGGTCAGGGCGGCAAACTCGAACGGCCGTTCGAGTTGTCCACATGGGCATCCACAGCTGTGTATGAATTGCCCCATCCGTCAAGATGGAAAACATGAGCACCGTTCGCTGGGGCGTCGTCGGTCCGGGTCGCATCGCGTCGAAGGTGGCGCCCGACTTCGCGCACGTCCCCGGGGCCGAACTGGCCGCGGTCGCGTCCCGGTCCGCCGAGCGCGCCGCGGCGTTCGCCGCGGAGCACGGGATCGACCGCGTGCACGGCTCCTACGCCGACATCGTCGCCGATCCGGGGGTCGACGTGCTCTACATCGCCACCCCGCACCCCCAGCACCTCGCGGTCACCCTGGCCGCGCTGCGCGCGGGCAAGGCGGTGCTGGTCGAGAAGGCGTTCACGGTGACCCCGGCCGCCACCCGGCAGATCGCCGCGGTCGCCGCGCAGACCGGGGTCTTCGCCATGGAGGGCATGTGGACCCGGTTCCAGCCGGCCGTGGTGCGGCTGCGCGAGCTGATCGCCGACGGCGCGATCGGCGAGGTCCGCTCGGTGACCGCGGACCTGGGCGTGCGCCAGCCGGTCGACCCGGACGACCGGTTCTTCGACCCGGCGATCGGCGGCGGCGCCCTGTTCGACCTGGGCGTCTACCCGATCTCGTTCGCCCAGATGCTGCTCGGCGACCCGGAGTCGGTCACCGCCACCGGCACGCTCGCGGCGACCGGGGTGGACGCCGAGGAGTCGGTCCTGCTCGGCTTCCCCGACGGGCGCACCGCGACCCTGTTCTGCTCGCTGCGCTGCGCCACGCCGGGCCAGGCCCGGGTGTTCGGCCACGCCGGCTGGATCGACGTGCTGCCCCGGTTCCACCACCCGGAGACGATCGTCCTGCACCGCGCCGGCCGCGACCCGGAGACGATCACCCTGCCGCCCGTCGGCGGCGGCTACAGCCACGAGCTGATCGAGGTCACCGAGTGCCTGGCCGCCGGCCACCGGGAGAGCGCGGTGATGCCGCTGGCCGACACCGTCGCCGTCCAGGACGTGATGGCCGCGGTCGCCGACCAGCTCGGCATGATCGTCCAGGAGGGCCCCGCCACCCTGTAGCCGGTCAGGCGGACTCGGGGTCGGCGGGCCGGGCGGGCCGGCGGCGGGCCACCAGCCAGCCCATCAGCGCGGCCACGAAGCAGGACGCCGCGCCCAGCGCCAGCCCGGCCCGGCCGCCGAAGTGCTGGCTGACCACCCCGGCGATCGGCCCGCCGATCGGGGTGGAGCCGAGGAAGGCCACGGTCCACAGGGCCATCACCCGGCCGCGCATCTGCGGCGCCGAGGCCAGTTGCAGGGTGCTGTTGCCGCCGGACATGAAGGCCACGCTGGTCACCCCGACCAGCACCATCGCCAGCAGCGCCACGGTCAGGTTCGGGGCCAGGGCGACGGCCGTCATCGCCAGCCCGAACGCGACCGACGCGCCGGTCAGCGAGCGCAGGCCGGTGCGACCGCGGGCGGCCACGAACAGCCCGCCGACCACCGCGCCGACACCCATGGCCGCGGTCAGGAAGCCGTAGGTGGTCGAGTCGCCGTCGAAGGTCTCGCTGGCCACGACCGGCAGCACCACCTGGAACTCGTAGGCCAGGCAGCCGACCAGCGCCATCATCGCCAGTGGCACGGCCAGTCCCGGCTCGCCGCGGACGTACCGCAGGCCCGCGCGCAACTGGCCGGGCGCGCGCGGAGTGGGCTTGGACGGTCGCAGCGCACCGACGTCCATCCGGGTCAGCGCGACGACCACGGCCACGAAGCTGACCGCGTTGAGCAGGAAGCAGATGCCGATCCCGCCGACCGCGATCACGATGCCGGCGATCGCCGGCCCGATCGCCCGCGCCGCGTTGACCAGCACCGAGTTCAGCCCGACCGCGTTGCGCAGGTCGTCGGGCCCGACCATCTCCAGGACGAACGCCTGCCGGGCCGGGCTCTCGAAGCAGCTGGCCAGCCCGAGCCCCACGGCCAGCACGTAGACGTGCCAGAGCAGCACCGCGTCGGTGACCACCAGCAGCCCGAGCACCAGCGCCAGCGCGCCCATCGAGGACTTCAACCCGATCAGCAGCCGGCGCTTGTCCAGCCGGTCGGCGATGACCCCGCCGTACGGGCCGAGCAGCAGGGTCGGCAGCGTCTGCAGCGCGGTCACCGTGCCCAGCGCGGTCGCCGACCCGGTGAGCTCCAGGACCAGCCAGGACTGGGCGACGATCTGCATCCAGGTGCCGATCATCGACACCGAGTTGCCGAGGAACCAGCTGCGGTAGTTGGGGTTGGCCAGCGCGGCGAACGTCTGCTGGCGCAACGCGGCGATGCTGCCGGTGGGGGCCTTGCGCAGCATCACGTCCCGCCCTTGAGCTGGCGGCCGAGCGACTCCAGCGAGGGCAGCGCGGCGAGCAGGTGCGCCGCCTGGTCCGCCGGCATCGCGGCGAGTTGGCGGCGCAGCAGCGCGGTGCGCTCGGCGCGCAGCCGCTCGTGCAGCTCGGCCCCGGCCGCGGTCACCTCGACCCGGGCCACCCGCCCGTCGGCCGGATCGGCGCGGCGCTCCAGCAGCCCGCTGATCTCCAGCTTCGCCACGATCCGGGACAGCATCGTCGGGGCGACCCCCTCGATCTCGGCCAGCTCGCTGATCCGGACCGGCCCCAGCCGGGCGATGGTCCCCAGCGCGGACGCCTGGGTGCGGGTCAGCAGATCGCCGCGGGTCTGCCGGTCCAGGGCGCGGGCGATGGTGGCCAGCGCGATCCGCAACCGGGCCAGGTCGTCGCCGTCGAACGCGTCCGGCACGGCACCTCCAGAACTAGTTGCCTAACAACAAGCAACCATACGCCCGCAGCCGCGCCGCCCGCGCCCCGGCCACGCGAGATCCCACCCGGCCCCTCTCCACCTGGACGAACGTGCCTCTCGTCCCGTCCGCCTGGACGAACGTGCCTCTCGTCCCGTCCGGCTGGACGAGCGCGACTTTCGTGCCGTCTGGCTGGACGAGCGCGACTTTCGTCCCGTCCGGCTGGACGAGCGCGACTTTCGTCCCGTCCGGCTGGGTGAGCGCGACTTTCGTCCCGTCCGGCTGGGTGAGCGTGTCTTTCATGCCAGTCGGGCGAGCCGGAACCCAGGTCGGGCGAGAGCGGCCCTTGCCCGATCTCCTCGAGCGGGCGTTCGGGTCGTGTTGTGGGGGTCAGCGGGCGGTGCGCTGACGGCTCGCCCTGGTGGGCGAACGCGATGCTCGTCCAGCTCGGGCGACGGCTGGCGGGTCAGGAGGATCGGAGGAGGGCGGCGCGGGTGGCGGGGTCGGCGGGGTAGAACGCTTCCAGGGCCAGCTCGTCGACGGTGACGTCCTGCGGGGTGCCGAAGACCGTCGTGGTGGACAGGAACGACAGCACCGCGTCCCCGCTGCGCAGCCGGATCGGCACGACGACCTGGCCGGCCGGCGGCACCTGCAGCTCGCCGCCGGGGTAGCCGCGCAGTTCGGCGAGCAGGTCGACCAGGACCGGGTCGCCGGTGGTCGCGGCCTCGCGGCCGAGCCGGGCCAGCAGGTGGGCGCGCCACTCCGGGAGGTTGACGATCCGCGGGGCCAGCCCGCGCGGGTGCAGGCTCAGCCGCAGCACGTTGACCGGGGGTTCGAGCAGTTCGGGGGCCGCGCCGGCGATCAGCGGCCCGAGGCCCGCGTTGGCCTCGACCATCTCCCAGGCCCGGTCCACCACCACCGCGGGGAACGGTTCGTGGGCGGTCAGCACGGCGCGCAGGGCCTCGAGCACGGCACCCAGCGGCGGGGAGTCCAGCGCCGACTCGGCGAACGCCGGGGCGAACCCGCCGGCCAGCAGCAGCTGGTTGCGCTCGCGCAGCGGCACGTCCATCGACTCGGCCAGCCGCAGGATCATCTGCGCGGTCGGTCGGGACCGGCCGGTCTCCACCCAGCTCAGGTGCCGGGTGGACACCTCGGCGATGGCCGCCAGGTCGAGCTGGGACAGGTGTCGGCGCTGCCGCCAGTCGCGCAGCAGGTCGCCGACCGGGACGGCCGCCGGGCCGCCGGGGTGCCGGACGCGCGTGCTCGTCATGCCCCGAACCTAACCCGCCGGGTCACCGGGCCCATGACCTCCGGCGTCATCGTCCGGACGGCGGTCGTCGCGGCAGGGTCGTGGCACCACGGCGGGACCGGCCCGCCACCCGAGAGAGGTCGCCGAGATGACGAACGAGACCGTCACCACCTACCTGCAGGCCTGGAACGCCACCGACCCGGGCGAGCGCGCCGCGCTGCTCGCCAAGGCCGTCACCGACGACGTCCGCTACGTCGACCCGCTCGCCGACGTCACCGGCGCCGAGGCGCTGGCCGCGGTCATCGGCGCCGTGCAGCAGCAGTTCCCGGGCATGCCGCTCACCCAGCGCGGTGACGCCGACGCCCACCACGACGTCGTCCGGTTCACCTGGCAGCTCGGCCCGGACGGCGCCGAGCCGATCGTGATCGGCACCGACTCGGTGCTGCTCGCCGAGGACGGCCGGTTCGCCCTGGTCACCGGCTACCTGGACAAGGTCCCCGGCTGACATGCCGCATCTGGTCGAGCGAGTGTGACTCTGGCTCCGCCTGGTCGAGCGAGAGTGACTCTGGCTCCGCCCTGTCGAGCGAGAGTCACTCTCGCCCAACGGGTCTCGGCGGGGCGGGTCTCGGCGGGGGCGCCGCATCTGGTCGAGCGAGAGTGACTTTGGCGCGGCCCAGTCGAGCGAGAGTCACTCTCGTTCGCCGACCTGATCCGAGCGGGTCGAGGGAGGCGGGACGGGCGGGAGCGAGCGGGGTCCTGGTGGTGGGGTCAGAAGCGGCCGCCGCCGCCCCGCCGTCCCCGGCTCGCCGAGCCCCCGAAACTCCCCGGTGACCGACCGCCACCGCCGCCGAAGCCACCGCCGAAGCCACCGCCGAAGCCGCCACCGAACCCGCCACCGAACCCGCCACCGAACCCGCCCCCGCCGCGGTACCCGCCACCCCGGGCGGCGCCGGACAGGATCCCGCCGAGGATCAGGCTGCCCAGGTCGATGCCCGCGCTGCCGCCGCCGCGACCGCCCCCCGACCACTGGGACACGTCGGACCGGGCGAGGCGCAGCGCCTCCTGGGCCAGGACGTCGGCCTGCTGGGCCTCGCGCAGGGCCGCGACCGGGTCGGGGCCGCCGGACTGGGCGAGGTGGCGCCGCGCCTCGGCCAGGCGGGTGCGGGCCGGGGCGCCGACGGCGCCGCGGCGGGTGGTGATGAAGTCCTCGGCGGCGGCGACCGCGGAGCGGGCGGTGAGCCGGGCCTGGTCGAGCACGGCGGCGGCGTGCCGGGCCTGGTCGCGGTCGGTCTTGGCCTCCGCCAGCGCCCGGTCCAGCTCGGTGTCGGCCTCGTCGAGCAGCCGCAGGGCGGCGAGCGGGTCGGGGCGGTCGGCCTCCGCGGCGCGGGCGGCGGCGGTGCCGGCGGCCTCGGCGCGGGCCACCGCGGGCCCCAGGTCGGCGCCCATCGCCCGGGCCTCGGCGAGGTCCTGGTCCAGCTCGGCGCGGGCGGCCGGCACCCGGGCCATGGCCTCGGCCAGCTCGGTGTCCAACCGGGGCACGGCGTCGAGCAGGGTCTGGGCGTGGGTCATCGCGTCCTCGGCGGCCCGGCCCGACACCACCGCGACCGCCGGACCCTCGGCGGTCAGCTCGGTCCGCGCCTGGTCCACCTCGGCGCGGGCCGCGCCGAGCAGTTCGCGGGCCTGGTCGAGGTTGCCGGCCACCGGCTCGACGGCCGGGTCGGCGTACCGGGCGCGCAGTGCGGTCCAGGCGGCCTCGGCGGCGGGCAGCGCGGCGGTCGTCGCGGCCAGCCGCTCGCCCAGCCCGGCGATGTACTCCGGGGCCCTGGCCTCCAGGTCGCGCAGCCGGTCGAACGCCTCGACCTGCGCGTCCAGCCGCTCGTCGGCCCGGGTGCAGGCGCGCAGGATCTCGGCGTACATCGCCCGCTGCTGCGGGTCGGTTTCGGGCTGGTCGTCGTCGAGCCGCTGGCGCACCTCGAACGCGGCCAGCATGTCGGCCCGGGACTCCTCCAGCGCCGCGGCGAACCCGGCCACCGCCTCGTCGCCGAAGTGGGCGCGGGCCGCGGCCAGCTCCTGCTCGGACGTGCGCACCGCGTCGTCGACCTCGATCAGCGCCGAGCTGGCCCGGAACGCGAGGTCCTCGGTGCTGACGCCGGCGTGCTCGTCCGGCGGCTCGGTGGGGGTCGGGGTCCGGCCGGGCGGGGGCTCGTCCTCGGCGCGCGCCCGGCGCCGGCGGGCCAGCAGGTACGCCCCACCCCCGACGACGGCCGCCCCGCCCACCGCGATCACCCCGAGCGGCAGGCCGCCGCCGCTGCGCAGCCCGTCGGCCAGCGCGATCGCCGCGCCGGCCCAGTCGTTCGTGCGCAGCAGCGGCTCGACGTCCTGGCTGCGGATGTCGCCGACCCGGCTCTCGGACTCCGGGAAGCCGTCGGCCACCGACAGCCCGTACGCCCGGTCGCCGACCGCGACCGCCAGCAGTACGTCCTCGACGCCGAGCTGGGAGCGGTTCGCCGCGTCGTCGGCCCACTCCTGGCCGTCGAGGCCGTCGAAGCTCTCGACCAGCACCACGAACAGGTCGTAACCGCGTTCCGCGGCCAGCCGCTCGACGGCGGCCTCGACCTCCGCGGTCTGCGCCGGGTCGAGCACCCCGGCCCGGTCGGTCACCCGGTCGGCGAGGCGGAACGGGGGCTCGGCGACCGCGGTACCGGCCCCGCTCAGGACCAGCACCGCCAGCACCGCTGCGAGCAGCGACAACTTGCGCACGACGACCTCCGCACTCGGGAACCGGGCCATCATGGCCCGCCGGCCGCCGGCCGTCAGCGCGGCCCCACCCGAACCGGGCGAAACCGGCGGACGCCCGCGTCGCCGTCCGCTCAGGCGGGCACCGCGGCCGGCTCGGCGTCGACCAGCTGCCACGGCCGCACGACCGTCACCAGCACGGTCAGCGACAGCAGCAGCCCGGCGGCGATCACCGAGGCCATCGCAACGCTGTCGTTGCCCAGCACCCCGACCAGCGGGGACACCGCGGCGCCCACCCCGAACTGGACCGCGCCGAGCAGCGCGGCCGCGGTCCCGGCGGTGTCGCCGTGCCGGGCCAGCGCCACGGCCGGCGCGTTGGGCAGCGCGAACCCGATCGCGAACAGCACCGCCCACAGCGGCACCAGCACCCCGAGGAGCCCGCCGGTGGCGGTGAGCGCCAGGACCAGCAGCACCAGCCCGACCCCGGCCGCCGAGGCCACCGCGCCCAGCAGGATCTGCCGGGGCTCGAACCGGCGCAGCAGCACCGGGTTGAGCTGGGTGGCCGCGATCAGCCAGATGGCGCCGCTGCCGAACACCAGCCCGAAGCTCTGCTGGTCCAGCCCGAACTGCTGCTGGAACACGAACGACGACCCGGAGACGTAGCTGAGCAGCCCGGACATCGCCAGCCCGGCCACCAGCACCAGGCCGAGGAAGGTCCGGTCGCGCAGCAGCCGGCCGTAGGTGCGCACGGTGCCGGCGACCCCAGCGGTCTGCCGCCGCTGCACCGGCAGGGTCTCCGGCAGCAGCCACGCCGCGACCGGGATCAGCACCAGCGCGAACAGCGCCAGCGCGGCGAACACCCCGCGCCAGGAGGTGAAGGTGAGCAGCCAGCCGCCCAGCGTCGGGGCGATCACCGGGGCCGCGCCCATGACCAGGATCAGCCGGGAGAGCAGGGTGGCGGCGGCGCGCCCGGTGTAGAGGTCGCGGACGACCGCGATGGCGATCACCGCACCGGCCGCCGCACCCAAGCCCTGCAGGACCCGGGCGGCGCCGAGCACGGCCATGTTCGGCGCGATCAGGCACAGCAGCGAGGCCAGCACGTGGACGGCCGTGCCGGTGATCAGCGGGACCTTGCGGCCCAGCGCGTCGGACAGCGGGCCGATCACCAGCTGGCCCACGGCCAGCCCGAGCAGGGTCCCGGTCAGCGTCAGCTGGACGGCGGCCTCGGTCGTCCCCAGATCGGTGGTGATCGTCGGCAGCGCCGGCAGGTACAGGTCGATGGTCAGCGGGCCGAGCGCGATCAGCGAGCCGAGCACCAGCGCCAACCGCAGCCGGCTGGGCTGCGGGGCGGGCTCCGGCGCGCGGGTGGGGCTGAGGGTCACCGACGGATCAAGGCCCGGCCCGGCCGTGCTGTTCCCCCGGTGCGGCCGCTGTGACCGGGGCCACGGCCCGGCGCAGGATCAGCGCCTACCGCTCGGGCCTCGGCCGCACCACGACCGGCATTCCGGTCGGCTGATCGGCTCCCGCGGATCTACGGTGGTCCCATGCTGGTCCAGCGGATGCGCCCGTACGCGTTGACGGTCTTCGCCGAGATGTCGGCGCTGGCCCTGCGCACCGGGGCGATCAACCTCGGGCAGGGCTTCCCGGACACCGACGGCCCGCCGTCGCTGCTGGCCGACGCGGCGGCCAACATCACCGGCGGGGTCAACCAGTACCCGCCCGGGCCGGGCATCCCGGAGCTGCGCACGGCCGTGGCCGAGCACCAGCGCCGGTTCTACGGCCTCGACGTCGACCCGGACGCCGTGCTGGTCACCACCGGGGCCACCGAGGCGATCGCGGCGGCGATGCTGGCGCTGTGCGAGCCCGGCGACGAGGTCGTCACCTTCCAGCCGTACTACGACTCCTACGCGGCCACCATCGCGCTGGCCGGGGCGGTGCTGCGGCCCGTGCCTCTGCGCCCGCCGACCTTCGCCTTCGACCCCGACGAGCTGCGTGCCGCGTTCTCGTCGCGCACCCGCGTGGTGCTGGTCAACACCCCGCACAACCCGACCGGCACGGTGCTCGACCGCGAGCAGCTCACCCTGATCGGCGAGCTGGCCGCCGAGCACGGCGCGGTGGTCGTCACCGACGAGGTCTACGAGCACATGGTCTTCGACGGCCGCGAGCACGTGCCGATGGCGACGCTGCCCGGGATGGCCGAGCGCACGCTGACCATCTCCTCGGCCGGCAAGACGTTCTCGGTGACCGGCTGGAAGGTCGGCTGGGTGCACGGCCCGCCCGAGCTGGTGGCCGCGGTGCGGGCGGCCAAGCAGTTCCTCACCTACGTCAGCGGGGCGCCGTTCCAGCCGGCCATCGCCACCGCGCTGGCCCTGCCCGGCGAGTTCTACGCCGGGCTGGCGACCGACCTGCAGCGCAAGCGCGATCTGCTGTGCGCCGGACTGGAGGCGGCCGGGCTGACCGTGTTCCGCCCGGCCGGGACCTATTTCGTGATCACCGATGTGACCCCGCTGGGTGTCGCCGACGGCACCGAGCTGGCCTGGAGCCTGCCGGAGCGGATCGGCGTGGCCGCGGTGCCGGTGTCGGTGTTCTGCGCCGATCCCGAGCTGGGCCGGATGCTGGTCCGGTTCGCCTTCTGCAAGCGCGACGAGGTGCTCACCGAGGCGGTCGACCGGCTGGCCGGGTTGGGCGCGGCCGTCCGGTCGTGACCGGGCGGCCCGGATCGCGGTCCGGTCGGACGAGGCGCGGGGCGGGCTACGGCAGATCGGGGCGGCCCACCACGAGCGGGTCCCGGTCGTGCTCGACGGCCGCGGCGATGGTGTCCAGGGACAGGTCCAGGGCCCCGGCCAGCGCGGACACCGTGAAGAAGGTCGGCGTGGGGATCCGCCCGGACTCGATCTTCCGCAGGGTCTCGGTGGAGATCCCGGCGGCACCGGCGACCTCACCCAGGCTGCGGTCCGCGCGCGCCGCGCGGAGCAGCCCGCCCAGCCGCTCGCCGCGCTCGCGGTCGGCCGGGGTCAACGGGATGCGCACCATGGTGCCGATAGTAATACCGGTATAGTAATACCCATGATCGAGTTGAAGACGCCCGGTGAGATCGATGCCATCGCCGCCGCGGGAGCGGTCGTCGGGTCGGTGCTCACCGCGGTCGGGCGGCACGCTAAGGCCGGGGTCACGCCCCGCGAACTGGACGCCGTGGCCGCCGACCTGATCGCCGACGCCGGCGCGAAGTCCTGCTTCCTGGGGTACCACCCCCGCTGGGCACCCGGTCCGTACCCGGCCGTGCTCATCGTGAGCGTCAACGACGCCGTCGTGCACGGGATCCCGGACGACCGCCCGCTGCGCGACGGCGACCTGTTCAGCGTCGACTTCGCCGTGGAGCTGGACGGCTGGTGCGCCGACGCCGCGTTCAGCGCGGTGGTGGGCGAGGCCGACCCGGCCGACCTGGCGCTGATCGGGGCCACCGAGCGGGCGCTCTCGGCCGGGGTGGCCGCGGCGCTGCCCGGGGCGCGGCTGGGCGACGTCGCGCACGCCATCGGCACCGTCGGCCGGGCCGGCGGCTACGGCCTGCTCGCCGACCACGGCGGCCACGGGCTCGGCCGGACCATGCACGAGGACCCGCACGTCCCCAACGAGGGCCGCCCCGGGCGCGGGCTCGTCCTGCGGCCGGGGCTGGTCCTGGCCCTGGAGCCGATGCTGCTCGCCGGTGGCCGCGACCGCTACGCCTACGACCCCGACGGCTGGACCATCCGCACCGCCGACGGCAGCCGCGCCGCGCACACCGAGCACACCATCGCGGTCACCGAGGACGGCCCTCGCGTGCTGACCGCCGGCCGGCCCTCCGGCGAGCTGGCGGTCGAGGCCGTCGGGGCGTCCGGCGCGCTGCGGTGAGCTCCGCCGCCGATCGGGCGCAGCGGGCGGTCCCGTCCGACCGGAGATTCATCGGAGCATCGTGATTCCTGCCGGGGAAAACGGGGCGACAGGTTCAGAGCGCCGGGCTAACGTGGCCCGGTGAGTCAACCCGCTTCCTACGACGACTCGGACGAGCCCGGGGTCCTGTCCACCACGCCCGTGGAGCCCGCCACCCCGACGCCCCGTTCGACGGCGCCGGCCGCCGGGCCGCGGTGGGCCGCGCTGGCCGCCGTCGCGGTCACCGTGCTGTCCTGGGCGTCGGCGTTCGTGGTGATCCGCGCGGTGGCGGTGTCCTACGCCCCCGGCTCGCTCACACTGGGCCGGCTCCTGGTCGGCAGCCTGGCCCTGGGCGGCGGGCTGCTGATCAGCCGCCGCTGGGTCACCCCGACCGGCCGGGAGTGGGCGCTGATCGCGCTCTGCGGGGTGGCCTGGTTCGGGATCTACAACGTCGCGCTCAACGCCGCCGAGCAGAGCGTCGACGCCGGCACCACCGCGATGCTGATCAACGTCGGGCCGATCCTGATCGCGCTGTTCGCCGGGCTGCTGCTCGGCGAGGGCTTCCCCCGCTGGCTGGTGATCGGCGCGCTGATCGCGTTCAGCGGGGCCGTGCTGGTAGGCGCGGCCACCGCGAACACCGCGGGCGCCGACCCGGTCGGTGTGGTGCTGTGCCTGGTCGCCGCGGTCACCTACGCGATGGGCGTGCTGGCCCAGAAGCCGCTGCTGCGCCGCCTGCCCGGGCTCCAGGTCACCTGGCTGGCCTGCACCATCGGCCTGGTCTGCACCCTGCCGTTCATCCCGGGGCTGCTCGCCGACCTGGCCGCCGCCCCGGCGTCGGCCACGCTCGGCGTGGTCTTCCTCGGCGCCGTGCCCACCGCGCTGGCCTTCAGCACCTGGGCCTACGCGCTGGCCCGGATGGACGCCGGGCGCCTCGGCGTCACCACCTACCTGGTCCCGCCGATCACCATCGGGATGTCCGCCCTGCTGCTCGGCGAGCTCCCGCCCGTCCTCGCCCTGGTCGGCGGCGCGGTCTGCCTGCTCGGCGTCGCCCTGTCCCGCCGCCGGTAGCTCGTGCGCGGAAACCAGTGCCGGAACACTGTTATCCACGCACGAGCTGTTCGTCCCTCAGGTCGGTGATGAGCATGTGGCCGGGGGCGTGCGCGATGGCCAGCGGCGGGCGGGACTCCATCACCGCGGCCTGCGGGGTCACCCCGCACGCCCAGAACACCGGCACGTCACCGGGCTCGCAGCGCACCGGGTCGCCGAAGTCGGGGTCGTCCAG
>JASLAP010000747.1 GCA_030147065.1 Pseudonocardia sp. | reverse complement strand
GTCGTGGGCCAGCCACACCCGGCCGAACCCACCCGAGCCGAGCCGGCGGACCAGCCGGAACCGCGGCGCCCCCGGCGCCCCACCGGCCGCCCCGCCGCGCGCCGAACCCGCCCACCCTGGTGGCGCCGGGGCCGCCGTTCGCGGCGGCCGGTGGGGCGCCGGGGGCGCCGCGGTTCCGGCTGGTCCGCCGGCTCGGCTCGGGTGGGTTCGGCCGGGTGTGGCTGGCCCACGACGCCCGGCTCGGGCACCAGGTGGCGCTCAAGGCGGCGCACGCCCCGGACCCGGAGACCGAGGAGCGCATCGCCCGCGAGGCGCGGGCGCTGGCCGCGGTGCGGCACCCGAACTGCGTGCGCATCCACGACATGCTGCCCGCGCGCAGCGACCCGGGCCTGTCCGAGCTGGACGGCATGGTGCTGGTGATGGAGTTCGTCGACGGGATGTCGCTGGCCGAGCTGGTCCGCGCCCGCGGGCTGCTCGACGACCTGTCCGCGGCGCGGGTGTGGGCGGGGGTGGCCGGGGCGCTGGACGCCGCGCACGCCCGCGGGGTGATGCACCGCGACGTGAAACCGGGCAACGTGGTGGTCGACTCCGCCGGCCTGGCGCACCTGATCGACTTCGGGATCGCCCGGCGGACCGGGGACGCCACGCTGACCCAGGCCGGGTTCGTGCTGGGCACCCCGGACTTCCTGGCCCCGGAGGTCGCCTGCGGGGAGCGGGCCACCCCGGCGTCGGACGCCTGGCAGCTGGCCGCGACGGTGTCCTACGCGCTGACCGGGCAGCCGCCGCGCGGATCGCACCCCGACGCGGTGTCCGGGCTGCGCGCCGCGGCGTCCGGGGCGCCGCTGAACCGGCTGCCCACCCGGTCGGCGCACCTGGCGCTGCTGCGGGCCTCGATGGACAACGATCCGGCCCGCCGGCCGCCGCTGCGGGTGGCGCAGCACGCCCTGGAGGACTGGCTGCACCGGGCGGGGGCCCGGCCGGACGGCCCGGTCACCGCGGGCCGGGGCCGGTGAGCGGGCGCCACCAGCTGGTCGAGGCGGGGGCGGCGGAGCTGCCGACCTCGCGCGAGGGCCGGATCCTCGGCGTGGACGCGGCGCGCGGGGTGGCGCTGGTCGGCATGTTCGCCACGCACATCCTGCCGCTGGAGGACGGGTCCGGCGCCCGGACGGTGACCGGTCTGGTCGCCGACGGGCGGGCCTCGGCGCTGTTCGCGGTACTGGCCGGGGTGGGGATCGCGCTGGGCACCGGCGGGCCGCGGCGCCCGCCGGACGGGCGCACGCACCTGGCCGCGGCGCTCGCGCTGCTGGTCCGCGGGCTGCTGGTGGCGCTGATCGGGCTGTGGCTGATCGGTCTGGACTCGCCGGTGGCGGTGATCCTGCCCTACTACGGGCTGCTGTTCGCGGTGGCGATGCCGCTGCTGCGGCTGCCGGCCGGGGTGCTCGGCGCCGCCGCGGTGCTGGCCTGCGCGCTGACGCCGGTGCTGTCGATGGTGCTGCGCGCCGGCGGGCCGCGGGGTCCGGGGCGCCAGCCGGACCTCACGGCGCTGGCCGACCCGGGCGCGCTGCTGGGCACGCTCGCGCTGACCGGCTACTACCCGGTGCTGACCTGGACGACCTACCTGCTGGCCGGGATGGCGGTGGGCCGGCTGGACCTGCGGCGGACCCGGGTCGCGGCCGGTCTGGCCGTGGGCGGGGCCGCGCTCGCCGTGGCCGCTGCGACGGCGTCGGCGCTGCTGCTCGGCCCCGGCGGGGGAGCGGCGGCGCTGGGCCCGGCTCTGGACCAGCGCCGCTACGGCACCACCCCGACCGGCACCTGGTGGTGGTTGGCGATCGACTCGCCGCACTCCGGGGCGCCACTGGACCTGGCGCACACCACCGGCACCGCGCTGGCCGTGCTGGGGGTGGCCCTGCTGGTGGCGCGGTGGTCGCGGGCGGCGGTGTGGGTGCCCGCCGCGGCCGGCGCGATCCCGCTGACCCTCTACACCGCGCACGTGGTGGCGCTGTCCGTGGAGCCCGGCACCGGGGAGGGCGGTGCCGGTGACGTGCAGCTGTGGGCGGGGCACGTGCTGGCCGCGGTGCTGATCGGCACGGTGTTCGCGGTGCTGCGCCGGCGCGGGCCGCTGGAGGCGGCGATCTCCTGGGCCGGCCGCGGCGTGCGGCGGGCGGTCGCCGCGCCGGATCGGACCTGACCCCGGGCCGCGATCAGGTCCAGGACTGCAGGGCGAGGGAGACCGCCAGGCCGAGCCCGGCCAGGGCGATGCCGGTGCGCAGCGCGGTGGGCGGGAGCCGGCGGGCCACCCACGGCCCGCACCAGGCGCCGACCAGCAGCCCGACCGCCATCGGCGGCACGGCCCACCAGGCGACCGGCCCGAACACGGCGAACCCGATCGCGGCGATCACGTTGGCCAGCCCGAGCAGCACCGTCTTGAGCGCGTTGCCCTGCAGCAGCGAGACCGGCAGCCCGACCAGGACCAGGGCCAGCATCAGCACGCCGGCCGCGGCGCCGAAGTAGCCGCCGTACACCGACACCACGAACACCCCGACCAGGACGCCCCATCCGGGCCAGCCGCGGTCGACGGCGGGCGGGGCCGTCGCGGTGGTCGTGCCCCGGCCGGCGGCACCGACGTCCTGGCGCAGGTCGGCGGGCGTGGTTCCGTTCGGGTCGGGGAGCGCGGACCCACGGCGGGGCCGGCGGGCGGGGCGTCCCCGGCGGCGGTCGGCGGCGCGCCGGATCCACGGCTGGGCCAGCAGCACGGCCGAGGCCGCGGCCACCAGGACGGGCACGATCAGCTCGAACGTCCCGGGCGGGGTGACCAGCAGCAGTCCGGCCCCGGCCGCGCCGCCGGGGATCGAGATCAGCGCGAGCCGGCGCACGGTGACCCCCTGGCCGGCCAGCTCGGGTCGCGATCCGGCGGCCGCGCCGGCGGTGCTGAAGGCCAGGGCGACGGTGTTGGTGACGTTCGCCGCGGTGGGCGGCAGGCCCACGGCGAGCAGCGCCGGGTAGGAGAACAACGACGCCAGCCCGGCCATCGACCCGGACAACCCGGCCGCCAGCCCGGCCCCCACCAGCAGCAACACCGTCCCGGACGTCACCGTCCGACCCTAGGTCGGGGTGCCCGCGGCCGCTCCGGGTCGTGAGGAA
>JASLAP010000694.1 GCA_030147065.1 Pseudonocardia sp. | reverse complement strand
GACGCACTCGCCGTCGACCTCGGGGGCCTGGTGCGCGGCCCGGCCGGTGCACTCCATGTCCTCGTCCTCGGCCGCCTCGACGAGCACCTCGACCTCGGTGCCGACCCGGTCCTCGGCGCGCTGGGCCATCAGCTCGTCGGCCAGCGCGGCGATCCGCGACACCCGCTCGGCGACCACCTCGGGCGCCAGCTTGCCGTCGTAGCCGGCGGCCTCGGTGCCGTCCTCGTCGGAGTAGCCGAACACCCCCACCGCGTCCAGCCGGGCGCCGGTGAGGAACGCCTCCAGCTCGGCCACGTCGTCCTCTGTCTCACCGGGGAAGCCGACGATGACGTTGCTGCGGATGCCGGCCTGCGGGGCCTGCGCACGGATCCGCTCGCACAGGTCGAGGAAGTCCGTACGCGAGCCGAACCGGCGCATCCGGCGCAGCACCGCCGCGCTGGCGTGCTGGAAGGACAGGTCGAAGTAGGGCGCGACGCCGGGGGTGGCGGCGATGGTCGCGATCAGGTCCGGGCGCATCTCGGCCGGCTGCAGGTAGCTCACCCGGATCCGGTCGATGCCGGGCACGTGCGCCAGCCGGGGCAGCAGCCGGACCAGCGCCCGGGTGCCGCCGGGCAGGTCCTTGCCGTAGGACGTGGAGTTCTCGCTGACCAGCACCAGCTCCCGGACGCCCTGCATGCCCAGCCAGGCCGCCTCGGCCACCACGTCGTCCGGCGGGCGGGAGATGAACGAGCCGCGGAAGGTCGGGATCGCGCAGAACGCGCACCGGCGGTCGCAGCCCGAGGCCAGCTTCACCGCCGCGACCGGGCCGTCCGACAGCCGGGTGCGGCTCAGGTCGGGCAGCCAGGCGTGCCCGGGCACGGTGACCTCGCCGGCGGCGGCCGGCCGGTCCACCGGCGAGATCGGCAGCAGGGTGCGCCGGTCGACGGGCACGTGCGGGGTCGGGGCGTGCCCACCGAGCACGTCCCCGAGCCGCTCGGCGAGCTCGGGGTAGTCGTCGAAGCCGAGCACCGCGTCGGCCTCGGGCAGGCTCTCGGCCAGCTCGGCGCCGTACCGCTCGGCCAGGCAGCCGACCGCCACGACCTTGCCGCCGGAGGCCTTCGCCACGTCCGAGGCGGCCAGCAGGGTGTCGATCGAGTCCTTCTTCGCCTGCTCGATGAACCCGCAGGTGTTCACCACGATCACGTCCGGCGCCGGGCCGTCCCCGTCGGCGTCCACCAGCTCCCAGCCGCTGCCCGACAGCCGACCGGCCAGTTCCTCGGAGTCGACCTCGTTGCGGGCGCAGCCCAGGGTGAGCAGGGCGGCACGGCGCGGAGTCGCGGCGTCGTTGCGGGTCTCGGGCACGGGACCAGGGTATCCGCCGCGCTGTGGTCTACTGCCGCCGTGGCAACGGTGGCCGTGCGGCGGGCCCGGACCGCCGACGTGATGATGATCAAGGACCTGGTCGACCAGTACGCCGGACGGGTGCTGCTGGCCAAGGAGATCGTCACCCTGTACGAGGCGGTGCCGGAGTTCCTGGTCGCCGAACTGGACGGCCGGGTGGTCGGCTGCGGGGCGCTGCACGTGCTGTGGGAGGACCTCGGCGAGATCCGCACGGTCGCCGTGCACCCCTCGGTCGTCGGCCGCGGGGTGGGGCACGCGCTCGTCGGGGCGCTCATCGACGGCGCCCGCGAGCTGGGGCTGCGCCGGCTGTTCGTGCTGACCTTCGAGAAGCAGTTCTTCAGCCGGCACGGCTTCGCCGAGATCGACGGCACCCCGGTCGCGCCGGACGTGTTCGCGGCCATGCTGCGCTCCTACGACGCCGGTGTCGCCGAGTTCCTCGACCTGGCCCACGTCAAGCCCAACACCCTCGGCAACGTCCGCATGCTCCTGCACCTCTGACGCCCACCACGCGCCTTCCGAACACCTGGAAAGCCACCTTCCGGGCGTCTGACGCCAGCAAGGTGGCTTTCCAGGCATCGGCCCGGGGTGCAGCGCGGCGGGGCGCGGGGCGGGCGGGGTGTCGGGGGGCGGATCTACCCTGGGGTCGTGTCCGCACCGACCGTCGAGGAGCCGCTGGTCCGCGGCCGTCCGCCGGTGGCCGCACTGCGCCCGTACGTCAGCGCGTACACCGGGTACCGCACCGAGCCCGGGCCGCGCTCGGTGCACCAGGGCGTCGCGTCCCCGCACCTGACGTTCATCCTGTGCCTGGACGGCGCGGTCGAGATCCTGGCCAACGCCGACCGCTCCCGCCCGCCCGGGACCTTCCCGGCGCTGGTGGCCGGGCTGCACGACGGGCCGGCCGAGATCGCGATGGGCGACCCGCAGACCGGTCTGGACCTGCGGCTGACCTGGCGCGGCGCCCGCGCGCTGCTCGGGCTGCCCGCCGCCGAGCTGGCCGGGGACACCGTCGACCTGGCCGCGGTGCTCGGTCGCCGGACCGGTCCGCTGCTCGACCGGCTGGCCGAGCTGCCCGACTGGCCCTCCCGGTTCGCCCTGCTCGACGCGACGCTGGCCGGTCTGGTGGCGCGGGGCCGCGGCGAGCGGGGGATACGACCGGAGGTCGGCTACGCCTGGGACCGGCTGGCCGAGACCGGCGGCAACCTGCGGATCACCGATCTCGCCCGGGAGGTCGGATGGAGCCGGCGGCACCTGTCGGAGCTGTTCCGCGCCGAGATCGGGGTCGGTCCGAAGGCCGCGGCCCGACTGATCCGGTTCGAGCGGGCCTGCGACCGGCTGCGCGCTCCGCAGCGGCCGTCCCTGGCCGCGGTCGCCGCCGATGCCGGGTACGTCGACCAGGCGCACCTGTCGCGCGACTTCCGGGACCTGGCCGGGCTGACGGCGACGCAGTGGCTGGCCGACCACGCCCTGGGCTGACGGTCCCCGCACCACCGAAGACCCGCGCCACCGGCGACCGGCGCCTCCGCCGCCCGGGCGCGGGGCGGGCGACGGGCGTCGCGGCTACGGCTTGCGGCCGATCCCACCGAACTGGTCCACCTCGGCGATCCGGGCGCCCTGCGGCCCGACCGGACGCCAGCGCGGGCAGCTCACGAACCCGGGCTCCAGCAGCTCCAGGCCCTCGAACAGCTCGGCGAGCTGCTCGGGGGCGCGCAGGTGGTACTGCGGATCGGCGGTCTCGTTGTAGATCTTGATCGCCCGGCCCATCACCTCGGGGTGGACGACGTCGGTCCCGTCCGACGCGACCAGGTAGCTGCCCGGGGGAAGCGCGTCGACCAGGGTGGCGGTGACCGCCTTGGCCTGCTGCCAGTCGGCGACGTGACCGAGGATGTTCAGCAGGATCAGCGCCACCGGGCGCTCGAGGTCCAGCGTCTCGGCCGCCCTGCGCAGGATGGTCCCGGTGTCGAAGAGGTCGGCGTCGAGGTAGGTGGTGGCCCCCTCGGGCGTGCCGAGCAGCAGGGCCCGGGCGTGCGCCAGCACCACCGGGTCGTTGTCGACGTAGACGACCCGGGCCTCCGGCGCGACCCGCTGGGCGATCTCGTGGGTGTTGTTCGCCGTCGGCAGGCCGGTCCCGATGTCGAGGAACTGGCGGACACCGGCCGGTCCGGCGAGGTGCTCGACGGCCCGGACCAGGAAGTCGCGCGAGGAGCGGGCGATGTCGACGATCTGCGGCAGGTGCTGCAGGACCTGGTCGCCCACGAGCCGGTCGGCCTCGTAGTTGTCCTTGCCGCCGAGCCAGTAGTTCCAGACCCGTGGCGACTGCGGCACGTCCACATCGATCCACTTCTCGACCGGGTCGCCCCCGGGGACGGATGGGCGCTCACTCACCGTTACCACGTCTCCTTCGTCTCACTCTGGGGTGAACCGTAGCGAGACCACGCTCCTGATCGGCGACCAGTCCGGACGGCCGCGCGTCCCGGCGATCGGCCCATCGACCCTGCGCGCCCCCGGGACCGCCGGAGCCGGTCGCTCAGCCGCTGCGCGCGGTCGACTCCCGGCACCGGGCGCCGGATCCGCGGCAGCTCCGGTACCGACCGGGCCCTGGGGCCGGTGTCAGGCCTCCTCGCCATCGCCCGGCCCGGGGTCCCCGCCGCGCATCATCCAGATGACGCCCTCCAGCTCGTCCGGCTTGATCAGCACGTCGCGCGCCTTGGACCCCTCCGACGGGCCGACCACGCCCCGGGTCTCCAGCAGGTCCATCAGCCGGCCGGCCTTGGCGAAGCCGACCCGCAGCTTGCGCTGCAGCATCGAGGTCGACCCGAACTGGGAGGTGACGATCAGCTCGGTGGCCTGGACCAGCAGCTCCAGGTCGTCGCCGATCTCCGGGTCGACCTCCTTGGCCTCGCCGGCCTTCTGCGCGGTGACGCCCTCGGTGTAGGTGGGCTCGGCCTGGTCCTTGGTGAACGCCACCACCGAGGAGATCTCGTCGTCGCCGACGTAGGCACCCTGCATGCGCACCGGCTTGCCCGCACCCATCGGCAGGTACAGCCCATCGCCCATGCCGATCAGCTTCTCCGCACCCGGCTGGTCGAGGATGACCCGCGAGTCGGTGAGCGAGGACGTGGCGAACGCCAGCCGGGACGGCACGTTGGTCTTGATCAGACCGGTCACCACGTCCACCGACGGCCGCTGGGTGGCCAGCACCAGGTGGATGCCCGCGGCCCGGGCCTTCTGGGTGATCCGCACGACCGCGTCCTCGACGTCGCGCGGAGCGGTCATCATCAGGTCGGCCAGCTCGTCGACGATGCACAGGATGTAGGGGTAGGGCCGGTACTCCCGCTCGCTGCCCAGCGGGGCGGTGATCTCCCCGGAGCGCACCTTGCGGTTGAAGTCGTCGACGTGGCGGACCTTGTTGACCTGCATGTCCTGGTAGCGCTGCTCCATCTCCTCGACCAGCCAGGCCAATGCGGAGGCGGCCTTCTTGGGCTGGGTGATGATGGGCGTGATCAGGTGCGGGATGCCCTCGTAGGGCGTCAGCTCGACCATCTTCGGGTCGATCAGGATCATGCGGACCTCGTCCGGGGTGGCCCGCGACAGCAGCGAGACCAGCATCGAGTTGACGAAGCTCGACTTACCGGAACCGGTGGAGCCGGCGACCAGCAGGTGCGGCATC
>JASLAP010000663.1 GCA_030147065.1 Pseudonocardia sp. | reverse complement strand
CTTCGTCGACGAGATCGACGCGGTCGGCCGCCAGCGCGGCGCCGGCCTGGGCGGCGGCCACGACGAGCGCGAGCAGACGCTGAACCAGCTGCTGGTCGAGATGGACGGCTTCGACGCCCGCGGCGGGATCATCCTGATCGCCGCGACCAACCGGCCCGACATCCTGGACCCGGCGCTGCTGCGCCCGGGCCGGTTCGACCGGCAGATCCCGGTCGGCGCGCCCGACCTGGCCGGTCGCCGGGCGATCCTGACCGTGCACGCCAAGGGCAAGCCGTTCGCCCACGACGTCGACTTCGAGTCGCTGGCCAAGCGCACCGTGGGCATGTCCGGCGCCGATCTGGCCAACGTGATCAACGAGGCGGCGCTGCTCACCGCCCGGGAGAACGGCACGCTGATCAACGGCGCGGCGCTGGAGGAGTCGGTCGACCGGGTGGTCGGCGGTCCGCGGCGCAAGTCGAAGATCATCTCCGAGCAGGAGCGCAAGATCACCGCCTACCACGAGGGCGGGCACGCGCTGGCCGCGTGGGCGATGCCGGACCTGGAGCCGGTCTACAAGCTGACGATCCTGCCCCGCGGGCGCACCGGCGGGCACGCGCTGGTCGTCCCGGAGGACGACAAGGGCCTGATGACCCGCTCGGAGATGATCGGGCGGCTGGTCTTCGCGATGGGCGGCCGGTCGGCCGAGGAGCTGGTCTTCCACGAGCCGACCACCGGCGCGTCCTCCGACATCGACCAGGCCACCAAGATCGCCCGGGCGATGGTCACCGAGTACGGCATGAGCGCCCGCCTCGGCGCCGTCCGCTACGGCCGCGAGCAGGGCGACCCGTTCCTCGGCCGCTCGATGGGCAATCAGGCCGACTACTCCCTCGAGGTCGCCCACGAGATCGACGAGGAGGTGCGGGCGCTCATCGAGGCCGCGCACACCGAGGCGTGGGAGATCCTGAACACCTACCGCGACGTGCTCGACGAGCTGGTGTTCGAGCTGCTGGAGAAGGAGACGCTCACCCGCAAGGACCTCGAGCGCATCTTCGGCAGCGTGGAGAAGCGGCCGCGGATCACCGCGTTCAACGACTTCGGCGGGCGCACCCCGTCGGACAAGCCGCCGATCCAGACCCCGGCCGAGCGGGCCCGCGAGCGCGGCGAGCCGTGGCCGCCGCACGTCGAGCCCGAGCGCGAGCCGGCCCCGGTCGGCTCCTTCCCGGGCGGCGGGGTCAGCGTTCCCGCGCCCGGCCCGAACGGCGGCCCGGTGCCGCCGAGCCCGGTCCCGCCGGGCGGCTACCCGGGCGGTGGCGCCGGCCAGTTCCCGGCCGGCCAGCCGCAGACCTGGGCCACCCCGCAGCCGCAGCAGCCCCAGCAGAAGCAGCCGCCCAACGCGGTGCCGCACAACTACGGTGCCCCGCCCGACTGGCGTCCGGCCACCACCCCCGGCGGCCAGTCCTGGCCGCCGCCGGGGCAGCACTGGCAGCAGCCGGGGCCGACCTGGAACCAGCCCGAGCACGGCCCGGGCAACGGCAACGGCCACGGTCACGTCGACGGGCACGCCCAGCCGCACCCCGGCGCCACCCCGCCGGGACCGGACGCCGGTCCGCCGCCCACCCGGGCCATCGACCCGACCACCGAGCCGCCGACCGGGAACGGGTCGGGTCCGCGCGAGGACGGGTCGCGCTGAGCGTCGGGGTACCCGGACCGGTCGACCGGGCGGCCGACGGCCGCCCGGTCATCGACCGGCCGCGGGCCGAGGCCGCGGTCCGGGAGCTGCTGATCGCCCTCGGCGAGGACCCGGACCGCGAGGGCCTGCGGGAGACCCCGGCCCGGGTGGCCCGGGCCTACGAGGAGATCTTCGCCGGGCTCTACACCGACCCGGACTCGGTGCTGGACAAGACCTTCGACGAGCGCCACCAGGAGCTGATCCTGGTCAAGGACATCCCGATCTTCAGCCTGTGCGAGCACCACCTGGTGCCGTTCCACGGCATGGCGCACCTGGGCTACATCCCGTCCGGGTCCGGCCGGGTGATCGGGCTGAGCAAGCTGGCCCGGCTGGTCGACCTGTACTCCCGCCGTCCGCAGGTCCAGGAGCGGCTCACCGGGCAGGTCGCCGACGCCATGGTGCGCAAGCTGGAGCCGCGCGGGGTGATCGTGGTGATCGAGGCCGAGCACCTCTGCATGGGCATGCGCGGCATCCGCAAGCCCGGCTCGAGCACCATCACCTCGGCGGTGCGCGGCATGTTCCAGTCCTCCTCGACGTCGCGGGCCGAGGCCATGTCCCTCATCCGGGGCGGCTGACCGGCATGACGCCTCCGACGAGCCCGTCCGGCCTGCCCCGTCCCGGGCGGTGCGTGGTGATCGGCATCCTGAACGTCACCCCCGACTCCTTCTCCGACGGCGGCCGGTTCACCGACCGCGACGACGCCGTCGCGCACGGCGTCGCGCTGCGCGACTCCGGCGCCGACCTGGTCGACGTGGGCGGGGAGTCCACCCGGCCCGGCGCCGGGCGGATCGACGCCGCGACGGAGGCGGCCCGGGTGCTGCCGGTGATCCGCGACCTGGTCGCCGAGGGCGTGCGGGTCAGCGTCGACACCACCCGCGCCGCGGTCGCCGAGCAGGCCGTGGAGGCGGGTGCGTCGCTGGTCAACGACGTGTCCGGCGGTATGGCCGATCCCCGGATGGCCGCCGTCGTCGCGCAGGCGAGGGTGCCCTGGATCCTGATGCACTGGCGCGGCCCCAGCGACCGGATGAACGAGCTGGCCGGCTACGAGGACGTGATCGGTGAGGTCCGGGCGGAGCTGGTGGCCCGGGTCGACGCCGCGGTGCTGGCCGGGGTCGACCCGGGCCGGCTGATCCTCGACCCCGGCCTCGGGTTCGCCAAGACCGCCGGGCACAACTGGGCGTTGCTGCGCCGGCTCGACGTGCTCACCGCGCTCGGGTTCCCGGTGCTGGTCGGCGCCTCCCGCAAGCGGTTCCTCGGCCAGTTGCTGGCCGGCGCGGACGGCGCCCCGCGTCCGGCGGCCGGCCGCGACGGCGCCACCGCCGCGGTCAGCGCGCTGGCCGCGCACGCCGGGGCGTGGGGCGTCCGGGTGCACGACGTCGACGCCAGCATGGACGCCATCGCGGTGGCGGCGGCCTGGCAGCTCGGCGCGTCCCGGGCGCGGACCGGTCCGGAGCGCCGGTGACCGACCGCGGCGACGGCGACCGCATCGAGCTGCGCGGCCTGCGGGTCCGCGGCCGGCACGGGGTGTTCGAGCACGAGCGCCGCGACGGCCAGGACTTCGTCGTGGACCTCACCGTGTGGCTCGACCTCGCCCCGGCGGCCGCCTCCGACGACCTGGCCGACACCCTGCACTACGGCGTGCTGGCCGAGCGGGCCGCCGCGATCGTCGGCGGCGAGCCGTGCGACCTGATCGAGGCGGTGGCCGGCCGGATCGCCGACGACGTCCTCACCGACGGCCGGGTGCGCGCGGTCGAGGTGGTGCTGCACAAGCCGCAGGCGCCGATCCCGCTGGAGTTCGCCGACGTCGCCGTGGTGGTGTCGCGGTCCCGGCAGGGCGGCGGGCCCCGGATCGTCCCGGCATGACGCGCGCGGTGCTGTCGCTGGGGTCCAACCTCGGCGACCGGTTCGGGCACCTGGGCTCCGCGGTGCGCGGGTTCGCCGCCGCCGTTGTCGCGGCGTCGCCGGTCTACGAGACCGCGCCGTGGGGCGGGGTCGAGCAGGACGACTTCCTCAACGCCGTGCTGGTGGTCGACGACCCGGCGACCGACGCCCGGGGCTGGCTGCGCCGCGGACAGGCCCTGGAGGACGCGGCCGGGCGGGTCCGCGGGGTCCGCTGGGGGCCGCGCACCCTCGACGTCGACGTCGTGACGGTCGATGGCGTCACCAGCACCGACCCCGAGCTGCTGCTGCCGCACCCGGGCACCCCGCAGCGGGCGACCGTGCTGCGCCCCTGGCTGGACGTCGACCCGGCCGCGGTGCTGCCCGGGCACGGCCCGGTGGCCGACCTGCTGCGCGCGCTGGGCCCGGACGCCGAGCGCGGGATGCGCCGCCGCGACGACCTGGTGCTGCTCCGGTGACCGCCACCCGCCCGCGCGACCTGCTGGCCGCCGGCCTGGTGACCGCGGTCGTGGTCGGCCTGCTGGTGCGGCTGGCCTACGGCTCGCTCCCGCCCTTCCCGCTGCTCGGCGGCGCGACGCTGGGCGTGCTCGGGGCGGCCGAGGCGATCGGCGGCAGCGCGCTGCGCGCCCGGATCCGGCACCGCCCGGGCACCCGGCCGGTCCAGCCGCTGGTGGCTGCCCGGGCGGTGCTGGTGGCCAAGGCGTCCGCGCTGGCCGGCGCGATCATGGCCGGGGCATGGCTGGGGCTGCTGGCGCACGCCCTGCCGCGGGCCGCAACGGTGGTCGCCGCGAGCAGCGACACCGCGGCCGCCGCGGTCGGCCTGGTGAGCGCGCTGGTGCTGGTCGGCGGGGCGCTGTGGCTGGAGCACTGCTGCCGCACCCCGGACGACCCGGAGCCGGACGACCGCCGCCCGGACGGCCCCCGGCCGGACGTCGAGCTCGGCTGAGGTCGTGCGCGGAAGTTCACGCCCCGACGTGAAC
>JASLAP010000662.1 GCA_030147065.1 Pseudonocardia sp. | reverse complement strand
CGGATGCCGTCCAGGCCGGCGGCGCGCAGGGCGGCGTCGACGTCCTCGCCCCAGTGCTGGTGCAGCAGCCGCAGCAGCAGGCCGAGGGCGGGCGGCAGCGGTGGGTCCGGCTCGGGGACCATATAGACAGGCACCTGTCTTCCTGGCATCGTCAGGGGCCTGACCACCTTACCCGCGGAGGCCCCGATGCCCGTCGTCGACGTACTCGACTCGACCATCTCCTACCTCGACCGGGGTTCCGGCACCCCGGTCGTGCTCCTGCACGGCAACCCCACCTCATCGCACGTGTGGCGGAAGGTGCTGGCCCGGTTCGGCCGACCCGGCCGCCTGCTGGCGCCCGACCTGATCGGGATGGGTCGGTCCGGCAAGCCCGACATCGGCTACTCCTTCGACGACCACGCCCGCTACCTCGACGCCTGGTTCGACGCGCTCGGCTTGGACCGGGTGGTCCTGGTCGGCCACGACTGGGGCGGGGCGCTGGCCTTCGACCGGGCCGCCCGGCACCCCGACCGGGTGCTCGGGATCGCGTTCCTGGAGACCGTCGTGGCCCCGATGTCCTGGGCGGAGTTCCCGCCCGCCGCGCACGAGCGGTTCACCGCCCTGCGGACCCCGGGCGTGGGTGAGGAGCTGGCGCTGGACCGCAACGTGTTCATCGAGGACGCGCTGACCCGCACGATGCTGACCCCGCTGAGCGTGGCGGACCACGACGTCTACCGCAGCCACTACCCGACCCGCGCGAGCCGCGCGCCGCTGCTGGCCTGGTCCCGGTCCATGCCGATCGGCGGCGAGCCGGCCGAGGTGGTGGCCCGGGTGGAGGCCTACGACCGGTGGCTGGGGACCAGCCCGGAGGTGCCCAAGCTGCTGCTCTCCTTCGGCGACCACCCGACCCTGATGATCGACCCGGCCCGGGTGGCGTGGTGCCGCGAGCACATCGCCGGGCTGGAGGTCGTGGACTGCGGCGCGGCCGCGCACAACGCCCCGGAGGACCGCCCGGACGAGATCGCCGCGGCCCTGCTCGCCTGGACCGGCCGCCACGGGCTGCTGACCACCCCGGGCCCGGGCGGGTCCGCGGAGGTCTATCGGGTGGACCGGTTCGCCGTGCCGGACGCGGCGCTCGCGGAATTCCTGGACGGGGTCCACCGCACCCACCGCACCCTGGCCAGCCAGCCGGGCTTCCGCTACGACCTGCTGCTGGAGGGCGCCCCCGAGGCCGGGCGCACCCCGGTGGCGACGGTGGTCGCCTGGGCCGACCGTGCGGCGTACGAGGCCGCCGTGGAGGTCATCGGGCGGTCCCAGCGGGAGGCCGGGGCCTCCCCGCAGCAGACCTTCGACCGGCTCCGCGTCGAGGCCGAGCTGGGCACCTACCTCCCCGCCGCGCGCCCGGCCTGAGCCCCGGTCGGGTCAGCCCGGTCAGAGGAACCGGCGCAGGATCTTGATCTTGGCCGGGGTGTAGGGCGGGTACATCAGCACCGGGTCCGGCCGGGCGGGCTTGGCCAGCACGGCCTTGCGGTGGCTGAACGCCTGGAAGCCCCACTCGCCGTGGTAGGCGCCCGTTCCGCTGGTGCCGACCCCGCCGAACGGCAGCTGCGGCGCCATGCAGTGCAGCACCAGGTGGTTGATGACCACCCCGCCCGAGCTGGTCCCGGTCAGCACCCGCTCGCGGGCTTCGGCCGAGGCGCTGAACAGGTACAGCGCCAGCGGCTTGGGCCGGGCGTTCACGAAGTCGATCGCGACGTCGAGCGAGTCGACGGTGAGCACCGGCAGCACCGGGCCGAAGATCTCCTCGCTCATCAGCGCCGAGTCCGGGGCCGGGTCCAGCACGACCGTCGGCTCGATGCCGGGCACCGTGGGGTCGGTGCCGCCGCCGAGCACCACCCGGCCGCCGTGCCCGTCCAGGGCCGCGGCCAGCCGGTCGAACTGGCGGGAGTTCACCAGCGGCTGCACGGCCGGCTCGCCCTGCTGGAACCCTCGCACCGACTGCTCGATCCCGGCGATCAGCCGGTCCCGCACCGGCTCCTCGACCAGCACGTAGTCCGGGGCCAGGCAGGTCTGGCCGGAGTTGAGCAGCTTGGTCCAGGCGATCCGGCGGGCGGCCACCTCGACGTCGGCGTCCCGGGTGACGATCACCGGGGACTTGCCGCCCAGCTCCAGCACCACCGGGGTCAGGTGCTGCGCCGCGGCCGCCATCACCTTGCGGCCGATGTCCGGGCCGCCGGTGAAGAAGGCCAGGTCGAGGCCCTGGGCGAGCAGTTCCTGGGTGACCGCGGCGTCGCCGGGCAGCACCGCGACGGCGTCCTGGTCGAGGTAGCGCGGGATCAGCCGGGCCAGCGCCGCGGCGGTGGCCGGGGCGTGCTCGGACGGTTTGACGATCGCGGCGTTGCCGGCGGCGAACGCGGCGACCAGCGGGGCCAGGGTCAGGTAGACCGGGTAGTTCCACGGGCCGATGACCAGCACCACGCCCAGCGGCTCGTACCGGTAGGACGCCCGGCCCGGCCGCAGCGCCAGCGGCATGCCGGTGCGCCGCGGGCGCATCCAGCGCTTGAGGTGCCGGCGGGCGTAGCGGGCCTCGGCGATCGTCGAGGCGAAGTCTCCGAGCCAGGCGTAGTGCGCGGTGCGGCCGAGGTCCTCGGCCAGGGCCGCGGCCAGCGCCGGCTCGCACTCGCGCACCAGCCGCTC
>JASLAP010000639.1 GCA_030147065.1 Pseudonocardia sp. | reverse complement strand
GGGCGGGAGGCCGTGCCGCTGCCCGCGCCGCGTCGCCGACGCCGGGTGCTGGTCGTCGGTGGGGTCCCGGCCGGGCTCCAGGCCGCGGTGACGGCGGCCGAGCGCGGCCACGCGGTGCTGCTCCGCGAACGCGACCCGGCCACCGGCGGCCAGGTCGCGCTGGCCGCGGCCGCCCCCGGCCGGGCCGAGCTCGGCCACCTCACCCGCGACCTGCTGGCCCGCTGCCACGCCCTGGGCGTCGAGGTCCGCACCTCGGCGCCGGTCGATGCGGCGGTGGTGCTCGCCGAGTCGCCGGACGTCGTCGTGCTGGCCACCGGGTCCCGCCCGGCCCGGCCGGCGTGGGCGGACGGGTGCGAGCGGGTGGTCGACGTCCGGGACGTGCTCGCCGGACGGGCCGCACCCACCGGCTCGGTCCTGGTCGTCGACGAGTTGGGGCACCACGCCGCACCCTCGGTGGCCGAGGTGCTGGCCGCCCGGGGCTGCCAGGTGGAGATCACCACGCCGGCCATGGTGGTGGCCCAGGAGCTGGGGTCCACACTGGACATGGAGGGTATGCACCGCCGCGCGCGGCGGGCCGGCATCCGGATGGCCACCGACCGGGTGGTGCTCGGGGCGACCGGCGACGTCCGGCTGACCGTGCTGGAGCACACCACGGGCGACGTCCGTGAGGCCACCTACGACTGGGTGGTCACCGCGGTTCCCGGCGAGCCCGAGGACGGGCTGTGGACCGCGCTGCGGGGGCCTCGGGTGCACCGGGTCGGCGACTGCCTGGCGCCCCGCCTGGCCCCGGCCGCGGTGCGCGACGGGTACCGGGTCGGCCTCGCCCTCTAGCACCAGGTCCGCGGCCCTCCGGCGTGCGTACGGCCGTGGACAAGCCCGGCTTGCCGCGAGGTCGACCAGCACAGCGGTGGTGCTGCTGGTCGGGGTGCCGGAACCGCCACTCGGGCCGCGGCAGCCGCCGCTAGACCCTCGCGCAGCCCGGGCGGTGTCGCGCAGCGCGGGGGTGCCCTCGCAGCCCGCCGGCGCGCTGCGCCACCACCGCACGCGCTGCGCCACACTGCACGGCCTGCGGCCCGGTCCCACCCGTGAGAACCCCGGGCCGTCGCGGCTCGCACGTCCGCCCGGCCGAACGGCACTGGGCCGAGTCCGGATCACCCGACTCCGCTCGGTGATCATCGCTGCTCCGGTGCAGCGATCCGACCGCCACGTCGTTGGGAACGTCGGCCGAGATCGCTACCGTTCGACGGTGCCGTCGCCCCGCCCCGACCCCGATGCGGTGCAGCCCGCCCGCAAGGCTGAACGTCCCGTCCGTCCGCTTCCCGGCACCATCCGTGCCCGGCCGCGGTCGGGCGCCGGCGGACCGGTGGGCCGCCGCCGATGAGCGGACGACTCGGCGAGCGCACGTGGCCGGAACTCGACGGCCCGGCGCCGCGCACGGTGCTGGTACCGGTCGGCTCGCTGGAGCAGCACGGCCCACACCTGCCCCTGGACACCGACGCCCGGATCGCCGCCGCGGTCGCCCGCCGCGCCGCCGACGGCAACCCCGCACTGCTGCTCGCCCCGCCGGTCGCCTACGGCGCCTCGGGGGAGCACGAGGGCTTCCCGGGCACCCTGTCCATCGGCCACGAGGCGCTCCGCCAGGTGCTGGTCGAGCTCGGCCGGTCGGCGGCGGCGTGGGCGTCGCGGTTGGTGTTCGTCAACGGCCACGGCGGCAACCTGCCCACCGTCCCGGCCGCCGTGGCCACGCTGCGCCACGAGGGCCGCGACGTGGCCTGGTTCGGGTGCGCCGTGCCCGGCGGCGACGCCCACGCCGGCCGCACCGAGACCTCGATCCTGCTGGAGCTCGATCCGGCAGTGGTGCGCACCGAGGCTGCCCGTGCCGGCAACATCGCGCCGCTGCGCGAACTGCTGCCGGCCCTGCGCCGCGGCGGGGTGACCGCGGTCAGCCGCAACGGCGTGCTCGGCGACCCGGCCGGCGCCACCGCCACCGAGGGACGCCGCCTGCTCGACGACATGGTCGCCGCCCTGCGCGGCAGTCTCGCGCGCTGGGACCCCGGCCCCGACGGCCGCCTGTAGCCGCCCACCGAGCGGACGAGCGTGACTCTCGTCCCCCTGAGCCGGACGAGCGTGGCTCTCGTTCGCCTGGGCCGGACCAGAGCGGCTCTCGTCCACTGGAGCTGGACGAGTGTGCTCGTCCCCCTGGCCTGGACGAGTGTGGCGCTCGTTCGCCTGAGCCGGACGAGTGTGGCTCTCGTTCGCCTGAGCCGGACGAGTGTGGCTCTCGTCCGGCCGATCGGTGGCCCGGGGCCCGGAAAGGACCGGTCAGGACGGGCCGGCGAGGAGGAGGGGGACGAACTGCTCCGCGGCGGACAGCGAGCCGTGCTGGCCGGGCATCCCGGAGATCGTCGGCTCGGCCACCGAGCGGACGAGGCCGGTGGTGCCGCGGGCCGCGGCCACGACGTCGCCGATGCGGTCCAGGCAGTGCGGGGCGACCTCGCCGAACCACCCGGCCGCGACGGCCTCCTCCCGCGGCACCACCCAGGCCCCGTCACCGACGATCTCGCGCCAGGTCGCCAGGACGTCGTCCGCGGCGCCCGGGCGGGTGTAGACGTGCCGGGCCCGGGGGTCGCCGCCCAGCAGCAGCACGCCGCGGCGCAGGTCGTCGGCGGTGTCGGCGTCGATCCGGCGGTCGATCCGGACCATGCCGTGGTCGCCGGTGATCGCCAGCAGGGTGTCGGCGGGCAGCGCCTCGGCGATCAGCGCGGCGAGGCGGTCGACCTGGGCCAGCTGCATCCGCCACGGCAGGCTGCCGGGTCCGTACAGGTGCCCGAGCCCGTCCAGGTCGGCGTGGTAGCCGTAGCAGAGCCGGCGGCCGGTGCCGCCGACCGCGGTGATCACCTCGGCAGCCAGGTCGCCGAGCGCGACGGTGCCGCGGAAGCGGCCGCCGCGCAGCGCGGCCCGGGTCAGCCCGGAGCCGCGGAACTGCCGCTGCGACACCACGGTCACCCCGACGCCGTCCTCGGCGGCCCGCTCGAACGCCGTGGGCAGCGGCTGAATCTGCTCCGGCGGCTGCTCCTCGCGCTGGTCGAGCCGGTCGCCGGTGCCGTGGTCGGTCCAGTGCAGGCTGTCGAGCAGCCCGTCGCCGTTGCGGAAGGTGATCCCGACGACGCCGTGCGCGCCCGGCGGCCGGCCGGTGCCCAGCGAGGCCAGGCTGATGGAGGTGCTCGACGGGAACCCGGCGGTGAGCGGCCCGGCGTCGGGCAGCCCGGCCAGGAACGGCGCGTCGGCGGCGTGGCTGCGCAGCAGGTCGGCGCCCAGCCCGTCGATCAGCAGCAGCGCGGCCGCGCGGACCCGCGGCAGTTCCAGCGCGGGCGGCCCGGCCCGCTCCGCATCGGGCACGCCGAGCGCGCCGAGCAGGGCCGGCATGACCTCGGCCAGCGAGCGCCGGCCGTAGCGGGGGAGCGTGGGTTCGTCCTCGATCGGCACGCGGATGGAGCTCACCCGCGCAGCCTCGCAGAAACCCCCGCGGACCGGCGCCCGGGTTCGGACGCCCCTGGTTCAGGAAAGCCACGTTCCTGCCCGCAGAGTTCTGGAACGTGGCTTTCCTGAACCCGGGCGGGGCGGGCGGGGACCGGGCAGGACGTGCCGGGAGATCTAGGCTGCGGGCGTGAGCGAGGGGCCGGGGGACGTCGCGCTGCCCCGCGGGCTCACGGTCCGGCTGGACCGCCAGGCCCTGTGGCTCGACGGCGGTGCGGTGCTGGTCGGTGGGGCCCCGCCGCGGATGCTGCACCTGGCCCCGTCGGCGACCGCGCTGCTCGCCGCCGACCGCGCGGTCACCGTCGACGGCCCCACCTCGGCAGTGCTGGCCCGCCGCCTCCTCGACGCCGGCATCGCGCACCCCGTCGACGCCCCGTCGGCCGCCGTCGCATCGCGGGTGGACGTCACCGTCGTCGTGCCGGTCCGCGACCGCACCGAGGGCCTCCGTCGGCTGCTCGCCGCGCTGGACGGGCTGCGGGTGATCGTCGTGGACGACGGCTCGGCCGATCCCGACGCCGTCCGCGCCGCCGCTGCGGCGACCGGGGCCGAGGTGCTGCGCCGCGACCGCAGCGGGGGTCCGGCCGCGGCGCGCAACTCCGGGCTCGCGGCCGCGGCCACCCCGCTGGTCGCCTTCCTCGACTCCGACGTCGTCCCCGAGCCGGGCTGGCTCGATCCGCTGCTCGTCGCGCTCGCCGACCCCGCCGTCGCGCTGGCCGCCCCGCGGATCGTCGCGCTGCCGCCGATCACCGGGTGGCTCGGCCGCTACGAGGCCGTCCGCTCGTCGCTCGACCTGGGCCCCGATCCGGCGCTGGTGGTCCCGCGCACCCGGGTCGCCTACGTGCCCAGCGCGGCGCTGCTGGTCCGCCGGGCGGCGGTCGGGGACGGGTTCGCCGAGCACATGCACGTCGCCGAGGACGTCGATCTCGTGCTGCGCCTGCACGCCGCCGGCTGGCGGCTGCGCTACGCGCCGTCCGCGCGCGTCGCCCACGACCACCGCACCCGGCTGGCGACGTGGTGGTCGCGCAAGGCCTACTACGGCACCGGCGCGGCGCCGCTCGCGCTGCGGCACCCCGGCTCGGTGCCGCCGATGGTGCTCAGCGCTTCGGGCGCGGCGATCGCCGTCCTGGTGCTGGCCGCCCGGCCCCGGACGGTGCTGGCCGCGCTCGGGGTGGTCGCGGTGTCCACCGAGCGGCTGGCCCGGCAGCTGCGCCGCATGGACCGGCCGCGGACGACCGCCGCCCGGCTGGTCGGGCTGGGCGCGGTGGGCGCGGTGGCGCAGTCCGCGGACGCGGTGACCCGGCACTACTGGCCGCTGTCGGTCGTCGCCGCGGTGCTGTCGCGGCGGGCCCGGCGCCGGGTGCTGGCGGTGGCCGTCGTCGAGGGGCTGGTCGACTGGTGGCGCCACCGCGACCGCGACCCGCGCGTCCGGCCCGGTCCGCTGGGGTACCTGCTGGCCCGCCGGCTCGACGACCTCGGCTACGGCGCGGGGCTGTGGTGGGGCGCCTGGCGGCACCGCACGGCGCAACCGCTGCGTCCGCTCGGCGCCCGCGCCGCGAGCCGGACCGAGCGGGTTCCTGACCAGACGGCAGGGCCGCGCGGTTAGTCCGATCAGATGAAGGCCGAACGCCGATACGGCCGCTCCAGCGGAGAAAAACGGCCAGCAAGCCCGATTCTGCGGACTTGCGGTGTGCCGGTAGGTGTCCGGCCGTGACCTGCGTCTCCTCGATCGAGAGGCGCCCTCGTGACGATCACTTGCCAGCGTCGATCAACGGCGGTGTGATGTGGTGGCCGCCACAACGGCGTGGCGGCACCGGAGCGGGTCGCTTCCAGCGGCGGCCGCCTCCGGCGGTTCCCGGAATCCCGCGCGACGACGTCGCGATGTGAGGAGAGTCTGATGGCACAGGTCCGGGTCACCGTCGACGGCGTGAACTACGCCGACGACGTCGAGCCCCGCACATTGCTGGTCCACTACCTGAGGGAACGCCTCGGCAAGACCGGCACCCTGGTCGGCTGCGACACGAGCAACTGCGGCGCGTGCACCGTCCACCTCAACGGGCAGAGCGTGAAGTCCTGCTCGGTGCTCGCCGTGCAGGCCGACGGCGGCGAGGTCACCACGATCGAGGGCATCGCCCGGGACGGCAAGCTGCACCCGATGCAGGAGGCGTTCAACGAGCACCACGCCCTGCAGTGCGGGTACTGCACCCCGGGGATGATCATGCAGGCGATCGACCTGCTCGGCGACAACCCCGACCCCGACGAGCACGAGGTGCGCGAGGGCATCGAGGGCAACCTCTGCCGCTGCACCGGGTACCAGAACATCGTGCGGGCGGTCCAGGGCGCGGCCCAGAAGATGAAGCCCGGGGCGGCCGCCGACAGCCAGGCCACGGCGTCCGTCGCCGGAGGAGGCCAGTAAATGACCACGACCGCCGAACCCACCACACCCGCCGCCCCCGAGGTCGGCAAGGCCCGCGTCCGCAAGGAGGACGCCCGCCTGATCACCGGCCGGACCCGCTTCACCGACGCCATCACCCCGCAGGGCACCCTGCACACCTACGTCGTCCGCTCGCCGTTCGCGCACGCCACGATCACCGGCGTGGACGTCGCCGCGGCCAAGGCCGCGCCCGGCGTGGTCGGCGTGTACACCGCGGCCGACCTGGGCGTCGAGTCGGTCGGGCTGCCCTGCGCCTGGCCGGTCACCCCGGACATGAAGTCCCCGCAGCGCCCGCTGCTGGCCAGTCGCACCGTGCACTTCGCCGGTGAGGGCGTGGCGATCGTCGTCGCCCGCACCGCGGCCGAGGCCCGCGACGCCGGCGACCTCGTCGAGGTCGACTACGACGAGCTCGAGCCGGTGCTCGACATGGAGGCCGCGCTGGCCGAGGGCGCCACCCTGGTGCACCCGGACCTGGGCACCAACGCGAACGCCACCTGGGTGTTCGATTCCGGCGAGGCCGGCACCGGCAGCAGCGTCGCCGACGCGATCGCGGCCGCGGAGGCCGACCAGGACTCGGTCGTGGTCAAGCGCCGGTTCCGCCAGCAGCGGCTGATCCCGGCGTTCATGGAGCCGCGCTCGGTGGTCGTGGACCCGTCCGGCGAGCAGTTGACGATGTACTCCTCGACGCAGGTCCCGCACATCCTGCGGACGATGACCACGGTCACCCTCGGGGTCCCGGAGACCAAGCTGCGGGTCATCGCCCCGGACGTGGGCGGCGGCTTCGGCGGCAAGATCGGGGTGGTGCCCGAGGAGATGCTCTGCGTGGTGCTGGCCCAGAAGCTGGGCAAGCCGGTCAAGTGGACCGAGACCCGCTCGGAGTCGCTGCTGGCCGCGCACCACGGGCGCGACCAGATCCAGGACATCACGATCACCGCCAAGCGCGACGGCACGGTGACCGGCCTGGACGTGCACCTGCTCGCCGACATGGGCGCCTACCTGGGCCTGGTCGGGCCCGGCGTGCCGATCCTGGGCGCGTTCATGTTCAACGCCATCTACAAGTTCCCGGCGCTGAAGTTCACCTGCACCAACGTGTTCACCACCAAGACGCTGACCGACGCCTACCGCGGGGCCGGCCGGCCGGAGGCCACGTTCGCCATCGAGCGGATCATGGACGAGCTGGCCGTCGAGCTCGGCCGCGACCCGATGGACCTGCGCAAGCAGAACTGGATCACCCACGAGGAGTTCCCGTTCACCACGGTCGTCGGGCTCACCTACGACTCCGGCAACTACGAGCAGGCCACCGCCCAGGCGATGCGGACCTTCGACTACGAGGGGCTGCGCCGCGAGCAGGAGGAGCGCCGCCGCAACGGCGACAAGGTGCAGCTCGGCATCGGCATCTCGACGTTCACCGAGATGTGCGGGCTGGCCCCGTCGCGGGTGCTCGGCTCGCTCGCCTACGGCGCGGGCGGCTGGGAGGCGGCCAGTGTGCGGATGCTGGCCACCGGCAAGGTCGAGGTGACCACCGGGGTCTCCCCGCACGGCCAGGGCCACGAGACGGCGTTCAGCCAGATCGTCGCCGACCAGCTCGGGGTGCCGTTCGAGGACGTCGAGATCCTGCACGGCGACACCCAGATCGCCCCGAAGGGCCTGGACACCTACGGTTCGCGGTCGCTGGCCGTCGGCGGCATCGCCATCGTCAAGGCCGTGGACAAGGTCATCGCCAAGGCCCGGAAGCTGGCCGCGCACCTGCTCGAGGCGTCCGAGGACGACCTGGAGTTCGCCAACGGCTCGTTCACCGTCCGCGGCACCGACAAGGGCAAGGCCATCCAGGAGATCGCGTTCGCCGCGTTCATGGGCCACGACTACCCGGAGGACATGGAGCCGAGCCTGGACGCCGACGCCGTCTACGACCCGGAGAACTTCTCCTTCCCGCACGGCACGCACCTGGCCGCGGTGGAGATCGACACCGAGACCGGGCACGTCGACCTGCGCAAGTACGTGTGCGTGGACGACATCGGCACCGTGGTCAACCCGCTGATCGTGGAGGGCCAGGTGCACGGCGGGCTGGCCCAGGGCATCGCCCAGGCGCTGTTCGAGGAGGCCAACTACGACGAGCAGGGCACCCTGGTCAACGGCACGTTCGTCGACTACACCCTGCCCTCGGCGGCCGACCTGCCCAGCTTCGAGACCGCGACGGTGAGCACCCCGGCGACCAGCAACCCGCTGGGCGTCAAGGGCGTCGGCGAGGCCGGCACCATCGCCTCCACCCCGGCGATCGTCAACGCCGTCCTCGACGCCGTGCGCCACTTCGGCGTGACCGACATCGAGATGCCCACCACCTCCCAGCGGGTCTGGCGGGCCATCCAGGAGGCGCAGGGGCGCCGCACCCAGGAGACGCCGGTCGACACCCACTCGCCGGGCGCCGGCCTGGGCTCGATCGACCCGAACAACCCCCAGGGAGAGACCCAGTGATCCCGTCCAAGTTCGACTACGTCAAGCCGGCGTCGGTCGCCGAGGCGGTGCAGGCGCTGCGCGACGGCGGCGAGGACGCCAAGATCCTGGCCGGCGGGCAGAGCCTGATCCCGGTGCTGCGGCTGCGGCTGGCCGCCCCGTCGGTGCTGATCGACCTCGGCGGCATCGCCGAGCTGCGCGGCATCCGCGAGGACGGCGACCGCATCGCGATCGGCGCGATGACCTCCTACCACGACATCGTCCGCGACGACCTGGTGAAGCGGCACGTCGCGCTGCTGGCCCAGGCGACCGAGACGGTGGCCGACAACCAGGTCCGCCACCGCGGCACCCTGGGCGGGTCGCTGGCGCACGCCGACCCGGCAGGCGACCTGGGCGCGGTCGCGCTCGCCCTGGAGGCGGAGCTGGTCATCGCCGGAGCCTCGGGCACCCGCACGGTGACCGCGGCGGAGTTCTTCGTCGACTACTTCACCACCGCGCTCGGCGAGGGCGAGATCCTCACCGAGATCCGGTTCCCGAAGTTCACCGGCTGGGGCACCCACTACGAGAAGTTCAACCGCACCGCGCAGGCCTGGTCGATGTGCGCGGTCGCGGTGGCGGTGCGGGTGGACGGCGGCACCATCGCCGAGGCCCGGGTCGGGCTGACCAACATGGGCACCACGCCGATCCGGGCGACCGGGGTGGAGCAGGCGCTGGTGGGGCAGCCGGCGACCGCGGAGGCCATCCGTGCGGCGGCCGACCGTGCGACCGAGGGCACCGCCGCTCCGAGTGACGCCGACGCGGCCGCCGACTACCGTGAGCACCTGGCCAGGGTGCTCACCGGCCGCGCGGTGCTCGCCGCCGCTGGCTGATACGCGTTACCACAGCGGACGTCCGCCCCGGTCCGACCGGGCGGGCGTCCGCCTTTTTCCGAGGAGACCCCATGAAGTTGGAGAACAAGTTCACCATCGAGGCGCCGATCGAGAAGGCGTGGGAGGCGCTGAACACCCCGGAGATGATCGCGCCGTGCTTCCCCGGGGCCACCCTGACCGAGTACGAGGGCGACTCCTTCACCGGCACCGTCAAGGTCAAGCTCGGCCCGATCTCGCTGACCTACAAGGGCAAGGGCACCTACGTCACCCGGGACGCCGACGCCCACAAGGTCGTCATCGAGGCCAACGGCCGCGACTCGCGCGGCAACGGCACCGCCAGCGCCACGGTGACCGGCTCGATGGTCGCCGACGGCCCGGACAAGACCGC
>JASLAP010000614.1 GCA_030147065.1 Pseudonocardia sp. | reverse complement strand
CTGGCACGGTCAGGAACTGCGCGACCCCGGGGTTTCCGTCGTCGATCGAACCGCAGTTCTGCGATGCACCGTCGTCGATACCGCGGACGTCGGGAGCGGGCAGCCCGAGACGTTCGAGATGCCGATGACCCAGACCTGGGTCAAGGTCGGTGAGGAGTGGACGTGCCTGGCCGGCCACGCCGGCCCGCTCCACTCCCGGGAACGGCGCCGCGCTTGAGCGAGTTGCCCGCAGCGCTGCTGATCCGCATCGGCCGACGCTTCGCCCGACCGGCGACATCGATCCGGGTGCGGGTGCAGGTGCGTGGGGGCGGCCGCGGCGCCTCCGGTGTAGCGGTGTTCGGGCCGCGGTCTCGGCCGGTCACCCCGCTGTCGTCGGGACCTGCACCCGCTCGGCCAGGAACTCCTCCCACCCCCGCCGCCCCACCGCCCGCTCCGGCGCCAGGTTGGCGCCGTCCCGCATCGCCCGGGCCGCCCCGCCCGGCACCCGCACCGGCAGCAGCGGGCGCCGCTTGCCGACCGCGCGCAGGTAGCTGCGGATCAGCTCGTCCATGCCGTGCACCCGCGGTCCGGCGATGTCGGGGACCAGGCCGGCGGGGGCGCCGAGGGCCAGTTCGGCCAGCCGGACCGCGACCTCGCGGCCGTCGACCGGCTGGAACCGCTGCCCGGACGGGTACGGGATCACCGGCAGCTTCGCCAGTTGCGCGACCACGGTCAGGGTCAGTTCGTGGAACTGGGTGGCCCGCAGGGTGGTCCACGGGATGCCGGAGTCGGCCACCACCCGTTCCGCGGCGTGCTTGGCGGCGAAGTAGCCGAACGCCGCCCGGTCTGTCGCGCTGACCACCGGCACCCGCTCGGCGCCGACCACCGAGATGTGGACCAGGTGCCCGACGCCGGCCCGGCTCGCCGCCCGGACCAGGCTGCGGGCCTTGTCCTCGTCGCCCTTGGCGCTGCCCGCGCAGTGCACGACGGTCCCGACCCCGGCGACGGCGTCGTCGACGCCCTCCCCGGTCTCCAGGTCGCCCGTGACGTACTCGACGCCGTCGCCCGACCGGTGGGAGCCCCGGCTCAGCACGCGCAAGCGGTGGCTGGCGCCGGTGAGCAGCGGGGTGACGAGCCGGCCGAGGGTGCCGGTGCCGCCGGTGAGCAGGATCGGTGCGGTCATGGTTCCTCCAGGTGAGTCACAACGACCCGCTCCGGCGGGTCTACTCCGGTGACACCTCCCGCGGAAGGAATGTGACGGCGTGGACGAGCGCGAGTGGCTGGCCGAGCGGTTCGAGGAGCACCGGACCCGGCTGCGGGCGGTCGCCTACCGGATGCTGGGCTCGACCGGGGAAGCCGACGACGCGGTCCAGGACGCCTGGCTACGGGTGAGCCGCGCGGACGCCGGCGGCGTCGCGAACATGGCCGGCTGGCTGACCACGATCGTCGCCCGGGTCTGCCTGAACGCGCTGCGGGCCCGCGACGCCCGCCGCGAGGACCCGGTCGACGTGCACGTCCCCGACCCGGTCCTGACCCGCGCCGACGGCCCCGACCCCGAGCAGGAGGCCGTGCTGGCCGACTCGGTCGGGCTGGCGCTGCTGGTGGTGCTGGAGACGCTGACCCCGGCCGAGCGGCTGGCGTTCGTGCTGCACGACATGTTCGCCGTGCCGTTCGACGAGATCGGGCCGATGATCGAGCGCTCGCCGGCCGCGGCCCGCCAGCTCGCCAGCCGGGCGCGGCGCCGGGTGCGGGGCCGGGCCCCGGTGCCCGACCCGGACCTCGCCCGCCAGCGCGAGGTGGTCGACGCGTTCTTCGCCGCCTCCCGCGCCGGCGATTTCGACGGCCTGCTCGCCGTCCTCGACCCGGAGGTCGTGCTGCGCTCCGACGGCGGGACCGGCCGGCCGCGGATGACGTTCGTCCTGCACGGCGCGCGGGCGGTCACCGGGCAGGCGCTCGCCTCCGGGCGGCTGTCGCCGTTCGTGCGGCCGGCGCTGGTCAACGGGGCGGCCGGGGTGGTCGTCGCCGCGGGCGACCGGCCGATGTTCGTGATGGCCTTCACCGTCACCGGCGGGCGGATCGCGGCCATCGACGTGCTGGCCGACCCCGATCGGCTGGCACGGCTGGACCTGGCGGTCCTGGACTGACCGTGTCGAGGGCCGGTCGGCGGCTACGACTCCTGCGCGAAGGCGTCCGCGGTGGGCGCCGTGAGGAGGGTCGGATGAGCGAGTCCCCGAACAAGCGGCTGGTGGAGACCTATCTCGACGGTTTCCGGGCCAACGACCACGACAAGATCCTGTCCTGCCTGACCGACGACATCCGGTGGACGGTGTTCGGGCACTTCCACCTGACCGGCAAGCAGGCCTACGGCGACGCCATCGAGGGGCCCGGGTTCGTCGGGCCGCCCCGGCTGGAGGTCGTCCGGATGGTCGAGGAGGGCGACACGGTGATGGCCGAGCTGCTCGGGTGGGCGCCCCGGGCGGACGGCGACCCGGTGCGGCTGTCGATGGCGGAGGTGTTCGTGATCCGCGACGGGCTGATCGCCGAGCGCCGGGCCTGGGTGATCCCGCTCACCGAGGACGAGCACCGCTGATCCGGGTCAGGCCAGTGTCGTGGTGGTCCGCTCGGTGGTGGCCCGGCGCTCCATCGCGGCCGGGTCGGCGTTGCGGCACTGCACCAGCGACGCCTCCGCGGCCAGCACCGCGAGCAGCCCGTCCAGCAGGCCCTGACCCGACCACTCCGAGGTGGACAGCACCCGGTCGGAGCTGGTCAGCCCCAGCTCGGCGGCCCGCGCCCGGGCCGTGGACAGCACCTCGTCGATCGACGCGCCGTCCAGGGCGGGGGCGTCGTCGGGGAGCGGCTGCCCCGGGGTGAAGTCGTCGCCCTGCAGCCGGACCTCGGTGGCGAAGTCGATCACCCCGGCCGGCAGGCCCGTCAGACCCTTGCCGAACGCGTCCAGCGACAGCGCGACGACGCCGCCGGCCGGCTCGTCGGCCAGCGCCAGGTCCAGCCGGTCGGCGTCGCAGAGCACCCACTCCGCGGCACCCGGGTCGGTGACCACCTCCGCCCCGCACCACCACACGGCCAGCAGCACCGCCGCGGTCTGCCAGTGCGCCGGCAGCAGGAGCGCGACCTTCGTCCCGGGCTCGACGTCGCACTCGTCGCGCAGCAGGTTCGCGGCCTTCGCCGCCCAGTTCGCCGTGGTGGTGGCGGAGAGCTCGATGCGCTCGCCGGTCGCGTCGTCGTAGAAGGTGATCAGCGGCTGGGCGGCGGCCGGGCCGGAGCGCAGCGGGTCGAGCAGGGCGGCGGTGAGCGTCACCGCGCCACCGTAGCCAGCCCGCGTCCCCCGGGCCGGATCGCGCGCCGGGCCCGCCCGGTCGGACGAGAGCCGCTCGTCCGTGGGGGTTCGGCGCCCGGGCGGGGCGAGAGTGGCTTTCGTTCGGCGTGACGGAGTGAGAGTGGCTCTCGTCCAACCGGGGGCGGGCCGGGTGAGGCGGTCAGTCGATGCAGGGGACGCCGGAGGCGGTGATGGGGGCGGGGCCGGTGGTGGGGGCGGCGGGGGCCGGGGGTGGGGTGGTGGGCGCGACGATGCGGGGGTCGAAGTCGGCGCCGGTCACCACCACCAGGTGCCCGCGCGGCACCTCGTCGGACCGCTCGGTCCCGATGCCGCCGAGCTGTTCGGCGACCGCTCGCGCGGCCTCGCCGTCCGGGTCGGCGTAGCGGACCACCGACTCGGCCGTCGCCTCGGTGTTGTCCACCGTCCCGGGCAGGAAGCCGAGCCCGCGCAGGTGCTCGGCCGCGTCGCCGGCCAGGCCGGCGGTGTCCGAGCCGTTGCGCACGTTCACCACGTACCGGGAGGCGATCACGTCCAGGGCCGGCCGGACGGGCTGCGCGGGCGCGTCGTCGGCGGCCTCGGCCGCCGCGGCCAGCGCGGCGGTGCGCTCCTCGACGAACGTCCGGACCTCGCCGCGGTCGACCAGCACCACGTCGCCGCGGCTGTTGTTCTCGGTGCCGCGGGTGGGGATGGTCAGGAACTCCAGGTTCCCGGCGGCGACCCCGGCGGCCTGCTGGGCGAACGCCAGCAGGTCCCAGTCGGCGTCGATCACCACAGACCGCTGCACGACGCCGATCAGGTCGCCGAGCCGGCCGGGGTCGGTGAGCGTGCCGGCGGCGAGGATCTTGTCCGCGACCGCGGCCAGGAACACCTGCTGGCGGCGGATCCGGGACAGGTCGCCCTCGGGCAGGCCGTGCCGCTGCCGGACGAAGGCCAGCGCGTCGCGGCCCTGGATCGTCTGCGGCCCGGCGGCGAACCGCGCGCCGGACAGCACCTCGTCGACCGGCCCGGTCAGGCACACCTCGACCCCGCCGATCGCCTCGGTCAGGTTGTAGAAGCCGAGCAGGTTGATCTCCGCGTAGTGGTCGACGACCACCCCGGTGAGGTCCTGCACCGCGCCGATCAGCGCGCGCCGCCCGGCCTCGCTGGACTCCGACTCCACCCGGGCCCGGTCGCGGACGCCGTCGCGGACCAGCTGCTCGGCCACCATCGCCTTGGTCGCCGGGTACGCCGCGTTGATCTTGTCGCGGCGGTAGCCGGGGATGTCGACGTAGCTGTCGCGCGGGACCGAGAACGCCACCGCCGCCCCGCCGCCCTCCGGCACGTGCAGCAGGATGATCGTGTCGGAGTTGAGCACGCCGGTGTCGGCGCCGCTGTTCAGCTCGGCCAGCACCTCGGGCGGCAGCGGGTTGCCCTGCGCGTCGGTCCGGCTGTCCACGCCGACCAGCAGGATGTCCTGGTCACCGCCGTCGCCACCGCCGAGCCCGGCGGTGGTGGCGATGCCCGCGGTGACGTCGCGGTAGAGCCCCCAGGCGGCCCCGGTGATCGCGAAGACCAGCACCGACAGCACGACCAGGGCCACCCGCAGCCGGTGGACCAGCCGGGCGAGGTCGGGGCGCAACGGCCCGCCGGTCACCGCGACACCGGTACGCGGGGGTAGCGGAGGGTGACGATCGGCTGCCGCCCCCGGGCGGGTGGTCATCATCCGCAGCGGCGCATCGCCGCGGTCGTCGGGGAACCGGGTGCGCAGCCGCGGGCCCCCGGGGAATCCACGGTCCACCACACCTCCGGCCGAACCCCGGCCGGACGCCGTTCCGCCCGGTCGCGACACGGGCCGAGGAACGGGTGACTCACGTCCGTCCACCTCGCACCTCCGCCGGCCGCCGTTACCGGGTCGGCCGGGGTGTGCCCGGGCAGCGCGGCGACGCGCCCTAGGGTGCATCAACGCGCGCACCCGATCGGCGACCATCGGCGCGTGTC
>JASLAP010000633.1 GCA_030147065.1 Pseudonocardia sp. | reverse complement strand
GCTTCGAGTAGTCCGCCCGCCACCACGACGTGCCGTCGAAGCCGTAGACGAAGCCGACCCACTCGCCGCGTTCCATCGCCGCCCGGACCGGTGGCGCCCACCAGTCCGGGGCCTCGGCGAGCAGGTCGGTCTCCTCCTCGCCGAAGTACTCCGCGGCGGTGGCGAAGTAGGTCTCGGAGTACTCGTGGTCGTTGCCGAGCAGCACTGCCCGGCCGCCACCGACCCGGACCAGGTCGGCGAAGTTCCCACCACCGTCGTCGAAGTGCCACAGCGGTCCGGTCGCCCGGCAGCCGTCGGACCAGCCGCGGGCGGCGCAGACGGCCGCGAACGCGGCCCAGCGCCCGCGCATCTCGTCGGGGCGGGGCAGGTCGAGCGGGACGAGTGCCATGCGTTGATCGTCTCCCGGCCGCCGGCTCAGGCCGCGGGGGAGGGGGTGGGGGTGTGCGGGTAGGCGTCGAGGGTGATGGCGTTGGCGGCGCCGCTGGTGAGGCGGTCGAACAGGCCGGCCATCGGCCGGCTGGTCAGCACCCGGTAGGTCAGGTTGCGGCGGCGGATGCGGGCCGCGGTGGGCGGGGCGAGGAAGGCGCCGGCGCCCTTGGCCTGCCACTGGCCCTTGGCCGCGGCCTTGCCGAGCACCTGCTGGTAGCGGGCGAACGCGGTGCGGTGGTCCCCGCGGGCCGCGGCCAGCTCGGCGGCCAGGACGAACGCGCCCATCATGGCCAGCCCGGTCCCCGAGCCGCCCGGCCCGGCGCACCAGGCGGCGTCGCCGAGCAGCGCGATCCGCCCGCGTGACCAGGTGTCCAGCCGGATCTGGCTCAGCGGGGCGAAGTAGACCTCCGGGGCCCGGCGCAGCTCGTCCAGGAAGCGCGGGGTCTCCCAGCCGGCGCCGGTGAAGTGGGCGGCGATGAGCTCGCGCACCTGCCCCTGGTCGCGCCGGTCGTAGTCGAGGCGGTCGGCGGCGAAGACCAGGCCGACGTCGACGCGGTCGGGGTCGCGGCCGCTGGCCACCATCACCGCCCGGCCCGGCTCGTTGTAGAGCAGCCCGGCGTGGTCGAGGCCGAGGTGGTTGGGGGCCGTGAACCCGGCGTCGTAGTAGCCGTGGAACGTGGCGAAGCGGGACTCGTCGCCGAAGGCCAGGCCGCGGACCCCGCTGTGCATCCCGTCCGCGCCGACCACCAGGTCGAACCGCCGGTCGGCTGCGCGGCGGAAGGTGACCTGCACGCCGTCGCCGGTGTCGGTGAGGCCGGTCACCGTCTCGTCGAAGACGTACTCGGCGTCGGCCCGGGTCCGGTCGTACAGGATGCGGGCCAGGTCCCCCCGGGCGATCTCCACCTGGCCGCTGAAGAACCCGGCCGGCAGCACGGCCAGCGGGCGGCCGCGGGCGTCGACGACGGTCTGGGTGCCCATGCCGGTCTGCTGCCGGCGGACCTCGTCGGAGATGCCCATCCGCTCCAGCAGCTCCATCTGGGCGCCGCGGAAGTCCACCCCGTGCCCGCCGCCGCGCAGGTGCGGCGCCTGCTCGACCACCGTGACCTCGGCGCCGTGCCGCGCCAGCCAGTAGGCCAGCGTCGGCCCGGCGATGCTCGCGCCGGAGATCAGGACGCTCGTGCCCTTCATGCGGACTCCTCTGTCGGGGATCGGTGCGAGCACGATGGCAGGCTCTTGCCCATTTGGTCAATCCAGATGGGCAAACCGTCTGGTTCAACCGACCGGACTAGGGTGGGGCGATGGGGAACCGGGAGGACCTGCTGGCCGGCGCGGCGCGCTGCCTGCGCGAGCGCGGGTGGGCGCGGACGACGGTCCGGGACATCGCGGCCGCGGCCGGCGTGAGCCACGCGGCGATCGGCTACCACTTCGGCTCGCGGGAGGCGCTGCTGTCGGCGGCGTTCGTGCGGGCCATGGACGAGTGGGGGACCGAGGTCGACCGCGCCCTGGCTGCCGCGGCAGCCGACGCCGGGCCGCCGGCCGACCCGCCGGCGGCGATGTGGACCGAGATGATCCGGTCGTTCCGCGAGCAGCGGCAGCTCTGGGCGGCGTCCATCGACGCGTACGTGCAGGCGGACCACAACCCGGAGCTGCGCAAGCACCTGTCCGACGCGCAGGAGGAGGGGCGGCGCGGGTCCGCGGCGGGGCTGCTCGGGGTGTCCGAGGCCGAGATCGACGAGCAGTCGGTGCGCACGGTCGGCTCGGTGCAGATGGCCCTGATCTCCGGGGTGCTCATGCAGTGGCTGATCGACCCCGGGCGGGCCCCGTCCGGCGAGGACGTGGTGGCCGGCCTGCGCGCCCTCGCTGGCGTCCTGGGCGCGCGGCCCGCCCCGCCGCCGGCGGGCTGAGTGCCGCGCGGCGAGCAGGCGGGTCGGTGTCGCCGGGGGGAATGCCGCCCGGCGGGGTGACGTTGAGGACAACGTCCACAGGGCCTCGTCCGCGACGAGTGGGGCCTGACGAGCGGCGAGCGGGCGGGTCCTCTTGCGGTGCGACCGGCGTTCGGGCACCCTGCCTGTACCGGCAGGCGCCGACCAGGACCCGTTTTGACCCCCATTCGGAGGGGCGGGTACTCTGTGGTCTTGCGCTCGACTACGGTCGGGCCGATCCGCGTGCCCGTGTGCTCGTCGATCGCGCACCACGGTGCGTGAACGCGAGCGGCCGGGTCCGCGGGCCGCATGGCCCTCCGCGAGGTCTCGATCCGCTCCGTGGTGCACCAGGCGGCGACACGCCCGACCTCGGGTACCGCGCAGCAGCCGCTGAGCACGAGATCCACAGCAGTTCCGATAGAGCACACCGACGGGAAGAAGTAGACGGTTCATGCCCACGATCCAGCAGCTGGTCCGCAAGGGCCGTCAGGACAAGGTCGGCAAGACCAAGACCGCCGCGCTGAAGGGGAGCCCCCAGCGCCGTGGCGTGTGCACCCGCGTGTACACGACGACGCCCAAGAAGCCGAACTCCGCGCTGCGCAAGGTCGCGCGCGTGCGGCTCAGCAGCGACATCGAGGTCACCGCCTACATCCCCGGTGAAGGTCACAACCTCCAGGAGCACTCGATCGTCCTGGTCCGCGGTGGCCGGGTCAAGGACCTCCCCGGTGTGCGCTACAAGATCATCCGCGGGTCGCTGGACACCCAGGGTGTCCGCAACCGCAAGCAGTCCCGCAGCCGTTACGGCGCGAAGAAGGAGAAGAGCTAATGCCTCGCAAGGGCCCCGCGCCGAAGCGGCCGCTGGTCTCCGACCCGGTGTACAGCTCGCCGCTGGTCACCCAGCTGGTGAACAAGGTGCTCAAGGACGGCAAGCGTTCGCTGGCCGAGCGCATCGTGTACGCCGCCCTGGAGGGCACCCGGGACAAGACCGGCACCGACCCGGTGGTCACGCTGAAGCGCGCCATGGACAACGTGAAGCCGGCCCTCGAGGTCAAGAGCCGCCGCGTCGGTGGTGCGACCTACCAGGTCCCGGTCGAGGTCCGCGCGATCCGGCAGACCACGCTGGCCCTGCGCTGGCTGGTCTCCTACGCCGGAGCCCGCCGCGAGAAGACCATGACCGACCGGCTGATGAACGAGATCCTCGACGCCAGCAACGGGCTGGGTGCCAGCGTGAAGCGGCGCGAGGACATGCACAAGATGGCGGAGTCCAACAAGGCCTTCGCCCATTACCGCTGGTGACGGGCCGACCGTCCGCGCCAACCTGTTGTTGAGGGAGATA
>JASLAP010000524.1 GCA_030147065.1 Pseudonocardia sp. | reverse complement strand
CGTCGCGGAAGTAGGGCTGCGCGCCGAACATCACGATGTAGAGCAGGTCGTCGAGCCCGTTGATGGGGTGCGACATGAACAGTGCGTTCTCGGTGTTCACCGAGCCCACGGGCTGGGCGGGGACGCCCGCCTGCTGCAGGGCGGGCGAACCGCCGTTGCCGGCCACCAACCGGGCGAACGCCACCTCCCGCCCGCGCGCGGTCAGCGTCGACGGATCGGGCACGCCGTAGAGCTCCGGCCAGCTCGGCGCCACCCCGGTGATCCCGGCGACCATCGAGCGGACGAGGTCGGGCTCCTCCCGGGCCACGGTCAGCCAGTACTCGGCGAGCTCGGTGGTCACCTGGACCCGCTTGAGCCGCAGCGCCCCGGACCCGTCGGGCCGGCGGACCGCCGCGTACTCGCAGTACTCGTTGTGCAGCGCGTGGCGCCCGCGCACACCCCAGTCCGACAGCTTCCGCGCGATGTCCGGGCCGCTGCAGAACGCCGGCTCGGCCGGATCACCGAACCAGGTCACCGCCGCCCGGGCGCCCCCGGCGAGGTCGGCCGGGTCGATGCGGAAGAACCGGCTCCCGAACCGCGGACCCAACCGGTCGAACTCGGCGTCGATCCGGTCGTTCCAGCGCTGCACGAGCCCGGCCGGCAGCTGGTCGGAATGACCGGGCACGGAGTAGGCCACGGCGTCACCCCGTCCGGGCCGCGTGCGTCACCAGCACCGGGACCGGTGAGTCCAGGATGATCCGCTGCGCGGTGCTGCCGGTGAGCAGCTTGCCGATCGGGCTGCGCCGCTTCACCCCGACGACCAGCCGCTCGGCCCGCGCCCCGACGGCCAGGTCGATGACGGCCTCCGCGGGGTCGCCGCCGTCGTCGACGACGCGGACCTCCACCTCCGGGTCGCCGTCGGCCCGCAGCCCGGCGAGGCGCTGCTCGATCTCCGCGCGCAGCGCTTCGTCGTCGGTGGCGTGGTCGTGCTCGAACCGCTCCTGGCGGCCGGTCGCCAGCGCCACCAGCCGGACCCCGTGCAGCCGGGCCTCGCGCACGGCCAGGGCGAGCGCGGCCGCACCCTCCGGCGTCGGGCCGTAGACCACGCAGATCGTCATGTCGCTCCCCGGTTGAGCGCGTGCGGACGGCGCCACCCTAGCCACCCCTGCGCGGCGGCACCGCAATCTCGTGTTCACAGACCGTGCAGGAACGCTCGGCCGGGCGCTAGCGTCTGGATCCATGCCACGCAGCCGGGCCGTCGCCGCCCTGGGAGTCGTGGTCGTCGCCGCCCTGGCGGTCACGGCCTTCGCCGACGCGGCCCGGTCCGGGGAGGGCCAGGCCGCCCGATCCAGCCTGACGATGATCGCGCCGGCCGCGGCCGGCGGCGGCTGGGACCTGGTCGCCCGGGAGTCGCAGCAGGCGCTGCGCACCGGCAACATCGTCAACACCGTGCAGGTGGTCAACATCCCGGGCGCCGGCGGGACGATCGGGCTGGCCCAGCTGGCCGGGTTGGCCGGCGAGGGCACCACGATGATGGTGACCGGCACCGTGATGCTCGGCGGGATCAGCCAGGCCGGCAGCGCGACCGACCTGCAGGACACCACCCCGATCGCCCGGCTGGCCGAGGACTTCGAGGTCATCGCGGTGCCCGAGGCCTCGCCCTACCGCACCCTCGAGGACTTCTTGCAGGCCTGGACGGCGAACCCGGCCGGGCTGCCGATCGGCGGCGGGTCGGCCGGGGGCATCGACCACATGGTGGCCGCGCAACTGGCCCAGGCCCGGGGCGTGCCGGCCGCGGACCTGCAGTACACCCCGCACGCCGGCGGCGGCGAGCTCACGCTGAGCCTGCTGTCCACCGCGGCCGGCACCGTCGAGGTCGGGATCAGCGGCTACAACGACTTCCGCGACCTGGTCGACAGCGGCCAGTTGCGGGTGCTCGCGGTGGTGTCGCCGGAGCGGCTGGAGGGTGTCGACGCGCCGACGATGATCGAGCTCGGGCTGCCCGAGGTCGACCTGGTCAACTGGCGCGGCCTGGTGGCCCCGCAGGGCATCACCGACGCCGAGCGGGCCGAGCTGGAGCAGATCGTCCGCGAGATGGTCACCACGGAGTCCTGGTCCGAGGCGGTCGAGCGCAACCGGTGGGTGCGCAGCGAGATCTACGGCGAGGAGTTCGAGCAGTACCTCGTCACCGAGCAGGAACGGATCGACGCACTCCTGAAGGAGCTGGGGCTGGTATGAGCGAGGTGACCCACGACGGGGCCACGACCGCCCCGCGGCGACGCCCCCGGCCCGCGCACCTGTCCCGGGCCGCCCTGATCGTCCCGGCCGTGCTGGTGGCGCTCGGGATCTTCCTGGTGGTCGGCACGGTCGGCATGGCCGTGGTCGGCGACGACGGGCTGTTCGGTCCGACCGCGATGCCGTGGGCGGTGGCCGTGCTCTGCTTCGTCATCGCCGCCGCGCTCGCCGTCGACATCCTGCGGCCGCGGCCCGAGTACGACACCCCGACCGCCCCCGCCGACACAGCCCCCGCTCCCGACACCGAGACCGATCCGGACACCGGCACCGACACCGGCACCGAGACCGTCAACGCGCGGGCCGTCGGGACCGCGGTCGGCGGGGTCGCCGGCTTCATCGTGGTGCTGCCCTGGCTGGGCTGGATCCTGTCGGCGACGCTGCTGTTCACCGCCGTCGCGGTCGCGCTCGGCAACCGCCGCTACCCGACCTGCCTGCTGGTCGGGCTCGGGGTGGCGTCGGTGATCCAGATCGTGTTCAGCGGGCTGCTCGGCATCTCGCTGCCCGCCGGCTTCGTCGGGGGGTTCTGAGGCCGTGGACCAGCTCTCCAACCTGATGGGCGGGTTCGCCGACGTCCTCACCCCGTCCGCGCTGCTGTTCGTGCTGGTCGGCGCCGTCCGAGCCCACCAGCCGGGTGGCTGGTCGCAGACTGTGGATCGTCGCCGGGC
>JASLAP010000499.1 GCA_030147065.1 Pseudonocardia sp. | reverse complement strand
CACCCACCCGGCGGGCGCGGTTGGTCTTGCCGGACCGCCCCCGATGGGCCAGCCTCGGGCACGACGGGCAGCCGACCGGAGGACGTGACCGATGCGGGTCGAGACCCACCTGCCGCTGGGCAAGATCGACCCGGGGCTGCGGCCGGCCGAGATGACCGTGGACCTGCCCTCGTTCGGGGCCCAGGCCGCGCTCGTCGAGCGGTTGGGCTTCGACGGCCTGGCGCTGACCGAGACCAAGGAGGACCCGTTCATCGCGCTGGCCGTGGCGGCCGAGCGCACCGAGCGGATCCGGCTGACCACCGCCGTCGCGATCGCCTTCCCGCGCAGCCCCACCGCCATGGCGATGACGGCGTGGACGATGGCCCGGCTGTCCCGCGGCCGGTTCGTCCTCGGGCTGGGCACGCAGGTCAAGGGGCACATCGAGCGGCGCTACGGGATGGCGTGGTCGGCGCCGGGGCCGTGGATCCGGGAGTACGTGCAGGCCGTGCGGGCGGTCTGGCGGACCTGGCAGGAGGGCGTGCCGCTCGACCACCACGGCGAGCACTACGACCTGACCCTGATGAACCCGCTGTTCGACCCGGGCCCGATCGAGCACCCGGACGTCCCGGTCCACCTGGCCGCGGTCCGCCCGGCGATGGCCCGGATCGGCGGCGAGGTCGCCGACGGCGTCCGCCCGCACCCGATCTGCACCCGGGCCTACCTGGAGGACGTGCTGCGCCCGGCCGTCGACCGCGGGGCCCTCGGCGCGGGCCGGGACCCGGCCGCGATCGAGGTGGTGGCCAGCCCGCTGATCGTCACCGCGCCGACCGCCGCCGAGCTGGAGAAGAAGGTCAGCGACGTGCGGGCGCGGATCTCCTTCTACGCCTCCACCCGCACCTACCGGCCGGTGTTCAGCCACCACGGCTGGGACGAGGTCGCCGAGGAGCTGTCCACGCTGTCCCGCGCCCAGCGCTGGGACGAGATGGAGCGGCTGATCAGCGACGAGATGGTGGAGGCGATCGCGGTCGTCGGCACCTACGACGAGATCGCCGAGCGGGTGTGGCGGCGCTACCAGGGGGTGTGCTCGGCGGTCGAGTTCAGCCTGCCGGTCGCCGGGCCCGAGGACCACGAGCGGCTGGCCGAGGCGGTCGCGGCGGTGCAGCGCGGGTTCTGACCCGGCTCAGCCGGTGCGCGCGGCGACCAGCCGTTCCAGCCGGGCGAGGCCGTCGTCGAGCCGGCCCCGCACCTCGTCGCCCGCCGGCGCGGGCCGGCCCGGCGGCGATGAGTTCCCGCCGCGCCCCGGGTCGGACCACCATGCACACCGACGCCGACGAGCTGCTGGCAGCGGCGAAGGCCGGGCGGGCGGAGGCGTTCGAGCAGCTGGTCGCGCCGCTGCGCCGGGAGCTGGAGGTGCACTGCTACCGGATGGTCGGGTCGGTGCACGACGCCGAGGACCTGGTCCAGGAGTCGCTGCTGCGGGCCTGGCGGGGCCTGGACGGGTTCGACGGCCGCGGGCCGATCCGGCCGTGGCTGTACCGGATCGCCACCAACCGGTGCCTGACCCTGCTGGAGCGCCGCGGGCGCCGGGAGCTGCCCACCGACCTGAGCCCGGGCGCCGCCGAGGTGGCCGAGCGGTCCTGGCTGGAGCCCTACCCGGACGGCCGGCTGGACTCCCCCGCGCACAGCGCCGAGCAGCGCTACGTGCTGCGGGAGAGCGTGGAGCTGGCGTTCGTCGCCGCGCTGCAGCACCTGCCGGCGCGGCAGCGGGCGGTGCTGGTGATGTGCGAGGTGCTCGGGTTCTCCGCGCGCGAGGCCGCCGGTGCGCTGGAGACCACGGTCGCCACCGTCACCAGCGCCCTGCAGCGGGCCCGCCGCGCGGTGGCCGGCCGGTTCGACCACGGCACCAGTCAGCAGGCCGCGCTGCGCACCCTCGGCGACGACGGCGTCCGCGGGCTGGCCGAGCGCTACGCCGCGGCCTGGGAGGCCGGGGACGTCGACGCGATCGTCGGGATGCTGGCCGACGACGCCCGCTACGCGATGCCGCCCGAGCCCGCCTGGTTCCAGGGCCCGGCGGCGATCCGGCAGTTCCTGGCCGGGCCGCTGTCGTCGCGCTGGCGGTTCGTCCCGGCCCGGGCCAACGGGCAGATCGCCTTCGGCACCTACCGGTGGGACGGCGAGGCCGACCGCTGGGTGGCCGGCGGGCTGGACCTGCTGGCGGTGCGCGGTGAGCAGGTCGCCGAGGTGGTGTCGTTCCTGGACCGCGACCTGTTCCCGGCCTTCGGGCTGCCCGTCGAACTGGACGAGCCCGCACCGCGATGATTCCGCCGCCTCCCCGGGGTTGTAGGCGCGACCGATCCCCGACCGAGGAGCGACCATGGACGACGACACGAAGGCCATCCGCACGCTGATCGAGCGCTGGGCCGACGCCGTGCACCGCGGCGACATGGCCGGCGTGCTGGCCGACCACAGCGACGACATCGTCATGTTCGACGTGCCGCCGCCGCAGGACGGCGTGCGCGGCATCGACGCCTACCGGGCGACCTGGCCGCCGTTCTTCGAGTGGCAGGCCTCCGGCGCGCGGTTCGACATCGTGTCGCTGGAGGTCGCCGCGGGAGCCGAGGTCGCCTTCGCGCACGCGCTGCTGCGCTGCGGGATGCCCGACGACCTCGCCGCCCGCCCGGAGCAGCGGCTGCGGCTCAGCATCGGGCTGCGCAAGCAGGACGGCCGCTGGGTGGTCACCCACGAGCACCACTCGTTCCCCGACGCGGGCGCGGACGGCTCCGCGGACGAGGAGGCGGTCCGCGAGGTGCACCGCGGGTGGTTCGCCGCCACCGCCGACCGCGACCTGAACGCGATCATGGCCCACATCGCCGACGACGTGGTGTCCTACGAGCACGAGGCACCGCTGAGCCACACGGGCGCCGACGAGGTGCGCGAGGTCTGCCGGCGCGGGCTGGACAGCGCCCCCGACAGCGTCACCTGGGACGTGCCCGACCTGACCGTCCTGGTCGACGGCGACCTCGCGGTGGCCTGGGGGCTCAACCGGATGCGCGCCGGTGACGAGGAGAGCTGGTCGCGCGGCACCCGCGTGTTCCGGCGTCGGGACGGCGCCTGGGTGATGACCCACCAGCACGTGTCGTACCCCTACGAGCCGGACACCGGCGCCGCGCGCACCGACCTGGTGCCGTGAGTCCTACCCTCGACCCGTGCTGCTGCGTCCCGCCCGCCCCGACGAAGCCGGCCCGCTCAGCGAGCTGGCCCTGCGGTCCAAGGGGCACTGGGGCTACGACGCCGCGTTCCTGGAGGCCTGCCGGGACGAGCTGACGCTCACCCCGGACGACGTCGTCGCGCGGCCGGTGACGGTGGCCGAGCGGGACGGGCGGGTCGCCGGGTTCAGCGCGCTGGCCGGCGGACCGCCCGAGGTCGAGCTGGCGATGCTGTTCGTCGATCCGGACGCCATCGGCACCGGCGTCGGCCGCGCGCTGTGGACGTGGGCGGTGCGGACCGCCGCCGGGCTCGGCGCCGACCGGCTCACGATCGACTCCGATCCCGGCGCCGAGCCGTTCTACCTGGCCATGGGCGCGTACCGGGTCGGGGAGGCGGCGTCGGGATCGGTGCCAGGGCGGGTGTTGCCGCGGCTGGCGTACCGGATCGGCGGGTAGCGCGGCGCGCACCCGTGGCGCAGCGGAGGTGTCCCTACTGGTCACCGGCCTGATACAGCGTTCGGCGCATCCGAGCCCGTCGAACGGTGCCACCGAGGGGGTGCTCTACGACGAGACCACCGACCCGGCGACGGCCGAGGCGAACGCCGTCCCGCTCGACACGATGGTCCCGGGAGCGCCCGGGATGCTCGACGTGGGGCACCCGGAGGCGTGCGAGGCGCTGGCCCGCTCGGCCGCCGCGGCCGGTGCCCGGGTGGTCCGCGGGGTCGGTGACGTCGAGGTCGTCGGCGGGGACGTGCCGCTGGTCCGCTACGAGCACGACGACGTCGGCCAGGAGGTGTCGGCCCGGATCGTGGTCGGCGCCGACGGCCCCTACCACGCCGTCTTCCGCACCGACCCGGTGCTCGGCGGGCCGCGCCTGGCCGCCCAGCTGGGGCCGGAACGGCTGCCGGCGGAGGCCTTCACCGAGCGCAACGTCGAGCGGATCCTGGCGCTCGCCTGAGGTGTCCCCGGTGGCGGGCGGTTTCCCGGACGCCCGCCACCGGGTAGACGGTCCGGCCATCGTCGTCCCCTGGAGGCTCCCGTGACCGTCGTCCTGGCCATCAAGTGCGCAGACGGGGTCGTCCTCGCGGCCGACTCGCAGATCACCGACTCCGCCCGCGGGCTGAGCTACCCCGCGCAGAAGCTGCACCCGCTCGGCGAGACGGCCGCGTGGGGCGGCAGCGGGGCGCGGTCGGCCCTGGTCGACATCAAGGAGCTGTTCGACGCGCACGCGCCGGCGCTGCTGGACGGCGAGAACCTCGGCCACGCGCTGCAGGAACGGGTGCTGCCGGTGCTGCGCCACCACTACGCGAACTTCATCGAGGAGGTGCCCGGGGAGACCGGGCCCGGCGGCACGCCCGCGACCTACGTGCTGGTCGCCGGCTACCGCGACGACGGCACGCCGTTCATCGCCGACCTCGACCCGCACGGCCTGGTGGGCCGGTACGAAGAGGTCGGGTTCCACGCCATCGGCAGCGGTTCGGCGATGGCCCAGCAGGCCGGCGCGCTGCTGGCGCACTTCCGGATGACCGAGCGCGACGTCGACCACGGCGTCCTGGCGGCGGTGCGGGTGCTGGACGCGCTGCGGATGACCTCGCCCAGCGTCGGCGGCCCGGTCGACGTCTACCGGATGACCCCGGACGGGGCCCGCGCCCTGGACCCGGAGGACATCGAGCGGGTGCGCGAGCGGGTGCGGCGCTGGGAGGAGCTGGAGGACAAGCTGCTCGACGAGCTGTGGGGCGAGGACCCCCAGCCCGCGTGACCCGACGCTGATCGGCGGGGCCGCCGCGCGTCCGGACCGGGTGGAAGGCACGCAGACCACCCGATCCGGGCATGAACATGGCGAAGACCGGGAACTGGACGGGGTGACCCGCCCGGACGTGTACACCGTCGAACCCTGGATCCTGCGCGAACCGGACGGGCCGCGGCTCGACGACCTCGCCGCGACCGAGACCGCGTTCACCCTGGCCAACGGCTGTCTGGGCATCCGCGGGATGCTCGACGAGGGCGAGCCGATCGGCCAGGCCGGCACCTACCTGGCCGGGCTGTACGAGCTGCGGACCATCGTCTACACCGAGGAGCGGGCCGGCGAGCCCGAGGCCACCCAGACGCTGGTCAACACGATCGACGGCTCGCTGATCCGGCTGCTGGTCGACGGCCAGGCGCTCGACGTGCGGGAGGGCGAGCTGGCCGCGCACGAGCGGGTGCTCGACATGCGCGCCGGGACGCTGCGCCGCACGTTGCGGTGGACGTCCCCGGCGGGGCGGACGGTCGACGTGGAGTCCGAGCGGCTGGTCTCGTTCCGGCACCGCACGGCCGCGGCCATCCGGTACACCGTGCGCGCCGTCGACGAGCCGGTGGACGTCGTCGTGCAGTCCGCGCTGGTCGCCAACGTCCAGGAACCGTTGCGGCCGTCCCAGCCGAGCACCGACGACATGCTGCGCCACCCGCTCGAACCACTCGACCACCGCGCCACGGACTCCCGGCTGACCCTGCTGCACCGCACCCGGCGCTCCCGGTTCGTGGTCGGCGCGGCGGCCGACCACGACGTCGACGGGCCCGAGGGCACGCACGTGCACAGCGAGAGCGAGGAGGACGCGGCCCGGTTCACCGTGACCACCCGGCTCGAACCCGGCCAGCAGCTGGTGCTCGTCAAGTACCTCGGCTACGCCTGGTCAGAGCACCGCAAGCTGCCCTCGATCCGGGACGAGGTGGCCGCCGCGGTCACCGGGGCCCGGGCGGCGGGCTGGTCGGGCATGCTCGCCGACCAGCGGGCGATCCTCGACGAGTACTGGGAGCACGCCGACGTCGAGGTCGACGGCGACCCGCAGCTGCAGCAGGCCGTCCGGTTCGCGCTGTGGCAGCTGCTGCAGGCCACCGACCGCGCCGAGGGCCGGGCCATCGCCGGCAAGGCCCTCACCGGCACCGGCTACGAGGGCCACGCGTTCTGGGACACCGAGACGTTCGTCCTGCAGGTGATGACCGCGGTGCGCCCGGAGGTCAGCCGGCACGCCCTGAGCTGGCGCCACGGCGTGCTGGACAAGGCCCGCATCCGGGCCCGCGAGGTCGACCTGCGCGGGGCGGCGTTCCCGTGGCGGTCGATCGCCGGCGAGGAGTGCTCGGGCTACTGGCCGGCCGGGCTGGCCGCGTTCCACGTCAACGCGGCGGTGGCCGACGCGGTGATCCGGTACGTCGACGCGACCGACGACCTGGAGTTCGCCCGCACGACCGGGCTGGAGCTGCTGGTCGAGACCGCGCGGATGTGGGCGTCGCTGGGCCACCACACCCGTGACGGCACGTTCCACATCTACGGCGTGACCGGCCCGGACGAGTACAGCGCCATCGCCGACGACAACCTCTACACCAACCTGATGGCGCAGCGGAACCTGCGCGGTGCGGCGCACTGGGCCGGGCGGTACCCGGAGGAGGCCGCCGGGTTCGGCGCCGATCCCGACGAGTGCGAGCGGTGGGTCGCCGCGGCCGACGCGATGGCCGTCCCCTACGACGAGGAGCTGGGGGTGCACCAGCAGGCCGCCGGGTACACCGACCAGCCCCGCTGGGACTTCGACAACACCCCCGAGGACGCCTACCCGCTGCACTCGCAGTACCCCTACGTCCAGCTGTACCGCAAGCAGGTGATCAAGCAGGCCGACCTGGTGCTGGCGATGTACCTGCGCGGCGACGTCTTCGGCACCGAGCAGAAGGCCCGCAACTTCGACTACTACGAGCAGATCACCGTGCGCGACTCGTCGCTGTCGGCGTGCTGCCAGGCGGTCATCGCCGCCGAGGTCGGGCACCTGGACCTGGCCCACGACTACATCGTCGAGTCCGCGCTGGCCGACCTGCGCGACGCCGACCACGACAGCACCGACGGCCTGCACCTGGCCGCCCTGGCCGGGGTCTGGATCGCGCTGGTCGCCGGGTTCGGCGGGCTGCGCCAGCTCGACGGCGTCCTGCGGTTCCGGCCCGCGCTGCCCGACGCGCTGACCCGGCTGCGGTTCCGCACGCTGTTCCGCGGCCGGCTGCTGCGGGTGACCGTGCTGCCCGACCGGGCGACCTACGAGGTGCTGCGCGGGGAGCCGCTGCGCGTCCACCACGAGGGGGAGGAGATCGAGGCGGCCGTCGGGTCGCCCGTCGAGCGCCCGCTCACCCCCCGCCCGGACCGCCCGGCCCCGACGCAGCCGAAGACCCGCACGCCCGGCCGGCGGTCGCGACCCCCGGAGGGCTGAGGCCCGCTCACCAGGGCTCCGCGCCCGGCCGACCGGCCAGCCCGACGACCGAGAAGGCGCCGGCGGCGTGGTCGGCCCGGAAGTGCTCGTGGTCGGCGCGCAGCCGGTCGGCCGTCTCCTCGGCGAACCGGACGACGTCGTCGACGAACAGCTCCGGCGGGCCGATCGCCTCGACGATCCGCGGCTCGACGTCGCCGTCGACGTCCCCGCTCTCGTCGGACAGCGCGTGGGCGTGCGCGAGCGCCCGCCCGCAGATCCGGGCGTAGTCCTTCCACTGCGGGTAGGACAGGTCGTCGAGGTCGATGTCGTCGCGGTACGGCGCCCGCTCCCGGGACATGTAGCTGAGCCCCTCGAACTCGATCCCCCCGTAGAACACGTCCCCGTTGACCAACTGCACGTCCTGCGCGTGCGCGATCCGGTCGCCGCGACCGTCGGTCCCGTGCCCCGACGACGGGACCAGCCCGGCCAACGCGGACCGGCGGGCCTGCTTGAACTCGATGATCAGGTCGTCGGTGGTGTCCCGGCGCGGCCCCTCGATCAGCACGTAGTAGCGGCTCAGGCCGAGCGATGCGGTGCCCTGCCCGCGGCGCTCCGCGACGTCCTTGACCCGCATGTCGCCCGCCCGCGGCGGCACCGTGATGTCCTGCTCGGCGACCAGCCGGTCGACCAGCTGCTGGAACTCGTCGCGGCGGCTGCTGACCGGGATCAGCTCGTCGTCGGCGCGGAAGCCGCGGCCGTACTCGCCGTGGTAGTCGTCGGCGAGCCAGCCGCGCCGGTCGGTGTCGGCGTCGTCGAACAGGGCCCGGATCAGCTTCGGGGCGTTGTCCCGGCGCAGCTGGTGGTCGCTCTCGGTGCTGTCCCGGGCGAACTCGCCGATGCCGTCGACGTACCCGCGGACGAACCGCCGAGCGATCTTGCGGCGGCGCTTGCGCCCGAGCCCGCCCTCCTCGTCGGCGGCCAGCAGGAACCCGACCGCACCGCGCTTCAGGTCGAAGGTGAACGGCGCGTAGTAGGCCTCGTCGAAGTCGTTTACCCCGAAGATGGGCACGTTGTCGGCGTTCGGCATCACCCCGAAGTTCTCCGGGTGCACGTCGCCGAGCGCGAGCACCGTCGGCATCGCCGCGTCCTCGCCGGCCATGTCGCGGTAGAACAGCAGGCAGGTGCCCCGGAAGAACGAGTACAGCGAGCCGGCGAGCTTGTCGAACTTGACGTCGGTGTCCTCGGACCGCCGGGCGATGCGGGTGTGGTGGTCCTCGCGCAGGGTCTCCCGGACGTGCATCCGGCGGTCGTGGCCGGTCAGCAGGCGGGGCAGCAGCACCATCCGGCCGCGGGCCCGTTCCCGCGCCAGGTCCTGGAACGCCTCGAACCGGGACGCCGGGGGGTGCGGGTCCGGTTCCCGGTCCTGGTCCGGCTCCTCGTCCCGCTCGGGCTCCGGCGACGGCTCGGGCGTCACGTCCCGCTCGGGCTCGGACTTCTCGTCCCGCTCCGGCTTCTCGTCGCGCTCCGGCTCCGGGGCCGGCTGGCGCCGGGCCTTCGAGCCCCGCCGCCGGCCGTCGCGGAGGGCGTCGAGCAGATCCGCCCGGCTCATGCCCGACCGGCCGGGCACGCCGCGCTGCCGGGCCAGGTCGTAGAGCTCGCGCCGGGTCGAGGTGTCCAGGTTCGGGTTGCCCATGTCCGTGGGTGTCCGGTACGGACGCCGGGCACACCCCACCGGACCTGACGGTTGCCCGACGATGACGGGCGCCGGCCGGGATCCGGTGTGGACCGCCGTGGCCACCGATCGCCGTGGCCGGGTCGACGATCGCGGCGCTCGACTTCCGAGCGCGCCGCCCACCGCAACGTCCGCCGCTCCGGGTTGCCCCACCCGCGAGCACCCCGTGAGGATCACCGGATGGGCGGGCCACTGCGGACGGCGGGGCGGGCCGGTCGGCGGATCCTGGCGCGCACGACCGGTGCGCCGGTCACCCTCCCCCGCGAGCCGGGCCCGGCGCTTGGGGTCGTCTGCGACCTCGACGACCTGGTCCGGGTGAGCGACCTGCGACATCCGCTGCGGGCGGGATGGCGGGCGCTGACCCGGTCGGGTTCGGCCCGCCGCGCGGTCTCCGGCGTGGCCGGGCTGGTGACCGAGCTGGCCCGCCGCGGCGGCCCGGTCGTCCACCTGACCAGCGCACCCCGTGTCCTGGCCGAGCGGTTCCTCGCCCGGCACGGCTTCCCGGCCGGGACCGTGCTGACCGGCGACCCCCGGGCCGCGCTGGAGCGGCTGGCCCGCGAGCTGCCGTCGGTCCGCTGGGTCCTGCTCGGCGACGACGGGCGCGGCGACCCGCTGTTCACGTCCTTCGCCGAGCGCCACCCCGACCGGGTGGCCGCCGTCGGGCTGCGCAGGCTGGCCGGCGAGGAGGTCCACGAGGGCCTGCTCCCACCCGACCGGGTCGGCCCCGTGCCCGTCCTGCGGGTCGCCGACCCCGACGCCCTGCGCGGGCGCGTCCAGGTCGCCCTGGCCGGTGCCCACCCCCCGCCGCCCGGCGCGCCGCAGCACTGGCTGCTCACCGCGGCCGAGCGGGGCAACGACGCCACCCGGCTGCGGGCCTGGACCGAGGGCAACGCGGTGCGCCCGCTGGTCCACGGCCGGTCCTACTTCCCCGTGCTGGCGCAGGCCCTGGCCGATACCGGCCGCGACGACCTGGTGTTCTTCACCGACTGGCGCAGCGACGCCGACGAGCGCCTCACCGACGACGGCCCCACCGTCGCCGAGGCGCTCTCCGCGGCGGCGCACCGCGGCGCCCTGGTGAAGGGCCTGGTGTGGCGCTCCCACCTGGACGCGCTGCAGTTCTCCGCCGAGCAGAACCGCGACCTGTCGCGCGACATCAACGACGACGGCGGGGAGGTCCTGCTCGACCAGCGGGTCCGCCCGATGGGCAGCCACCACCAGAAGTTCGTCGTCCTGCGCCACGACGACCCGGCCCGGGACGTCGCGTTCGTCGGCGGCATCGACCTGGGCCACAGCCGCCGCGACGACGGCCGGCACGGCGGCGACCCGCAGACCCAGCCGTTCTCCGACCGGTACGGCGACAGCCCCGCGTGGCACGACGTGCAGCTGGAGCTGCGCGGCCCGGTCGTGCGCGAGGTCGAGGACGTGTTCCGGGAACGGTGGGAGGACCCGGCGGCGCTGTCCCGGCTGCCCTGGCAGGCGATCCCGGACATGATCCGGCGGCTGGACCGCAACCCCTCGCACCTGCCCGCCCCGCGACCGGACCCGCCCCGCGCGGGCACCTGCGCGGTGCAGCTGCTGCGCACCTACCCCAACCGCTGGCCGGGCTATCCCTTCGCCCCCGACGGGGAGCGGAGCACCGCCCGCGGGTACGCCAAGGCCCTGCGCCGGGCACGGCGCCTGGTCTACATCGAGGACCAGTACCTGTGGTCGACCTCGGTGGCCCGGGTGTTCGCCGAGGCGCTGCGCGCCGTGCCCCGGCTGCACCTGGTGGCGGTCGTCCCGCGCTTCCCCGACCAGGAGAGCCGGCTGGCCACGACCGCCGCCCTCGTCGGCCACGCCGAGGCGCTCGACATGGTGCGCGACGCCGGTGGCGACCGGGTGCAGGTCGTGGACGTGGAGAATCCGGACAGCGAGGCCGTGTACGTGCACGCCAAGGTGTGCGTCGTCGACGACGTGTGGGCGGCCGTCGGCAGCGACAACTTCAACCGCCGGTCCTGGACCCACGACTCCGAACTGACCGCCGCGGTGCTCGACGAGGCCCGCGACCCCCGCGAACCCACCGATCCCGGCGGCCTCGGCGACGGCGCCCGCCGCTTCGCCCGCGACCTGCGGCTGGAACTGCTCCGCGAGCACCTCGACCGCGCCCCCGACGACGTCGACGACCTGCTCGACCCGGACTCCGCCGCCCAGGCGGTGCGGGCGAGCGCCGCGGAACTCGACGGCTGGCACACGGGGGGCCGCAGCGGGCCGCGACCGCCGGGCCGCCTGCGCCCGCACCGGCTCGAATCGCCGCCGCGCTGGCAGCGGCTGCTGGCCACCCCCGCCTACCG
>JASLAP010000493.1 GCA_030147065.1 Pseudonocardia sp. | reverse complement strand
GAGCCTCAAGATCACCGGGAGGGTACGGCCCTCCCACGTCATCCACAGGTTTCAAGCATTGCTCCCCGGGTTCGCACCCGGACCGCCCGGGTCAGAGGTCAACGGTCACCGGCCCTCGCGGGCGAGCGCAGCAGAGGAGCACCTGGCCCGGAGCGGGGTTGTCGAGCGGCTCGGGGTCGTAGGCGACGGTGCCGTCGACGAGTCCTGACTCGCAGCGGTGGCAGACGCCGGTGCGGCAGGACCAGCTGGCGGGTACGTCGCAGGCCTCGGCGAGCTCGAGCAGGCTGCTGTAGCGTTCGTCCCACGGGACGGTCAGCGCGGAGCGGCTGAACGCCACGGCGGGGCCCCGGCCCGGTGGTCCGGACGGCGGGTGGGGGGCGGGGGCGTCCTCGCGCGGCTCGGGCCCGAAGACCTCGCGGTGCAGCCGCGCGGGTTCCACACCCCAGCCGAGCAGTGCGGCGCTGAGCTCGCGCAGGAATCCCGCGGGGCCGCAGAGGTAGAAGTCGGCGTGGCGCGGAACGCCGAGTTCGAGCAGGGCATCGAGGTCGATGCGGCCGGCGTCATCGAAGTCGACACCCCACCGGTCCTCGGGCGTGGGGCGGGTGTAGCGGACGTGCGAGCGAGCGGCCGGCAGCGTTGACAGCAGCTCGCGTGCCTCGGCGGCGAAGGCGTGCTCGGGGCCGCTGCGAGCGCCGTGGGCCCACCAGACCGGCCGCTGGCTGCCGATCTCCGCAAGCGCCCCGAGCATCGCGAGCACGGGGGTCACGCCGACCCCGGCGCTCAGCAGCGCGAGGGGGCCGGTTCCGGCCACGTCGAGCGTGAACCCGCCGCGCGGCGCGCCGACCCCGATCACGTCACCGATGGCCACCCGGTCGTGGAGGAATGCGCTGCCCGCCCCGCCGATCTCGCGCTTGACGGCGATCCGGTAACGGCGTCCGCTTGGTGGCGCGGCCAGTGAGTAGGAGCGCAACAGCGCGGCGGGCGCGTGCGGTGGCTCGAGCTTGAGCGGGAGGAACTGACCGGGCAGGAAATCCGCAACCGGGTCGCCGTCAACGGGCTCGAGCACCAACGAGCGGACCGACGTGCTCTCGGGCGCCGCCGCGGTCACGCGAAACCGGCGCAGCCCCGGCCAGGCCGGCGCAGTGGAGGGCGGGGCGAGCCCGTGGTTACCCGCCGCGCCCTTCTCGTGCTGGTCGAGCAGCGCGTTGAACGAGCCTCTCCAACCGTTTGGGAGAGCCGGGATCGCCAGTGCCCGACGCAGGCCGGCCGGAGTGTGACCGGGCAGGTAGAGCAGGGCGCTGATCTCGCGCACGCTCATCGCCTCCGGCCCGACGGCGATGCGCTCGATCTCATCGCCCGCTCCGACCTCGCCCTCCTGGAGCACGCGCAGGTAGAAGCCGGGCCGGCCGTGCGCGTAGAGCAGCGCCGGCATCCGCGGCTCCGCCATGCGGAGGCCGACCTTGTAACAGGTCACGCGCGGCTGCGTGACCTCAAAGACGGCGTCGCCGATGCGGTAGCGGTCGCCGACGCAGACCTCGTCGTCGGGCATCCCCTCGACCGTGAAGTTCTCGCCGAAGTTGCCGGGCACGAGGTCCTCGCGGCCGAGGACCTCCGACCAGTGCTCGTAGGCGCTCCGGTCGTAGACGTAGACGGCGCGGTGCTCGCCGCCGTGGCCGATCAGGTCGGCCTGGCCGTCGCCGTCGACGTTCAGGCGCCGCACGCGGCGCCGACCGTCGACCGGCGACTTGAAGGTCGCCGTGTGCACGCTGCGTCCCCGCCACTGCACCTCGCGGGGAAGCCCGACGTTGACCGAGAGCAACCGCATCATGCGCTCAGCTCGCGTGGCGGGTGAGGAAGTCGCGAACCCGTTCGGCGATGAAGCCCAACTCCTCCTCGAGCGCGAAGTGGCCGGTGTCGAGCAGGTGCAGCTCGGCGTCGGGCAGGTCCCTCAGGTAGGCGCGGGCGCCGTCGGGCCCGAAGATCTCGTCGTTCTTGCCCCAGGTGATCAGCATCGGCGGCTGGTGGTCGCGGAAGTACTGCTGGAACACGGGGTACTTGTCCAGGTTCAGCCGGTAGTCGTAGAACAGGGCGACCTGGACGTCGCGGTTGCCCGGCCGGTCGAAGCCGAGCGTGTCGAGCGCGGGCAGGTCGGGGTCGATGTTCTCGGGGTTCCGGGTGCCGTGTGTCCACTGCCACCTGTTGGCCTCCGGGGTCAGCAGCGGGCGCACTCTGACCTCGTTCTCCGGGCTGGGGTCCGCGGCGAAGGCGAACAGCGGCTCCCAGAACGGCGTGAACCCGTCCAGGTAGGCGTTGCCGCTCTGGGTGATGATCGCCTGCACGCGCTCGGGCCGCGCCGAGGCGATGCTCAGGCCGATCGGGGCGCCGTAGTCCTGGATGTAGAGGCTGAAGCGCTCCAGGCCCAACACCTCGACGAACCGCTCGATGACTCTGGTCAGGCTCGCGAACGAGTACTCGAACTGGTCGGCGGGCGGGAACGCGCTGTGCCCGAAGCCCGGGTAGTCGGGCGCGACGAGGTGGAAGCGATCGGCCAGCGCGGGGATGAGCGTGCGGAACATGCGCGACGACGTCGGCAGGCCGTGCAGCAGCAGCAGGGTCGGGTTGGCCCGATCACCCGCCTCGCGGTAGAAGACCTCCAGACCGTCGACCTCGACGGTCTTGTGCCGGGTCAGGGCGGTCGTGGCGCTCGGGGTGACGATCATGGCTGGTCCTCCTAGGGTGGACTAACCGTCTATTTCTTAGAAGACGGTTAGGTGACCGTAGCACGGTTCCTAACCGTCATCTAGGGCTACGCTGGTTGCTGGGCCGCTAGGCTGAGGATGTGGAGATCCGCCGCCCGCTGTCCGGTGAGCCGCTCGCGCTCGACCTGGTCAACACCGCCTGGCCGCAGAACGGCGTCTGGCACGACGTGCTCGCCGACCGCCCTGGCCACGAGCGGTGGCTGGGCGAGAACGGCCTTCCGGGTCCCGCCACCCCGGCGGCCCGGCGAGCACTGGTCCAGGCCCGCGACGCGATCAGGGCAGCGCTCGAGCGGCCCGGCCCTACCGCGCTCGCCGCGCTGAACGGCATCCTCGAGCACGGTCGCCTCCGCGTCCGGGCCGGCAACGCCGACGCCCGTCAGGAACTCGAGATCGCGCCCGAATGGCGCGTGCCGTGGCTCGCCACCCGCAGCCTCCTCCAACTGCACGACGAGCACCCCGAACACGTCCGCAAGTGCGCCAATCCCGACTGTGTCCTGTGGTTCCTCGATACCACCCGCTCACGTACCCGCCGCTGGTGCTCCATGACCGGCTGCGGAAACCGCCTCAAGGCACGACGCCACTACCACGGCAACAGCCCGACCGAGCGCGAACGGCCCCGCACATCCCCACGGTGATCGCCCGGAGCCGGAGCCGGAACCGGTGACGGCCGCTCGTCGCGACGCGTATGGCCGCCGGCACATGTGCTTGACCTGAAGTCGACACAAGGTCCTCGACCGCCCAGCGGCGCGGGATCACGGCGAAGCCCTGCTGGCCGGTGGGCTTGCGGACGATGTGGATCGTGGTGCGCAGGACGCGGGTGGCCCATTCGAGCAGGCGGCCGGCGATGGCGCCGTCGGCGAACACGAACCGGACCTGTGAGGCGAGGTAGGCCTGCAGCAGCACAGGCTTGGCGCCGTCGCGGTCTTGCATCGAGGCGGTGCAGACCACGACGATGATCAGCAGGCCGAGGGTGTCGGTGACGATGAACCGCTTACGGCCGTTGATCTTCTTCCCGGCGTCGTAGCCGCGGCTGTCGGCGCCGACGGTGTCGGCGCCCTTCACGGTCTGGGAGTCGACCAACCCCGCACTCGGTTCGGGGTTGCGGCCCTCGGCGACCCGGAGCTGTTCGCGGACCGCGGCCAGGATCTTCTCGGTGACCTTCGCGTCTTCCCACCGGGCGAAGTACCAGTACACCGTCTCCCACGGTGGGAAGTCCTTCGGTAGCTGACGCCAGGAGCAGCCGGTGCGCACCACGTAGAGGATCGCGTCCACGATCAACCGGCGCGGGTGCTTCTCCGGCCGCCCACCGGTCTTCGGGGCCGGCAACAGCGGCTCGACCAGCTCCCACTGCTGATCGGTCAGGTCCGACGGGTACCCCTGGCGCCGTGCCTGGCGCGATGACTTACGTCGTGCCATCGGTCCACCGTGGACCCGACCGGCGTCGTGATCACGCAGACACGCCGACCCATCTCAAACACGCTCTAAGTTGGGTGATGTCGTCGGTGGCCGGGCCGGGGGAGCCGAACAGCACAGCGTCGTCGACGACGGTGGTGTCCTGGAGGGCGTTCCCGGTTGGGTCAGCCCAGGGAAACCGGGTCGGGAGCGCAGCTGTCACCGCAACCTGGGACGGGCACGGGCGGGCGTGGTGCGGTCTACTTGAACTGGGGTAGGTGTCGCGACCGTGGTCGCGGCCTGGAGCCGCGGCACGCGCTCGCTCCCGCTGCCGGACGGCACCGACGAGCCACGACGTGAGATTGTGAGATGAGAATGGCGACCGTGCTCATGTTCCACCACGCACAGGGACTGACGCCGGGGGTGCTCTCCTTCGCCGAGGAGATCAGGCGCTCCGGGCACACCGTGCACACCCCCGACCTGTTCGACGGGAAGACGTTCGGCTCGATAGAGGACGGCGTTGCGCACGCGCGGGAGATCGGGTTCGCCGACATCCGCGAGAACGCGGCGCGCGTTGCCGACGAGCTGTCGGGGGAGATGGTCTTCGCGGGGTTCTCGCTGGGGGGCATGTCCGCCCAGATGCTCGCGCAGACCCGCCCGGCGGCCGGGGCGCTGCTGTTCCACAGCAGCGCGCCGCCGACGATGTTCGGCGGCGAGTGGCCCGCGGACCTGCCGGTGCAGATCCACGCCATGGACGCCGACCCGTTCTTCATGGAGGACGGCGAGGACATCGACGCCGCCCGTCAGATCGTGGACACCGGGAAGCGCGCCGAACTGTTCCTCTACCCGGGCGACAGGCACCTGTTCATGGACTCGAGCCTGCCCGGCTACGACAAGGCCGCGACCGACCTGGCAACCGAACGCGTGCTGGCGTTCCTCGCCGACCGCTAGTACTCCAGCCGTAGATCGTTATGGCCCTTCGAGTGCTGCTTCTTTGCGCTGGTGGTGGCTGGTGCGGGCGCGGTGTTGATGGCGTCGGCGCCAGATCGACCAGGCCTCGGGACTGGCCAGGACGCGGCCGGGTTCGATCACGAGGACGGTGAGCGGGCGTCGGACCTCGTTGCAGGTCAGCGCGATCAACCCATCCGGCGCGGGCCGGGCGCTGTGTTCGTTCGCGGCGATCACCGCGAGCAGGGCGTGGGCGAGCATCGCGAACAACGTCCACCGTTGCCAGGAGGTCCAGCGGCAGACCTGGTGCTCATCCAGGCCGGCCAGTCCCTTGCCGGCCTGGAACGACTCCAGCGCCGTCCAGCGCCGTCCAGCGACCCGGACCAGCTCGCGCAGGGGCACCGGTTCAGGGCTGTAGCAGCGGTAGAACGCCAGCTCCCCGGTGCCGCGGTGGCGGCGGACCAGCAGCCACCAGCTCTGGGTGTCGGCTTCGTCGGCCGGGGTGCCTGCTGGTGGGTTCAGGGTGATCAGGGCCCAGTCGTAGTAGCGCTCGCCCTTCGCTCCCGGTCCGGCGGAGAGCCGCTGCCAGGCCCGTTCGGGCAGGCTGGCGGTGAGTTCGTCGGCGCGGATCGACCCGAGCGCGGTGGGGACGCGGCGGTCGCAGCCGATGGCCAGCACGTAGCCGACCGGGCGGATCTCCAGTTCGGTCCGGAGGGCGGGGTCGGCGCCGTAGACCTCGTCGCCGGCGACCCACCGCGCCGGCACCCCGACGTTGAGTGCGCGGCTGATCATGCCGGTGGCCAGCGCCGGCTTGGTCAGGAACCCGATGTCGGCGGGCACCCCGGCCTCGGCGCAGCGGTCGGGGTCGTCGGTCCAGGACTTCGGGAGGTAGAGCTCGCGGTCGATCATCGCGTGACCCCGGGCGCCGGCGTAGGTGAGGTAGACCGCGACCTGGGCGTTCTCGATCCGTCCGGCGGTGCCGGTGTACTGGCGCTGCACCCCGACGGTGAACACGCCTTCTTCAGGTCGCCGGTCTCGTCGACCACCAACACCGCATCAGCGTCGCCGAGGGTGGCGGTGACGTAGTCGCGCAGGTCGTCGCGGACTCCGTCGGTGTTCCACGCGGCCCGCGCGAGCAGGTACTGCATGCCGTGCGGATCACGGTCGCCGGCGTGTTCGGCGATGCTCCAGCAGTTCTTCCGCGGCAAGTCAGAGAGCAGCCCGAACAGGAACCGGCGGGCGCGGCGCCGGGTCGCCGGCCGGGCGAACCGCCCCGCCATCCGCTCGAGCAGCCTGTCGGTCTCGGCCTGCCAGCGGTCGGGTTCTACGCTGCGGCCCACGGCCACCGCAGGGTCTTCGGATGTCGACACAACGGATGAGGATCACGCGGTGGCCGTGCCACGTCCGGGACCGCCACGCCGGGGAAGATCACGACCTACGGCTGGAGTACTAGCTGTACTGCTCGGGAAGGTTGGTGCAGGGCGACACGCCCGTAGCGGTGCTTGATTGAGGGAGGACCTCCGGGCGAGGTGTTGAGCTGCTGAAGGCACACACACCGATCGCCCTGGAGGTCCTCGTGTCGCACCGTAACGCCCCGCTG
>JASLAP010000465.1 GCA_030147065.1 Pseudonocardia sp. | reverse complement strand
GCCGCGGTTCACCGAGCAGGTCGACGCCCGGCGGCGGATCGTCGAGGAGCCGCCGCTGATCACCCGGGTGGCCGACGCCGAGGCCGAGCTGCTGTTCGCCGCGATCGACGAGTACCTGGCGACGCTGGCCCCGCACTGGCGCCGGATGCTCGGCGGTTACACGCTGGTCGACATCGCCCACAAGGTCGTCGGGGTGGGCAGCGTCGGGCTGCGCGCCTACGTCGCGCTGCTCGAGGGCTCCTCCCCGGGGGACGTGGTGTTCCTGCAGCTCAAGCAGGCCCGGCGGTCGGTGCTGGCGAAGTACGTGCACGGCGAGTCGGCCTGGCACGCCCACCAGGGCCAGCGGGTGGTGGAGTACCAGCAGGCGCTGCAGACCGTCAGCGACCCGCTGCTGGGCTGGACCACGGTCCCGGCCCACGACCGGGGCGGGGAGAGCCGCCAGTTCTACGTCCGGCAGTTCCGCAACATGAAGGGCACCGTGCCGCTGGACGCCATCGACGCCGGCGCGCTCGCCGACTACGCCGGCGTCGTCGGGCACCTGCTGGCCAAGGGCCACGCCCGGACCAGCGGCGCGTCGATGATCGCCGGGTACGTCGGGAAGGGGACCAGGCTCGACGAGTCGCTGTGCCGGTTCGCCCGGGCCTACGCCGACCAGACCGAGGCCGACCACGCCGCGCTGGTGGCCGCGGTCGACCGCGGCCTGCTGCCGGTGGAGCGGGGGATCTAGCCGGCGACCCGGTCGGCCGGCTGCACCGGGTGCCCGCGCCCGTTGCGCAGCAGCCGACGCGCGGTGACCACCCCGGCGGTGCCGGCCAGCGACGCCGCCATGGCGGCCGCCCCACCGACCCCGCCGACGATCACCGCGGCGACCAGCAGCACCACGGCGGCCACCGCGAACGCCACCAGCGTCGCCTGCGGCAGCGGCTCGAGGGGCGGTGCCGGCGGGCCGGCCCGGCCCGAGCCGAACGCCCGGGCCAGGGTCGGGTCGTCCTCCTGGAGCCGCCGCTCGAGCTCGGCGAGCTGCAACCGTTCGGCGTCCGAGAGACGGCGGCCCGAGGGCAGGTCTGGGAACATGCTGGTGGGTACCCCGGAATCGCCCGGAGCACCGGTCGAGTTCGGAGGTCCGTCGTGGTGGTGCGCACGCTGATCGAACCGGCCCGGGTGCGGCGGCGCGTCCGGGCCCTGGTGCGCGAGTTCGGGCCGGTGCTCGGGGTCGGCCGGGTGGGCCTGTGGCGGCACCCGGTCTGGACCACCCCGACCCGCGAGGGCGCCGGCCTCGGGGTGGTCGTGGTGCCCGGCTTCGGTGGCAGCGACCCGAGCATGGGGCTGCTGCGCCGCTGGCTGCGCCGGCGCGGCTACCAGGCGATCGGGGCGTCGCTCGCGCTCAACCTGGGGTGCACCGCCGACCTGGTCGGCCGCCTCGAGCGCCGGGTCGCCGAGCACGTCCGGCGCACCGGCGGGCCGGTGGTGCTGATCGGGCACAGCCGGGGCGGCTGGCTGGGCCGGCTGGTCGCGGTGCGCCGCCCGGACCTGGTGTGCGGGCTGGTGATGATGGGCAGCCCGGTGCTCGACCCGCTGGACGCCCGCGGCCTGGGCCCGCTGCTGCTGCGGGTGCTGGTCCGGCTGTCCGGGGCCGGCGTGCCCGGGCTGCTGGACCGTGACTGCCTGGACGGCGAGTGCCGCGACGCCACGGTGGACGGCCTCGGCGCACCGATCCCGGTCCCCGCGGTGGCCCTCTACTCCCGCGACGACGGCGTGGTGGGCTGGGAGTCGTGCCGCGACCCGCACGCGGAGTGGGTCGAGGTGCGCAGCAGCCACACCGGGATGGGCGTGGACCCCGAGCTGTACGAGGAGCTGGTGCCGCGGCTGGCCGGGTGGGCGGCCGAGCGGCGGGTCCGTCCGGCGGCGTGAGGCGACCCGGGCCGGGCACCTGCGTGCTCGGTGGCGGACCGCGCTGCCCGGCTGCGCCGCGGGCTCGGGGTGGTCGACGCTGATCGGTGCCGACGGCGTCGATCAGTCGCGGTCGCCGCGGTCCTCGCGGTCGGAGCCACCGGACGACGACCCGGCGGCCTGGTCGCGGTCCCCGTCGTCGGCGCGGTCGTCGGCGCGGTCGCTGTGTCCCTCGTCCGAGTCCTTCTCGGTCTCGTTCTCGGCGTCCTTCTCGGGCTTCTCGTCCTCGCCCTTCTCGTCGTCCGCCGAGTCGCTGCGGTCGCCGCGATCGTCCTCGTCCGCGCTGTCCCGATCGTCGCTGTCCCGATCGTCGCTGCTCTGGTCGTCGCGGTCCTGGTCGTCGCGGTCCGGGGTGGACTCGTCGTGGTCATCCCCAGCGTCGTCGCCGGCGTCGTCCCCGGAGCCGTGGTCGTCGCCGTCGGAGAACCACTCGTCGGCGGACCAGGAGTCGTCGGGGGAGTCGGTGCCGGGCTCGTCGCCGGTGTCGAACCAGTCGTCGCCGGTCCAGGAGCCATCGGTCGCCGGGCCCGCGTCCGGGGCTTCGCCGGGGGCGTCGAACCAGTCGTCGCTGGTCCAGTCGGCCGGAGCGGGGCGGGGGTCGGCGTCGAACCAGTCCGGGGGACCGGGCTGCCCCGACGGCCCGCGGTCGGGTCGGTCGGCGTCGGGCTGCTGGTCCTTGGCGTCGTCCGTGTCGTCCGTGGCGTGGTCGTCGTCGGCGCTGCCCTTGCCCGGGGCCTTGCCCGGCCGGTGGTCGGGCTGCTGGTCGGCGGTGTCGTCCCGGTCGTCCGCGGCGTGGTCGTCGTCCGCGTTGCCCTTGCCCGGGGCCTTGCCCGGCAGCTCGTCGGGCTTCGGATCGCGGTCCGCGCGGTCCGGGACGTCGTCCGCGTCGGCGGGCGGGGCCGGGAGGAAGGCGCGGAATCCGGCGCTCGGACCGTGCCGCTGCGGGGGGTCGAAGCGGCCGGGGCCGTCGTCGTTCCCACCCCGACCGCGATCGTCGGGGCGGTCGTCGAAGCCGTCGAAGCCGTCGCCGGGGCGGTCGTCGGTGTTCGAGCCGCCGGGGCGGTCGCCGGAGCCGCCGCGACCGGAACCGTTGTCGTCGCGGTTCTGGTCGTGGTTCTGGTCGCGGCCCCGGTCGGTGCGGTGGTCGTCGCGGCGGTCGTCACCGGCGGCTGGGCCCTGGGGACCGTCGTCGGCTGCGGGGCGGTGCGCCGGTGCCGGGCCGGGCTCGTCGCCGGCCGGGTGCTCCACGGCGGGCGCGGGGGCAGCGGGCTCGGCGGCGTGCGTGACGGGGGCGGCGGAGGTGTCCGCGGTCGATGGCATCGCCACCGCCTGCGGGCCGGCCAGCGGGTTCAGGAACTCGAACGGCTGCCCGCCCGCTCGGGCCGCGACCGGCTGCTCGCCGGCCAGCGCGCCGGCGACCAGCGGCAGCGCGCCGCGGGCCGCG
>JASLAP010000318.1 GCA_030147065.1 Pseudonocardia sp. | reverse complement strand
CCACCACCTCGCCCACCTGGCCGCGGACGTAGCGGGGCACCCGGGTGTGGTGCGCCGGGTCGGCGGTCCGGGTGCGGACCCGGGCGCCGACCGCGAACCGGGGCTCAGCCACCGTGCTGCCCCGGGTCGGGCGCGGCCGCCCCGGTCAACGACTCCACCGCGAACAGCCAGCGCTCGTAGTACGACGCCGCGAGGTACTGCTCGGGCGGCATCCGCTCGATGGCGTCGCGGAACTGGTCGAGGTTGTAGACCCCCCGCCGCAGCATGGCGACGTTGAGCGCGTACACCCGCGCCTCCCAGTCGGCGTGGAACGGCGGCTCGTCCGGTTCGACCGCGACCGGCCCGAAACCGGACTGGCCGCCGACGTCGTTGACCCGCGCCATGGCCGGCAGCCTAGTGCGGTAGGGCCGGGGCGTCCTCGCAGGCTTTCTGTACGCCGCGCAGGTGTTGGGGCCTCTGCGAGGCGCACGCTGCCCCTGCGAGGTCGGTGCGGTCGCCGATCCCGCCACCGGCCCGGGGCCCGGGAGGAGCAACCGCGCGCCACCCCGTGGTGGGGTGGTGCACCTCCGGCACCGGTGCCACAGTGATCGCGGGACCACCGCGGGCTGGAGACGGATGGACACGGGCAGCGTCGACGTCTCGGTCGGGACCATCCGGCCCGTCGCCGCCGTCATGCTGGGCGCGTTCGTGATCACCTTCGTCGCCACCCGGGTGATCACCCGGATGATCCGCACCGGGCGCGGCCCGTTCCGCGACACCACGGTCGGCGGCGTGCACGTCCACCACCAGGTCTACGGCATCTTCCTGCTGCTGGGCACGGGCGCGCTGGAGTTCACCTACCGCCCCGGCAGCCCCTGGGTGCAGGTGCTCGCGGCGCTGTTCGGGATCGGGGCGGCGCTGACCCTGGACGAGTTCGCCCTCTGGCTGCGCCTGGACGACGTGTACTGGGGCGCCGAGGGCCGCCGGTCGGTCGACGCCGTGCTGGTGGCGGTGATCATCGGCACGTTGCTGGTGCTCGGGACCTCGCCCTACGGGCAGGACGCCGAGCAGGGCTGGGGCGTGCTCGGGCCGGTGATCGTGATCGACGTGGTGGCGGCCGTGGTGGCGATCCTCAAGGGCCGGATCGTGCTGGGCATCCTCGGGGTGCTGGTCCCGCTGCTCGCCCTGATCGCCGCCTTCCGGCTGGCCCGCCCGCGCTCACCGTGGGCCCGGCGGTTCTACCGGCCGGGCACGCGGCGGCGGCGGCGCTCCGAGCGGCGGTTCCCGCCCCGGCCGCGGACCTGGTGGGACCCGATCGTCGACCTGTTCGCCGGGGCCCCGGCCCCCGCCGTCGCCGAGCCGACCGGCAGCGAGCAGGCCGTCAGCCCCCGCTCGGACGCACCGTGAGCAGGACGTCGCCCGAGTCAGACCGGCCGGCGGGACCGGAGGGCTGCAGCGCAGCGCGTCGCGGCTCGCGCAGCCAGTGTCGTGCCGTCGCAGCGCGCCGGCGGGCTGCGAGGACACCTGACGGGCTGCGCGACGCATGACGGGCTGCGAGGGCCCGGACCGGAGCGGCCGGTGGAGTCGGGTCGAACCCGACACCGGTCGACGACTTCACCCGGCGTCGAGCACTTCGCGCAGCCGCTGGGCGAACGCCTCCGGCTCGCCCTGCATCCCGTACTCCCCGCCCAGGAACCCGGCGTGGTCACCGGGGAACGGGACCGGCTCGGTGCCCAGCGCCGCCGCGGCGGCGTCCGCACCGCGCGCTGCCATGGTCTGGCCCGACTTCTCCCCCCGGGCCAGCAGGATCCGGGTCCCGGCGGCGCGCAGCGCGTCGAAGTCGGGCCGGTAACCGGTGGAGTTGCGCAGGTTCTGGCCGAGCAGGGCGTCGTCGCGGCTGCCGTCGTCCTCGGCGGGCAGGCCGAACTGGGCCGGGTCGACCGGCGGGAACCGGAAGCCGTCGGGCAGCTCCCCGTCGTGCCCGACCAGCATGATGAACTTCGCCATCCCCGGGCCCGTGCCCTCGCGCTGGTAGGTCTCGTGCATGTCGGCGATCGCCGCGGTCATCGCGTCGCGGTCGGCCAGCAGCGTGGCCAGCGGGGGCTCGTGGGCGACCAGGGTGCGCACCTGCTCGGGGTGCCCGGCCACCCAGGCCAGGGCGTTGATCGCGCCGCCGCTGCTGGCCAGCACGTCGACCGGGCCACCGCCGATCGCCTCGACGATCCGGCGCAGGTCGCCGGCGTGGTCGTCGGGGGTGAGCTCGCCGTGGCCGTCGGTGCGGGTGCTGCGACCGGTGCCGCGGGGGTCGTAGGTGATGACCGGGCGATCGGTGAAGTGCCCGGCCAGCGTGCCGAACCCGGTCGCGTCCATCGGCGAGCCGATGAGCAGCAGCGGCGTGCCCGTGCCCAGGCTGCCGCGCACGTCGTAGGTGATGGTGGCGCCGGGGGCGTCGAGGCTGTGCGTGGTGATGGTGGCGGTCATGGCTGGCTCCCGGGGAAGCGGCGGCGGGGTGGAGCGGGGCCGTACGGGTGGTGGACCACGGACCGCGCCGCGAGTCATCGGTCAGTCGTCGCCCTTGCCGCCCTTCTCCTTGTCCTTGCCGCCCTTGTTCCCCTTGTCACCCCCCTTGTCGGCCTTGTCGTTCTTGTTGTCCTTGCCCTTGTCGTTCTTGTTGTCCTTGCCCTTGTCGTCCTTGTCGTCCTTGTCGCCCTTGTCCTTGTCCTTGTCCTTGTCCTTGCCGCCCTGCTCCTTGCCGCCCTCGTCCTTGCCCTCGCCCTCGTCCCCGGACGGCGCGTCGGTGGCGGCGCGGTCACCGGTGTCCGGCGCGGGCGGGGCCGCGACCTCGGGCGCCGGGGCGGGCGGGTCCGCGACCGGGCGCGGGACGAAGGCCAGGACCGGGGTGACCGGGTCGGCCTCCGGCGCGGTCGGGGCGGGCACGGTCGGCGCGACGGGAGGCACGGGTTGCGAGCCGGGGAGCGGCGCGGCGGCGGCGACGGTCGGGGCGGCGTCGGGCTGGAGCATCGCGACCCCGCTCACCGCGCCGCCCAGCAGGACGGCCAGGGCCGCGAGCGGGACGAGCCGGTACCGGGCCGCGACCGGCCGGTGCCCCGGCCCGGGGGTGCCACGCAGCATCGCGGCCACGGTGGTGGCGTCCGGCCGGTCGGCCGGATCGGCGGCGGTCATCCGGCGCACCGCCTCGCGCAGCCGCGGCGGCAGCCGGGCGGGGATCTCCGGCGAGCGGTGCAGCCGGGCGATCGCCGCCTCCACCGCCGCGCCCGGGTACTCGCGCCGCCCGGTCACCGCCTCCAGCAGGACCAGCCCCAGGGCGTAGATGTCCGCCGGGCCGCTGACCGCGCGGCCGCGGACCTGCTCGGGTGCCATGTAGGCGGCGGTGCCGACGACCACCCCGGTCCGGGTGACCGCGGTCGAGCCGTCCAGCCGGGCGATGCCGAAGTCGGTGAGCCGGGGCCGGCGGTCGGCGTCGAGCAGGATGTTGGCCGGCTTGACGTCGCGGTGCACGATCCCGCGGGCGTGCACGTGGGCCAGCGCCTCGGCCAACTCGGCACCCAGCACCTCCACCGTCGCGGGCGGCAGCGGCTCGTGGCGCAGCGCGGCGGCCAGGCTCTCGCCGTCGACGAGGTCCATGACCACGAACAGCCGGCCGTCGGTGGTGCCGGCGTCGCGCAGGCCCACCAGCCCGGGGTGGCGCAGCCCGGTCAGGATCTCGACCTCGCGCCGGTTGCGGCCGTCGCCGGCCGGGGACGGGCCCACGGTGAACAGCTTGATCGCGACGTCCTCGCCGGTCCGCCGGTCGTGACCGCGGTGGACCACGGCCGTGCTGCCGACCCCGATCTCGTGGCCGAGCCGGTAGCGCCCGGCCAGCAGGAGATTCCCCGGATCGTCCTCGCCGCTCATGGCCCGCCTCTCGATTGGGTGCGTTCCCTCGAACGGGTGTACCCGCTGGCGACCCGTCCCCACACACCGGGGGCCGTACACCCGGCGGCCCCGAAACCCGACGGCCCGGCCGAGCCGGCGTCAGACCCGGGCCGAGGCCGCCGGCCGGACGACGGCGACCGGGCACGGGGCGCGGTGCACGACGGCGTTGCTGACCGAACCGAGCACCAGCCCGGCGAGTTCGCCCCGCCCGCGCGAGCCCACCACCAGCAGCTGGGCCCGGGCGGCGTGCTGCAGCAGCGCGTGCGCGGGGTGGTCCCGGTCGACCGCCTGTCCGACCGGGACGTCGGGGTACTTCGCCCGCCACCCGGCCAGCCGCTCGGTCAGCAGCCGCCGCTCGTCGGCGTCGATCGCGTCCAGGTCGATCAGCGGGGACAGGGCCGGGCCGGCGATCGGGTCCCACCAAGTGTGCACGGCGAGCACCGGCACCCCGCGGGCCGCGGCGGCCTCGAAGGCGAACTCGGTGGCGGCCTCGCTGGTCGCCGAGCCGTCCACGCCGACCACCACCGGCCGGTGGTCGGGGACGTCCCCGTCGCCGCGCACCACGACGACCGGGCAGTCCGCCCGGCTGGCCGCGGCCACCGCGACCGACCCGGCGAGCAGCCCGTCGACCCGGCTGCGACCGCGGTCGCCGACCACCAGCAGCCGAGCCGGCCGGGACTCGGCCACCAGCACGTCGATCGGCGGGCCGACCGTGGCCTGCTCCTCCACCACGATGCCGGGGGCGTGTTCGCGGGCGACCAGCGCCGCCGCGGCGGTGAGCTCGCGGGCGGTCCGGGACATCTGGTCCCGGTAGATCCGCGACGGGGCCGACGTGCCGTCGGCACCGGCGCAGGCGTGCACCAGCCGCAGCGGCAGCCCGCGCCGGCGGGCGTCGTCGGCGGCCCAGCGGACCGCGCGCAGGGCGTCCTCGGAGCCGTCGACCCCGGCCACCACGGTGCGCCGGTGGGTGTGGGCGTCCATCAGCGGGCGGTCGGGG
>JASLAP010000309.1 GCA_030147065.1 Pseudonocardia sp. | reverse complement strand
GCGCGGCGTGGAGGTCCTCCCCCCGCACGTGATCGTCCTGTTCGGGGCCACCGGCGACCTCGCCAAGCGCAAGCTCCTGCCCGGGCTCGCGCACCTCGTGGTGTCGTCGTTCACCCCGGAGGTGCGGGTCATCGGGCAGGCGATGGAGGACCTCGACACCGACCGGTTCCGCGAGCTGGCCCGCGACGCCGTCCAGCGGTTCGGCAGCCACCGCCTCGACGAGGAGTCGATGCGCGGGTTCCTCGACCGGATCACCTACGTGCCGCAGGGGGCCGGGCCGGAGGCGCTCACCGCCGCCGTCAAGGAGGCCGAGACGCTGCTGGGCCCGGACACGCGCCGGCTGCACTACCTGTCGGTGCCGCCCCGGGCCGCGCAGGCCGTGATCGGCATGCTCCGCGACGCCGACCTCACCGACAAGTCCCGCGTCGTCATGGAGAAGCCCTTCGGCGACGACCTGGCCAGCGCGATCACGCTCAACGACTTCGTGCACCGGTACTTCACCGAGGCGCAGATCTTCTGGATCGACCACTTCCTGGGCAAGGAGGCGGCGCAGAACATCCTCGCGTTCCGCTTCGCCAACGGGCTGTTCGAGCCGATCTGGAACCGCAACTTCATCGACCACATCCAGATCGACGTGCCGGAGACCCTCGGGCTGGACCGGCGGGCGGACTTCTACGAGTCGACCGGCGCCTACAAGGACATGGTGGTCACCCACCTGTTCCAGGTCATGGCGTTCGTGGCGATGGAGCCGCCGACCGCGCTGGAGCCGCGGGCGATTAGCGAGGAGAAGAACAAGGTCTTCCGCTCGCTGCTGCCGGTCCTGCCGACCGACGTCGTGCGCGGGCAGTTCGGCGGCTACCGCGAGCTGGAGGGCGTGGCGCGCGACTCCGACACCGAGACCTTCATCGCGCTGCGCTGCCAGCTGGACAACTGGCGGTGGGCGGGCGTGCCGTTCTACCTGCGCACCGGCAAGCAGTTGGCGGAGGGGCAGCGGATCATCTCGATCGCCTTCAAGGAGGCGCCGCGGTCGATGTTCCCGCCGGACTCCGGGGTCGGCCAGTCCGGACCGGACCACCTGACCTTCGACCTGGCCGACGAGTCCCGGGTGTCGCTGTCCTACTACGGCAAGCGCCCCGGGCCGGGGATGAAGCTGGACAAGCTGTCCATGCAGTTCTCCACCCAGGAGACCGACCGGGCCGGGGACGTGCTGGAGGCCTACGAGCGGCTGATGCTCGACGCCATGCGCGGCGACCACACGCTGTTCACCACCGCCGACGGCATCGAGAGCCTGTGGGAGCGCTCCGAACCGCTGCTGCACAACCCGCCGCCGGTCAAGTCCTACCCGCCGGGCAGCTGGGGACCGAACGCGATCCACCAGCTGATCGTCCCGCACGCCTGGCGGCTGCCCTTCGAGCGCTCCTGGCGCGAGAAGCGGTTGTGAGCGGGAACGGGTGCCGGGGCACCCGTTCCCACGCACGACCTCAGTAGGACCGGGGCAGGCCGAGGACCTGGGTGCCGATGTGGGCCAGCACCAGCTCCTCGGCCACCGGGATGTTCTTGCCGATCCGGGCGTCCCGGAACAGCCGCTCCACCGGGTACTCCTTGGAGTAGGCCATCCCGCCGAAGGTCTGGAACGCCTGGTTGCTGGCCTCCCAGGCGACCTGCGAGCCGGTCAGCTTGGCGATGTTGGTCTCGGCGCCGCAGGGCAGGCCGCGGTCGAACAGCCAGGCCGCCTTGTAGGTCATCAACCTGCCGAGCTCGGTCTTGGCCTTGAGCTGGGCCAGCGGGAACTGGATGGCCTGGTTCGCCCCGATAGGCCGGCCGAACACGACCCGCTCGCGGGCGTAGTCGCAGGCCACCTTCAGCGCGGCCTCGGCGTGCCCGACGCCGCCGGCCGCGGCCAGGATCCGCTCCGGGTTGAGCACGTCCCAGAGCACCGCGAACCCGCCGCCCACCTCGCCGAGCACCCGGTCGGCCGGCACCCGGACGTCGTCGAGGAACACCTGGCTGGAGGTGACGACGTTGCTGCCCATCTTGGGGATCGGGGTGTAGCGCAGGGTGCCCGCGGCGAGCGCCTCCTTGACCTCGACCAGGAACAGCGTGAACCCGGCGGTCGCGCGGACGGCGTGGTCGGCCGGGGTGGTGCGGGCGACCACGATCATCCAGTCGGCGTTCTCCACCCCGGAGATCCACACCTTCTGCCCGCGGACCAGGAAGCCGTCGCCGTCGGGGCGCCCGGCGGTGGTGATCCGCAGGGCGTCGCTGCCGGCGTCGGGCTCGGTCAGCGCCAGGCAGAACTGGACCTCGCCGGTGGCCACCCCCGGCAGGATCGCCCGCTGCTGCTCCGGGGTGCCGTGGCGGGCCAGCGTGGTCGCGCCGAACCCCGGGGTCAGGATGTAGAGGAAGGTGCCGGCGGTGCCGCCGGCCGCGGCCAGGGTCTCGCAGGCCACCGCCAGTTCCAGCATCCCCTGCCCGCCACCGCCGAACTCCTCCGGGACGGTCAGCCCGATCCAGCCGCCGGCGGCCAGGTCCTTCCAGGCCTCCCAGGGGAAGCGGTGCTCGTCCTCGCAGCGCGACCAGTAGGCGTGGTCGTAGCGGGCCGCGACCGCCTGCACGCCCTCCTGCACGGCGAGCGCGGTGTCGGGCAAGGTGAAGTCCACGCCCGCACTCTAAGAGGGTCGTGCGTGAGAATCATGGCTATGGGCATGATTCTCGCGCACGACCCGCGAGGGCCCACTGCATGATCAGCATGCGCAGGGCGGTGACCAGCGGCAGCGGCTGGTCGAGCATGGGGTGGTGGCCGGCGTCGGGCAGTTCGACGATCGGCACCCGGTGGCCGAGCAGCCGGTCGATCTCCCCGGCCATCGACGGCGGCACCAGCCCGAACTCCGCGCGGATGAACGCGGCCCGGCAGCGCAGCTCGGGCAGCAGGTCGCGCAGCAGCGGGCGGCGGCCGAACATCGACGGGTCGAACTTCCAGCTCCACCCGCCCTCGACGGGCCGGATCGACTCCTCGGCGACGTGCCGGCGGACGTAGGGCAGCAGGACGTCCTGGGCGGGGATGGTGGTGAACCGGTCGAGGATCTCCGCGCGGTCGCCGTAGACCTTCGTCGGGCGGGGGTGGCGGCGCATCCGCGCCTCCTCCGGCGGCTGGTCGTTGAGCGGCGAGTCGATCACGGCGATGCCGTCGACCCGGTCGCCGTGGTGCACACCGACGTGCACCGCCACCCAGCCGCCCATGCTGTGTCCGACGACCAGCGGCGGGCCCTGGATGCCGCCCGCCGCCGCGGCCGCGACGACCTCCTCGGCCCACAGCGCCATGTCGTAGGGGTCGCGGCGGCCGCTGTCGCCGTGCCCGCTCAGGTCCGGCGCCACCACCCGGTGGGTGCCGGCGAAGAACGGCGCGATGTGGTCCCACCAGCCCGAGTGCGCCGCGCCGCCGTGCACCAGGACCAGCCCGGGCCGGTCCGGTTCGCCCCAGCAGCGCAGGTGCACCTGGCACCCGGCGACCTCGGTGTCGCGGTGCTCGGGCAGGTCGGCCAGCGCCGCGTCGAACCAGCGGGGGGCGGTCTCGGTGTCGTCCATGGCACCGCAGTTCTACCCGACGCGGCAGCCCCATCCGGACGTGCCGCTGATCACGCCCCGGCCGGGGGCCTGGGCGGACACCCGCCCCGGCCGGGACGACCGGTCACCCGGCGGCCGGGCGCAGGTCGGCCTTGGCCACCTCGACGTGCGCGGCCTGCCGGGTGAGCTGCTCGGCGCCCTCCGCGGCGTCCACCCCGACCTGCTGGGCGAACCCGGCGTCGTGCGCGACCACCCGTCCGGTCAGGTCGAGACGGTCTCCCGGCTGCACGCGGAACGGCGACTCCCCCGGCTGGACGGCGAGCTGCACCCACACCCGGTCGCTGTCGCTGCCGCCGACCCAGAACCCCTCGTCGGCCGGGACGGACTGCACGACGACGCCCTGCCCCGACACCGGCTCGTCGACCAGGCCGGTCAGCTCCCCGCCCGGCCCGGCCGCGGCGGCCACCGGCAGCAGCGCGGTCCCCCCCGCCGTCAGCGATCCGGCGGTACCGGAGCCCGGGGCACCGGGAGCGGGGGCACCGGAGGCCGGGGCACCGGGGGCCGGGGCCGCTCCCGTCGGGGCACCCGCGTCGGCTCCGCCGGCGTCCGGATCGGCCGTGCCGGTGGCCTCCGAACCGGTGGGACCACCGGTCGTCCCGGCGCCGCCGGCGTCCTCCGCCCCGCCCGACCCGCAGCGGACCAGGCCGAACACCAGCAGCGCCAGGACGACCAGGGCGAGCAGCAGCCACAGCCACCAGGGGCGGCGCGGCCTCCGGGCGGCGTCCGGGGTGGCACCGGTGACCTCGGTGGGGGGAGTGCTCATCAGGGGTCCCTTCGTCCGTTCGCGATCGTCGGAGGACCCTTTTCCCCGAACTCCCGTGAGCAAACGCCCGACGCCCGTTGCGGCGAATGTCGCAATCCCTCGATCGGTGGACCTCAGCCGAGCAGCTGCACCACCGCGTGCGTGCCGTCGGTGCGCCAGCCGGGGCGGTGCCGGTCCAGCTCGGCGACCCGCTCCGCCGCGACCCCGACGACCACCTCCGAGGTCATCACCCGCAGCAGGGCGACCGGGCCGGGGACGGCCCCGGCGGCCTCGGCGAGCCGGGTCGCCGACGGCCACTGCAGGTCGCCGACCAGCCGCCGGTAGCCGAGGTCGCCCTTGAGCACGGTCAGGGTCGCCGCGGCCAGGTCCGCGGCGAGGTCGTCGGGCAGGGTGTCGAAGCCCAGCGGCGAGACGGCGAACGCGCTGGTCCGCAGCCGGACGACGCCGGTCCGGAACGCCTCGTGCAGCCGGCGCGCCGCGCCGGCCACGTAACCGCCGGCCGCGTCCAGCCGGCGCAGCGCCGCTGCCACGTCGGCCGGGACGGCCGCGGTCGCGAACGGCGTCGGCGCCACGTGCAGCACCACCTCGACGGCGCAGCCCGAGCCGAGCAGCTCGTCGACCAGCAGCAGGTCGGCCAGCAGCGCGTGCCCGGCGTCCCCGGCCACCAGGCAGAGCCGGTGACCGCCGGCGGCGAGGCACTCCTCCAGCGCGGCGCTGTCGTCGACCACCAGTTCGGCACCGGTGGCGACGCCGAACCGGGCGTCGTGGGCCACCTGCCCGAGGTCGGCGCGCTGGCCGCGGACCGTCGCCCGCAGCAGCGCGGCGCGGCGCCCGGGCGCGTCGACGTCGGCGATCCAGTCCAGCTCGGCCAGCTCGGCCGCCAGCCGCTGGTCGGCCAGCGCCGCCGCCTTGAGGTGCCCGAACGGGTCGAGCCGGTACCAGGGGCCGGGGGTGAAGAAGTCGACGGCGTCGAGCAGCCGCCGGTGGAACCAGCTCTCGGCGAACAGCGCCGGCACCTCGTCCCAGCGGCGCCCGACGTGCGGCGCGGTCCACCGGTGCCAGTCGGCGGCGTCCGCGGCCCCGGTGTCGGGCGGCTCGACCTCCCCGGCCGACTCGGCGACCAGCCGGTCCAGCGCGGCGGCGTGCCCGGGCGTGTGCGGGTTGGCGGTGCGGACCTGTTCGACCAGCCGCGGGAGCCGGCGGTGCAGCGTCGCGTACCCGGCGGAGTCGGGATCCGCGCCGGTCACCGGGGCCGGCTGCCCGTCGTCGCGGTCCGACCGGGCGCGGGTCGACCAACCGGGCACCCGACGTCGCACGCGCGGTCCCCCCTCGTCTCCCGGCGCGACCGGGGCGCGGGGGCGCCCGCCGGGTCAGGTCCGCCGGGCCATCATGATCCCGTACCGCCACTCCTCGTCGACCCATCGATGCTCGATCGTCATCCCGTGCCCGGCCAGCTCCGCGGCCAGCCGGTCGGGGTCGAACTTGGCCGAGAACCCGACGTTGATCGAGTCGCCGCGGGCCAGCCGCAGTTCCAGGTCCAGCCCGGGCAGCCGGACGTGCTGGTCGACGGTGGCGTAGAGGTGGCCCTCGACCATCCCGGAGGCCACGTCGAAGTGCGCCACCGGCCGGTAGCGCTCGACGTCGAAGTCCGCGCCGAAGCGGCGGTTGAGGTGGGTCAGGTGGTTGAGACGGAACGCGGCGAAGGCCCGCCGACCGGGGGGGTCGTTGTAGGCGGTGTCGAGCACGGTGGCCGGCTTGACCAGGTCCACCGAGACCAGGAACACATCGCCGGGGCGCAGCGTGGCCGCGATGTCGGCCAGCAGCCCGGCCCGCTCGGCGGGGGTCGCGTTGCCGATGTTGCTGCCCAGGAACGCCACGGCCAGCCGCCCGTCGGCGGGCTCGGCGCGCAGGTGGGCCAGGCCCTGCTCGTAGCGTCCCCACAGGCCGACGACCCGCAGCCCGGGCAGCTCCCGGGTCAGCGCGGCCGCGCTCGCCTCCAGCATCTCCCGGCTGACGTCGACGGGCAGGTAGGTGGTCGGGCGACGGGCGGCGCAGGCGGCGAGCAGCACCCCGGTCTTCTTCGCGCTGCCGCTGCCCAGCTCGGCGATCCGGTCCGCGTCCAGCACGGCGGCGATCTCCTCGGCGTGCCGGCGCAGCAGGTCCCACTCCACCCGGGTCAGGTAGTAGGTGGGCAGCTCGGTGATCTCCTCGAACAGGTCCGAGCCCCGCTGGTCGTAGCCGAAGACCGGGGGGATCCGCGGCACCGGCTCGGTCAGGGTGGCGCGCAGCGCGCCGGCGTCGTCCCAGAACCCGTCGGCGCGGTCGACCGGGACGATCCTGCTCGATGCAGCGTGCTGGTCCACACCATGGCGTACCCGTGCAGGCAGCGGGCCTACCCGGACCGGGGGCTCCGGTTTGATCGGCCGGGCACCGGGCATCCGACCGATCGTGCTGCTGCTGCGCCCGCCCGGGGTCTACCGGGTCGACCGTGACACCGAACTGCTCGCCGACGTGCTCCGCGAGCGCGACCGCGTGCGCCACCGCCACGTGCTCGACGTCGGGACCGGGACCGGAGCGCTGGCCCTGGCCGCGGCCCGGGCCGGCGCCGCGTCGGTCACCGCCGTCGACCTGTCCCGCCGCTCGGCCGCGGCGACCTGGCTGAACGCCAAGCTGCAGGGGGTGCCGGTCACGGTGCGCCGCGGCGACCTGTTCACCCCGGTCCGCGGCCGCCGGTTCGACGTGGTCACCGCGAACCCGCCCTACGTGCCGGCCGCCGGCGACGACCCGGCCCGCTACCGGATCGCCCGCTGCTGGGACGGCGGCCGGGACGGCCGGCTGCTGATCGACCGGATCTGCGCCCAGCTGCCCGACGTGCTGCTGCCCGGCGGCCGGGCGCTCGTGGTGCACTCCGAGGTCTGCGGCGAGCAGGACACCGTGGACGCCATGGTCGCGGCCGGCATGACCGCGGAGGTCGTCGCCCGGGCGACCATCCCGTTCGGCCCGGTCATGCGGGCCCGCGCCGCGCTGATGGAGGCCCGCGGGCTGATCGAGCCCGGCCAGCGCGAGGAGGAGATCGTCGTGGTGGAGGGCCGGATGGGCGGTGCCCGATGAGCGTGCGGGTCGAGGTGACCGGCGAGGGTCCGGTCCTGGTGCACGGCCCGGTCGAGGTCGTCGGCCCGGACGGCGCCACCGTGCGCTCCCAGCGCGCGGTGACCGCGCTCTGCACCTGCCGGCGCAGCCGCCGCCTCCCGTTCTGCGACACCAGCCACCGCGACCGCGAACGGCGCGCCCGGCCGGGCCGCCGCGAGGAGCACGATGACGCTCACTGATATCGACACCGCCACTGTCACCGACACCGGCACCGGCACCGACCTGTCCCCGGCGCCGGCGATCGCACCGGCGCTGCCCCACGACCGCGGCCCGGTGTCGGCTGCCGTCCTCACGGCCCTGCGCACCGGCACCACCGCGCCCTGTGCGGACGGGCCCCGCCCCGGCGACCCGTACGGCGAGGACGCCCAGCTGGCCCTGTACTGCCTGCACGAAATGCACTACCGCGGGTTCGCCGGCGTCGACCCGGAGCTGGAGTGGGACCCCGCGCTGCTCACCCTGCGCCGCGACCTGGAGCGGGCCTTCCTGGCCGCGCTGCGCCGCGACGTCCCCGCCGGTGACGACGTCGACGCCGAATTGGCCGCGCTGCTCACCGAGCCCACCGACGCCGACGGCACCGGTGTGTCGCACCACCTGCTGCGCGCGGGCGAGCCGTGGCAGCTGCGCGAGTACCTGGCGCACCGCTCGCTCTACCACCTCAAGGAGGCCGACCCGCAGGCCTGGGTGATCCCCCGGCTGACCGGGGCGGCCAAGGCCGCGCTGGTCACCATCGAGCACGACGAGTACGGCTCGGGCGACCCCGAGCGGATGCACGCGCACATCTTCGCCGGGATGCTGCGCGCGATCGGGCTGGACCCCGAGTACGGCGCCTACCTCGACCGGGCGCCGGCCGAGACGCTCGCCGAGGTCACCCTGATGACGATGTTCGGCCTGCACCGCAGCCTGCGCGGGGCGCTGGTCGGGCAGTTCGCCACCGTCGAGCTGACGTCCTCGCCCGGCTCCGACCGGCTGGTCCGGGCGATGGCCCGGATGGGCTACCCGGACGAGGCCGCCGAGTTCTACGTCGAGCACGTCGAGGCGGACGCGGTGCACGAGCAGCTGGTGCGCCGCGGGGTGATCCGCCCGCTGCTGGCCGCCGAGCCGGAGCTGGCCGCGGACGTGGTGTTCGGCATCCGGGCCAGCGGGTTCCTGGCCGAGCGGCTGGGCCGGCGGATCCTGCGCTCCTGGGCGGACGGCGCGACGTCGCTGCGCAGCGCGCTGCCCGGGTCCGGATGGGAGGGCACCGCATGCGCATCGTGATCACCGGTGCGAGCGGCAACGTCGGCACCGCCGTCCTGCGCCGGCTCGCCCGCGACGGCGGGCACGACCTGGTCGGGCTCTGCCGGCGCCCGCCGACCGGCGGCGCGCCGTACGACGCCGCCTCCTGGACGGCGGTCGACCTGGCCCGGCCCGGGGTCGCCGAGCGGTTGCGCCCGGTGTTCCGCGGCGCCGACGCCGTCGTCCACCTGGCCTGGGGCTTCCAGCCCTCGCACGACGTGGACTACCTCGACCGGCTCGGCGTCGACGGCACCCGCGCGGTGCTCGGCGCCGCGCAGGCCGCGGGCGTGCCGCACCTGGTGCACATGTCCTCGGTCGGCGCCTACTCCCCCGGCCCGGACGACCCGGACGCCGCCGCCGCGCGCGTCACCGAGTCCTGGCCGACCGACGGCATCGGTTCGCTGGCCTACAGCATCGAGAAGGTCGCCGCCGAGCGGCTGCTCGACGACCACGAACGCGCGCACCCGGACGGCATCGCGATCGCCCGGCTGCGGCCCGGGCTCATCGTGCAGCGCCAGGCCGGCAGCGCGCTGCTGCGCTACGGCGTGCCCGCGTTCGTCCCGGCCGGGCTGCTGCGGCACGTCCCGCTGCTGCCGCTCGACCGCGCGTTCAGCGTGCCGATGGTGCACTCCGACGACGTCGCCGACGCGATCGCCCGGGTGCTGGAGCGCCGCGCGACCGGGGCGTTCAACCTGGCCGCCGACCCACCGGTCACCCGGGAGGTGATCGCCGACGTGCTCGGCGCCCGCCCGGTGCACGTGCCGCGGGCGGTGCTGCGCACGGCGACCGCGCTGGGCTGGCGGGCCCGCCTGCAGCCGCTCGACCCGGGCTGGATCGACCTGGCCTTCGCCGTCCCGCTGCTGGACACCGGCCGGGCGCGCCGCGAGCTGGGCTGGGCGCCGGCCGTCGACGCCCGCACCGCGCTGGCCGAGGTCGTCGCCGGGATGGCCGACACCGCGTCCACCACCAGCCCGGCCCTGCGCCGGCGCTCGGTGTCCGCCGAGCTCGTCGCGGCCGTCCGCCGTGGCCCGGTCGCCCACCGCACCCTGCCCTGATCCCCCCAACCACCACCGGAGGTTCCCCGTGGCCGACGAGACCGTTCCCGACCAGCCGTTCGCGCCCGGCGAGGTGCGCCGGGTCGGGTCCTGGGCGGTGGGCACCAGCCGCGGCGAGGACTTCGCGGTGTCCCGCCGCTGCCGCCACCAGCTCGCCGACCTGAGCAAGGGCCACGTCGACGCGGACGGCTGCCTGGTCTGCCCGTGGCACGCCAGCCGCTACGACGTGCGCACCGGGGCCATGGTCGACGGCCCGCGCGGCTTCTTCTTCTACCGCGGCCCGACCCCCGGCTACAGCGGCCTGGTGCTGGCCTACGCCAAGCACCTGCGGCTGCGGGTGGGCCGGGTGGTCCGCCGGGTCGGGCGGATCTTCGTGGAACCGGACCGGTAGCCGCCCGGCGGGCGAATTCGCACCCGGGTGAGTCAGGTCGGCCCGCGGTGGGTAATCGGCCAGCAGCACGCAATGGCGCGTTCACCTCGCCCACACCTTTTGGAGAGATCGACATGTCCCTGCTCACCCACGCCCTCGCCGCCGGTGTCGGCTACCTCCTGGGCCAGCCCGAACGCCGTCGCGCGGTGCAGGCCCGGGTCACCGAACTGGCCCAGCGCCCCGAGGCGCAGCAGCTGAAGGAGAGGGGTCAGGCGCTGGCCGGCCAGGCGGCGCAGACCGCCAAGGAGCGCGCGCAGACCGCCAAGGAGCGCCTCGGCAACTCCGGCAACGCCGGCGACCCGGCCACCGGTGGTGGCACCGGCGGCGGTCGCGCCGCCCAGAACCTGCGCGGCCTCGGCAAGAGGCTGCGCCCCGGGGGCCGCCAGAGCGAGCCGGAGGGCGCGGTCGTCGTCGTCGAGGAGTACACCGTCGCCGACACCACCGGAACGGGCCCGGAGGGCTTCGGCGGCCGGACGCTCGCCGAGGACAGCGAGGCCGCCCGCCTCGGCACCCCGCCCCCCACCAGCAAGCCCTCCACCAGCAAGCCCTCCACCAGCAAGCCCCCCGCCAGCAAGCCCTCCGACCCGAGCTGACCGCCGGTCCGGACCGCCGCGAGCCCCCCACGTCGCCGACGTGGGGGGCTCGTCGCCGTCCGGCCGGTTCGCCCCGCGCCCACCGGGTACCGCAGGGCCGTGACGGTTCGAGGGGGAGCCCCGGGCGGCGTCGGGCGCGGGCGCCCGGGCGGATCAGCTGCCCAGCGTCGTGGCCCGCACGGCCACCTCGGTCGCCTCGACCAGCGAGGACACCCGGACCACCGCCGGCGGCAGCCGGCGCCCGGACCACCCCGGGCCGGCCGCGACGACCGTGCCGACGAGCGGGACGAGCTGGCTCAGCAGCCCGGTCCGGCCGGTCCGCGGCACCTGCGACCAGACGACGCCCACCGCGGGACGGGTGCGGTCGGCTGCCCGGCTCAGCACCGGAGCCCCGACCGCGCCGCCGAGCATGACCACCGGCACCCGGCACCCGGTCAGCGCGGCGGCCAGCGCCTCCAACCCCAGGGTGTGCCGCTCGCCGGCCGCACAGGCCAGCAGCGCCCGCCGGGCCCCGGACCGCGGGGTACCCGGTTCGGCGAGCCGGTGCAGGCTCGCGCTGACCGTCGAGGCCAGCAGCAGCACCGCGTCGACCCCGGTGCCGTCGGCGCCCGACCGCCGGCCCAGCGCGGCGAGGGCCGGTACGCACAGCTCGTCCCAGGTGTCGACCAGTCCGGCGGTGGCGAAGCTGTCGTCCAGCACGTGCCGCAGCGTCTCCCCGTCCAACCGGGACGCGGCCTGGACGACCCCGCCCACGGCCTGCGCGGCGGTCCGCTTCCGGGCGGTCCCCGGCTCCGGCGGATCCGGCCACGGGCCGTCGCGGGCCATCCCCGCGGCGACCGCCGGCACCACGCCCTGGGCGACCAGCCGGGCCATGACGAGCAGCACGGCCACGTCGTCCTCGGTGTAGCGGCGGTGGCGGCCCGGGGCGGGGGCCGGCGGGCCCAGGCCGTAGCGGCGGTGCCAGCTGCGCAGGGTGGTGGGGGCGAGCCCGAGCCGGCGCGCGACGGCGCCGGCCGCCCACACCGGGCCGGCCGCGTCGGGAGCAACCCGCTCACCCATACCCCACCTTCCGCCGTCGGACCGCACCATGATCACACGAACTGCTACTCGGCTGAATCCAAACGGCTGACCAGGGCGGACACTGCGCCACCCAGATGCCGCAACGATTTTCGAGCGGATTCGTGTGTGGTCCCGGAACGCCGGGTATCCCGCCACCACACGGAGCTCGCGGCACCGCCGGACGCCCCGCCGAGGATCGGCGGACCAGCCCAGCGGGATACCGCCGAACGCTGACGTCCATCACCAGAAGGGAAGTGGCTACTCGATGATCACTCAGAACCAGGTGCAGTCCCTGATCGGCCAGACCGCCTACGACCGGTCCGGCGACAAGATCGGCAAGATCGGGACGGTCTACTACGACGACCAGACCCAGGAGCCGAAGTGGGTCACCGTGCACACCGGGCTGTTCGGCACCAACGAGAGCTTCGTGCCGCTGACCGGCGCCGAAGTCCGCGGTGACGACCTGACCCTGGGGTTCGAGAAGGCCCAGATCAAGGACGCGCCGAACGTCTCCTCCGACGCCCACCTGTCGGTGCAGGAGGAGGAGGAGCTCTACCGCTACTACGGCCTGGAGTACGGCTCGGGCGGCGTGGCCGGCGGGGACTACGACCGCACCGGTCGCCAGGACACCGAGCGCACCACCACCACCGGCACCGCCGGCTACGACGCCGACCGCAGCACCGGCCGCGACACCGCGGACTACGAGCGCAGCCGCGGCCACGACACCTCGGGCCCGAACACCGACGACGCGATGACCCGCTCCGAGGAGCGGCTCAACGTCGGCACCGAGACCCGCGAGGCCGGGCGCGCCCGGCTGCGCAAGCACGTGGTGACCGAGAACCAGCAGGTCCAGGTGCCGGTCAGCCACGAGGAGGTCCGGGTCGAGCGCGAGCCGATCACCGACGCCAACCGCGGTGACGCCTACGCGGGCGGAGACATCACCGAGGAGGAGCACGAGGTCACCCTCCGCGAGGAGCGGCCCGTGGTCGACAAGGAGGCCGTGCCGGTCGAGCGGGTGCGCCTGGGCACCGAGACCGTGCGCGAGACCGAGACCGTCGGCGGCGAGGTCCGCCGCGAGGAGATCGAGGTCGACGACGACGTCACCACCGGACGTCGGCGCGACCGCCGCTGACGACCCCCTCCCGCGCCGTAGCGCGCGGGAACGGTCCTGACGGGGCCGGGTGCGCATCCCCCTGGTGCGCGCCCGGCCCCGTTCCGCGTCCGGCGGCGATGCACCCGCGGCAGCAGTTCGACTAGACCGAGCGGCCCAACTCCGGCACGCCGCCATTCGGCGTCTGTCGATGAGGTAACGCGCTCCGGACATGCCGCGAGGTGCGGGGCATGACGCGGGTGTCCACTGTGCTTCTCATCGGCGCGATCATGTTGGCCCTCGCAGCGTGCACGACGACGATGCGGGGCTCCGCCAACACGGGAGACTCGACGACGCTGTCGGCCGGCGCGAGTCCGGCCACCGGCCTGTCGCCGGCAGACCGCACGATCACCGTCCCCGACCTCGCCGGCATGACAGGTGACCAGGCCGGGGCGGCCCTGTCCGCGGCCGGCGTGCTGGACGTTCGGTTCACCCAGAACGACGCGCCGATGACCAACGCGGTCGTACGCCAACTGCCGCGAGCGGGCGCACAGCAGCGCGCAGGCGCGCCCGTCCACGTCACGCTGCAGCCCCCGCCGCCGGTACCGCACCGTGCGATCAGTGCCCGGGACTGGCAGATCATCGCGAAGGACCCCGACGCCCACCAGGGCGAGCGGGTGATCATTCACGGAACGGTCACCCAGTTCGACGCGGCCACCGGCACGAGCACGTTCCGGGCGTCCGTTGACGGCGTCCAGCACCGGCAGACCTACGAGTACCCGACCAACACCGTCGTCAGGGGTTCCCCGGGCCAACTCCAGGACATCGTCGTCGACGACACCTTCACCGCCGAGGTCACCGTCACCGGCAGCCTCACCTACGACACCAGCATCGGCGGCCGTACGACAGTGCCGACACTCTCGGTCGACACCATCACCAGAACCGGAGGGTGAGACGTTCGCGAGATCGACGTACGCGGGCGGACCGGATCCGGAGCCCTGACAGCGTCGATCTCGCCGGCTTCCCGGTTGCGGGCGGGTGCGGCTCAACCCGCACCAGGGCAATCAGCCGGCCGGGACGAGCAGGGTCTGGCCGTGCGCGATCAGGACGGGGCCGTCGTCGCGGTGGTCGTGCACCTCGGCGCTGGTGAACACCTGCCGCCGCCCGGTGCGCACCGTGCGGGCGGTGGCCACGAAGGCCGGGCCGCGCCCGGGCGCCAGGTAGGTGACCGCGCAGTGGGTGGCGAGCACCCGGCCGCAGACGGTGAAGGCGGCGAACCCGCAGGCCGTGTCGACCAGCGCGGACACCAGTCCGGCGTGCAGGTTCCCGGCGTACTGGCCCAGCTCGTCGCGCCACGGCAGGCGCAGCGCCACCTCCCCCTCGGCCGCGGCGACCACCTCGAACCCGGCCCACCGGTTGAACGCAGCGGTGCGGTTGAGTTCCCGCAGCCGGCCGAGCAGCTCTGCCATGTAGACCAGTCTACATAGAAGCTGTCGAGAACCGGCGCGATCCGACCCGGAGGACCTGCGCATGCCGACCCCGCCGCGCCACCGCTCCGCGCTCGTCCGCGCGGCGGCGCACCTGTTCCGCCGCCAGGGCTACGGCGCGACCGGCCTGGCCGAGATCCTGGCGGCCAGCGGGGCGCCGAAGGGCTCGCTCTACCACTACTTCCCGCGGGGCAAGGTGCAGATCGGCGCCGAGGTCGTCGAGTACGCCGCGGCCCGGGTCACCGCCACCCTCACCGAACTGGCCGAGACCGAGCCGTCGCCGGGGGCGGTGCTGCGCCGCTACGCCCGGATGGTGGTCGGCTGGCTGGAGGAGTCCGGCTTCCGGGACGGCTCGCCGATCACCACCACCCTGCTGGAGCTGGCCCCGCAGCAGCCCGAGGTCACCGCGGCCGGCCGGGCGGCGTTCACGACCTGGTCCGGGGTGCTGGAGCAGGGCCTGACCGCGGCCGGCGTGCCCACCGCCGATGCGGCCCGTCTGGCCACCCTGGCCCTCGCCGCCCTCGACGGGGCCCTGGTGCAGGCCAGGGTGCGGCGCGACGGCAGCCCGGTCGTCGACGTGCTCGACCAGGTCGCCGACCTCTTCGACGCCGCCGTCGCCGCGGCCGGGACCGCGGGCTGAACCCGCGGGCCCCGAATGGGCGACACCGGTCCGGACGCAGCTTATTCATCGTCTGTTGAGATACCGTTCACCCATGACAGTCATCGATCTCGACAGCCCCGACGCCCGCCGTCCGGAGCTCGTCGGTGGCAAGGCGGCCAACCTCGCCGAACTGCGCGCCGCCGGCTTCGCGGTCCCCGCCGGGTTCTGCGTCACCACCGACGTCTACCGGGCGGTCGCCCGGGCCGCCGGCCTGGACGACGTCCTCGCCCGGGCCGAGGGAGCCGCCGCCGCCCGCGCGGCACACCTCGACGCCCCGGTCCCGCCGGACGTCGAGGCGGCGGTCGTGGCCGCCTACGCCGACCTGGGCGACCGGGTGCCGGTCGCCGTGCGGTCGTCGGCCACCGCGGAGGACCTGCCGGCGGCCAGCTTCGCCGGCCAGCAGGACACCTTCCTCAACGTGGTCGGCCCGGACGCCGTGCTCGACGCGGTGCGCCGCTGCTGGGCCTCGCTGTGGACCGACCGGGCGACGGCCTACCGGGCGACGAACGCCATCGACGGGCGCACCGTCGCGCTGGCCGTGGTCGTGCAGCGGATGGTCGACGCCCGGGTGGCCGGGGTCCTGTTCACCGCCGACCCGGTGACCGGGACGCGCACCCGCACGGTGATCGACGCGAGCCCGGGCCTGGGCGAGGCCGTCGTCTCCGGGGCGGTCAACCCCGACCACGTCACCGTCGACGGGGACGGCCTCCGGTACCGGCCGGGCGACAAGGCCGTCGAGATCCGGGCGGTGGCGGGCGGCGGCACCGAGAGCGTCGCCCGGGGCGGCGGGGCGGACCAGCACGCGCTCACCGACGACCAGGTGCGCACCCTGGTCGCGCTCGGCCGCCGGGTGGAGGCCCACTACGGCGCCCCGCAGGACATCGAGTGGGCGTTCGACGCAGCGGGCGCGGCCTGGCTGACCCAGTCGCGACCGATCACCACCCTGCACCCGGTACCGCCACCGACCGGACCCGGACCGCGCGCCTACCTGTGCGTCAGCCTGGCCCAGGGCCTGACCCGGCCGATCACCCCGATGGGCGTCTCGGCGTTCCGGGTGATCGGCGCGACCGGCTCGCGGGTGGCGTTCGGCATCCCCGCCGACGACCTCGCCGGGCCGGTCGCGATGACCGTGGCCGGCTGCCGGATCTTCGTCGACGCGACGCCGGGGCTGCGCAACGCGGTCGGGCGCCGGGTGATGCCGCGCATCTTCGACGTCATGGAGGCGCGCTCGGCGGTCGTGCTGCGGGCGCTGATGGAGCGGCCCGAGTTCGCGGTGCGGACCCGCTCGCCGTGGTCGTTCGCCCGGCGGGTGCTGCGCGCCATGGTCCGCTTCCGGGTGCCGCTGCAGATCGCCCGGGCCCTCATCAGCCCGCCGGCGGCGGTCCGGCGCATCGACCGGATCGGCGCCCGGCTGACCGACGGCGTGCCCCCGGCCGGCACGCCGGTCGAGCGGCTGGACCGGGCCCGGGCCCTGCTGCGGCGGGCCTTCCCGGTGCTGCCGACCGTCGTCCCGGCCGCCGGGGCGGGCTTCCTCGCCCTCGGCCTGGCCCGCCTGCTCGCCGGCCGCGACCTGGACACCGGCGCCGTCCACCGACTGCTGCGCTCGCTGCCGAACAACGTCACCACGGTGATGGACCTGGAGCTGTGGCAGGTCGCCCAGCGGCTGCGGGCCGACGACGCGTCCGCGGCCAGGCTCCGGGCCGGCACCGGGCCGCTCCCCGACCTGTTGCGCCGCGAGCTGGACGGCTTCCTGGCCCGGCACGGCCACCGGGCCGTCGCCGAGATCGACATCGGGATGCCGCGCTGGCGCGACGACCCGGCCTACGTGCTCGGCGTGCTCGCCAACTACCTGCGGCTCGACGACCCGGCGGCCGCTCCGGACGCCGTGTTCGCCCGGGGCGCCGCGGCGGCCGCGGCCACGGTGGACGAGGTCGTGGGCCGGGTGCGGCGCCGGTCGGCGGTGCGGGCCCGGGTGCTGCGGTGGGCGCTGCGGCGCACCCGCGAGCTGGCCGGGCTGCGCGAGACCCACAAGGACTACCTGGTGCGGCTGATCGCCGAGGCCCGCACGGAGCTGGCCGCGGTCGGCACCGACCTCGCCCGGCGCGGCCTGCTCGACGCGGCCGGCGACATCTGGTTCCTCGACCTCGCCGAGGCCGCCTCGGCCCTGGCCGGTGCCGACCACCGGTGCGCGGTCGCCGAGCGCCGCGCGGAGTACGAGCGCGAGCTGCGCCGCCGGCACGTCCCGCGGATCCTGCTCTCCGACGGCACCGAGCCCGAGACGCTGGCCTCCCCGGTCGCCGTGGACGGCGCGCTGGTCGGGACGGCGGCGTCGGCCGGCGAGGTCACCGGCGTCGCCCGGGTCGTGCTGGACCCGTCCGACGCGCACCTGGAGCCCGGCGAGATCCTCGTCGCGCCCTCCACCGACCCCGGCTGGACCCCGCTGTTCCTCACCGCGGGCGGGCTGGTCATGGAGATGGGCGGGTCCAACTCGCACGGCGCGGTGGTGGCCCGGGAGTACGGCATCCCGGCCGTCGTCGGCGTGCCGGACGCCACCTCGCTGGTCAGCACCGGCCAGCGGATCGCGGTGGACGGCGCGGCCGGGCTGGTGCGGATCGTGGCCGGACCCGCCGAGCCGGCCGCGATGAGTCCCGCGGTCGCCGCGGGTCAGACCTCCTGACCCGACCGACGACGTCAGGAGTGAC
>JASLAP010000192.1 GCA_030147065.1 Pseudonocardia sp. | reverse complement strand
ACCATCGCGATGTCGTCCCAGCTGACCCAGCCGGCCAGCCGGCGGGCGTACTCGTCGCGCAGGTCCTCGCGCCGGATCCGGGACACCAGCGGCACCGTGCGCTGCAGCGCGGCCACCCGGCCCTCGGCGGTGTCCAGGTCGTGGTCGCGCAGCATCGAGCGGATGGCGAACTCGAACAGCGGCTCGCGGCGGGCCACCAGGTCGCGCACCGCGGTGTCGCCGTGGGTCTGGCGCAGCTCGCAGGGGTCCTGGCCGTCCGGGGCGATGGCCACGAAGGTCTGCGCGGCGAAGGCCTGGTCGCCGTCGAAGGCCTTGAGCGCGGCGGCCTGCCCGGCCGCGTCGCCGTCGAAGGTGTAGATGACCTCGCCCAGGTCGAACGAGTCGTCGCCGATCAGCCGGCGGATCACCGCGATGTGCTCGCCGCCGAACGCCGTGCCGCAGGACGCGACCGCGGTGGGCACCCCGGCCAGGTGCATGGCCATCACGTCGGTGTAGCCCTCGACCACCACGACCTGGCGGCGCTTGGCGATCTCGCGCTTGGCCAGGTCGAGGCCGAACAGCACCTGGGACTTGCGGTAGATCGGCGAGTCGGTGCTGTTGAGGTACTTGGCCTCGATGCCGTCGTCGTCGAAGATCCGCCGGGCGCCGAACCCGACGACCTCGCCGCCGAGGTCGCGGATCGGCCACAGCAGCCGGCGGTGGAACCGGTCGATCGGCCCGCGCCTGCCCTCCTTGGCCAGCCCGGCCTTGATCAGCTCGTCGACGCCGAACCCGGCGGCCAGCAGGTGCTTGGTCAGCACGTCCCAGCCGGCCGGGGCGTACCCGCAGCCGAACCGGGTGGCCGCGGCGGCGTCGAAGCCGCGGCTGGTGAGGAACCGCAGCGCGGGCGCGGCCTCGGGGGTGCGCAGCTGCTCGGCGTAGAACTGGGCGGCCCGCTTGTTGGCGTCCAGCAGCCGGGAGCGGGTGCCGCGGTCGCGCTGGACCGAGCTGCCGCCGCCCTCGTAGGTCAGCCGGTAGCCGAGCCGGTCCGCCAGCCGCTCCACGGCCTCGACGAACCCGACGACCTCGATCTTCTGGACGAAGGCGAACGCGTCGCCGCCCTCCCCGCAGCCGAAGCAGTGGAAGGTGCCGTGCGAGGGGCGGACGTTGAACGACGGCGACTTCTCGTCGTGGAACGGGCACAGGCCCTTCAGCGACCCGGCGCCGGCCCGGCGCAGGGCCACGTACTCGCCGATCAGCTCGTCGATGCGGGTGCGGTCACGGACCTCGGCGATGTCACTGTCCCGGATCCGCCCTGCCACGGTCGAAGTCTATGCCGCGGGCCGCCGGCCGGTCCGGCGCGCACACCCCTGCGGCCGCGGCGCACCCGTCAGGACGTGTGGGCGTCGACCACTCTGCGCGCGCGGCGCCGGTCGGACGGGTGTCCCGGACGGCGGTCCGGGGTGGGCAGGGCGAGCAGGACGGGGACGACGGCCATCAACAACAGGATCAAGATGCCCAGTCCCGCCGCGGTCACGGTGAGAAAACTTGTCATCATGGCCTCTACCATGCGCCTCCGGAGGGCGCCCCGCCTCGGTCACAAGTTTCAGGTTCCTGACGATCCCTCGTCCCTTCGGCCGACCCGCCGCACCCGGTTGCACGCCGTGACGGCACGCAGGTGGCAGACTGTTTCGATCTTGGTCTGCACGGGAAGTGGGTTTCATGAACTGGCGGGCACGTCTCGGGGCCGCGGTACTGGCGACCGCACTGGTCGGCACGGCGAGCGGGTGCGGCGAGGTGACCGATCTGATCGAGGCCCTGCCGTCCACGACCACCGGCACCGGGGGTGCCGGCGCCCCGGGCGCAGCGCCCACCGGCGACGCCGCCACCGCCCTGGCCGCGCTGGAGGTCAAGGGCCGGGCGCCGAAGACCGGCTACGACCGCGACGAGTTCGGCCAGCGCTGGCGCGACGTCGACCGCAACGGCTGCGACCAGCGCAACGACGTGCTCGCCCGGGACCTGGTCGGGGAGACCTTCCGCGAGGGCAGCGACTGCGTGGTGGTCTCCGGCCGGCTGGCCGACCCGTTCACCGGCACCGAGATCGCCTTCGTGCGGGGCCAGGACACCAGCGACGACGTCCAGATCGACCACGTCGTCGCGCTGTCGGACGCCTGGCAGAAGGGCGCCCAGCAGCTCGACGCCGACACCCGCGAACTGGTCGGCAACGACCCGCTCAACCTGCTGGCCGTCGACGGGCCGTCCAACCAGTCCAAGGGCGACGGCGACGCGGCCACCTGGCTGCCGCCGAACCGGGCGTTCCGCTGCGACTACGTCGCCCGGCAGGTGGCGGTCAAGGCCAAGTACGGGCTGTGGGTCACCGCCGCCGAGGGCGACGCCATCGCCCGGGTGCTGGCGGACTGCCCCGGCCAGCCGCTGCCGCAGGACCCCCCGCCGCCGGTGCAGGGGTAGCGTCGCGGGCGTGCCGGGCGAGTCCCTCCCAGAGTTCCCCACAGAGTTCCCCACACAGTTCCCCGGGGAGTTCGAGGAGCACCGCGGGCACCTGATCGGGGTCGGCTACCGGATCACCGGCAGCCTGGCCGACGCCGAGGACGCCGTCCAGGAGGCCTGGCTGCGGCTGGCCGGACTGGCCCCGGCCGCGCGGGCCGAGCTGCGCGACGTCCGGGCCTGGCTGACCACCGTGGTCGGCCGGATCTGCCTGGACCGGCTGCGCTCGGCCGCAGCCCGCCGGGAGCGCTACGTCGGCCCGTGGCTGCCCGAGCCGCTGGTGACCACCGGTGAGCTCGACGACCCGCTGGCCGCGGTGGTCCGCGACGAGGGCGTGCGGATGGCGGCGATGGTGGTGCTGGAGCGGCTGACCCCGCCGCAGCGGGTGGCGTTCGTGCTGCACGAGGCGATGGGTCTGCCGTACGCCGACATCGCCGGGATCCTGGGCTGCCCGGAGGCCACCGCGCGCCAGCACGCCTCGCGGGCCCGCCGGATCGTGGCCGCCGCCGACCCGCCGCCGCGGGCCGCCCTGGCCGAGCAGCAGCGGGTGCTGGCCGCGTTCGCCGACGCGATGACCCGCGCCGACCACGGCGCGCTGGTCGCCCTGCTGCACCCGGACGTCGTGCTGGTCAACGACAGCGACGGGCAGGTGCCGGCGGCGCGGCGGACGGTGGTCGGCGCGGACAAGGTGGCCCGGCTGCTGCTGGGCCTGCTCGGCCGCTACGGCCCCGGGCTGCTGTCCGAGGCCCGCCCGGTCCTGGTCAACGGCGAGCTGGGCATGGTCGGCCCGGCCGGACGCTCCGGCGTCGCGGTGAACGTGCTGGCCCTGCGCGACGGCCGGATCACCGGCGTCTACGGCGTGCTCAACCCGGCGAAGCTGAGCCGGCTGCCGGCGTGAGCCGCACCTGGCAGACCGCGTCGAAGCCCTGGTCGGTGATGCCGAGCGCGTGGTTGTTGCGGGCCCGCATGTTCTCCAGGGCGATCTGCTGGGTCAGCTCGACCACCCCGGCCCGGCCCAGCTCGGCGACCAGCTCGGCGACCTGCTCGTCGGTGACCGTCATCGGCTGCGCGGTCATCGCGTCGGCGTAGGCGATGGCCAGCCGCTCCGCCCGGTCGAACAGCGGGCTGGTGGCGTAGCTGTCGACGTGCCGCAGCCGGTCGATGTCCAGCCCGTCCAGGCGCTGCAGCATGGTGCCGAAGTCCACGCACCACGAGCAGCCGACCACCGTCGCGGTGCGGTACACCGCCAGCTCACGCACGCGCACCGGCAGCGTGGTCGCCGCCCGCTGGTAGGCCGCCTCGGACACCACCCCGGCCCAGAACAGCCTGCGGTGGTGGCGGGCCACCGCGAACGGCTCGGGCACCAGCCCGAACCGCTTGCGCGCGTAGCGGTACACCAGCCGCCCGGCCCAGCCGGCCTCCCGCTCGGGTACTGCCGGAATGCGGGACTGCCCCATGTCGTCCTCCTCGATTCGCTTCCGTCCCGGGCAGGACGGGGCGACGCGCGGATTCGTGACAGGGGTCGTGCGCGGGAGTTGACGTCCGGGCATGAACTCCCGCGCACGACCTCAACTGGTGGTGACGAGGGCCTTCTCGCCGTCGGGGGCCATCGCGAACCAGACGCCCTCGGCGCCGTTGGCGCCCGCGTCGGTGAGCTGGCCGGTGTCGCCGACGTGGGTGTAGGCCGGCCAGCCGGCGACGGTGACCTGGAGGGAGCCGTCCGGGCGGGTCAGGGTGCCGATGTCGGCCTGGTCGACGCCGAGCCCGACGGCCTCGCCGGTCCCGTCGATCAGCACCGGCTGCCAGGTCGCGGTGCACGGGGCCTCGAGGCAGGTGCTGGCGGGCGGCTGGTTGGTGTCGCGGTCCGAGCGGTAGACGATCTTCCCGGTGTGGTCGGTGACGACCTGGTCGAACGGCCGGGTCTGCACGGCCCACAGCTCGACCGAGCCCGGCGCGGCGTTGCCGTGGCCGGTGTGGCCGCCACCGCCCTCCGGGGCCGCGGCGCCGCCCTGGGCCTGCTCGGCCTCCCACTGGGCGTGTTCCTCGGCGGTCATCCCGTGGTCCGCGGCGGTCGGCGCGGCGGCGGAGCTGCACGCGGCGAGGCCGACGGCGAGGGCGCAGGCGGCCAGCGCCGCACCCGTCCTCGCGCCGATCCCGTGGAGCCGGCTGGTCATGGACCCACCTTCCCGGTCCCGGAACCTCCGGGGCCACCTGGTTCACGGACGGGAAGCGACCCTAGTTCACCCGTTCCGGTGACCCCGCCGCGGGTCACGGAACGGTGACGGCCCCGGGTTCGTGCGCGGACGACAGTGTTCGGGCACCGTTTCTCACGCACGACCGACGGCGGCGTGCCGGGCGACGGCCTGCTGGTCGGTGAGCACCGCGACCTGGTCGACGACGACGCGGCGGCGGGCGGCGTCGTCCGGGGCGTCGCGCCAGGCGTGCGCGAACACCGCGTCCAGCGCGTCGGGGGCCTTGGCCAGCAGCGCCGCGGCCAGCTCGGCGAGCAGGTCGCGCTGGCGGGCCTGCATCGCCAGCCGCCGCGGGTCGGCCATCACGTAGCGCAGTGCCACCGCCTTCAGCAGGGCCACCTCGGCCCGGGCGGGTGCGGGCACCACGAGGTCGGCGGCGTAGCGGCGTAGCGGCCGGTCGCCGTGCACGGCCCGGGTGGCGTCGCTGGCGGCGATCACGAACCGGCCGACCAGCTCGCTGGTCAGCCGCTTGAGCGCCTGGTGCGCGGCGACCGGCGCGGTGGCCGCGTCGAACCCGCGCACGGCGTCCACGACCGGCAGTGCGAGCAGCGCCTCCGCGGCCGCGTCCAGCGCGGCAGGCTCGGCGCCGAAGTGGGTGGCGGCCAGCGCCACGAGCGCCGAGCGCTCCCCCGGGGCGGCCAGCGCGGTCAGGTCGATCCGGCCGGTGAGGATGCCGTCCTCGACGTCGTGCACGGAGTAGGCGACGTCGTCGGCCCAGTCCATGACCTGGGCCTCGATGCAGCAGCGGAACTCCGGCGCGCCCGCGCGGACCCAGTCGAACACCGCGGCGTCGTCGGCGTAGACCCCGTACTTGCGCAGGCCCGGCCGGCGCGGCCACGGGTACTTGCTGGCCGCGTCCAGGCAGGCCCGGGTCAGGTTGAGCCCGCCGACCGGACCGTCGCCGACCTTCGGTTCCAGCCGGGTCAGGATGCGCAGGGTCTGCGCGTTGCCCTCGAACCCGCCGCAGGGCGCCGCGAACTCGTCGAGCGCGCGCTCGCCGTTGTGCCCGAACGGCGGGTGGCCGATGTCGTGGGCGAGCCCGGCGGTGTCCACCACGTCCGGGTCGCAGCCCAGGTCCTCGGCCATCCCGCGGCCGATCTGGGCGACCTCCAGCGAGTGGGTCAGCCGGGTGCGCGGGATCCCGGACACCTCCGCGCCCTCCCCCGGCCCCATGACCTGGGTCTTGCCCGCCAGCCGGCGCAGCGCCGCGGAGTGCAGCACCCGGGCCCGGTCGCGGGAGAACGGGCTGCGCCGGTCGGTCCGGCCGGCGTGCTTGGGCGGCTCGGCGACCAGCCGGGCCCGGTCGTGGTCGGAGTAGTCGGGACCCGTGTGGCCGGCGTCCACCGGCTCAGCCGACGTCGGCGGCGTCGGCGCCCACCGACGCGTCGACCGAGGCGTGGGTGAGCCGGTAGAACAGGGTGGCCGCGGTCTCCCGGACGATGTAGCGGGCCTGGGTCTCGCGGGTCTGCACCACCGGGCCGCTGCGGGTGGGCGAGGTCGACGCGGTGAGCCCGGCGTCGCGGGCCATGGTGCGGGCGCGCAGCGAGTGCCACGGGTCGCTGACCATCACCGCCGAGGTCCACCCGTCCTGCCCGGCGCGGACGGCGACGGCCTGCAGGCTGCTCAGCGTGTCGCTGCCCTCCGGCACCGCGATCACCGCGTCGGCCGGCACCCCGCGGTCGACCAGGAACCGCCGGCCCGCCTCGGCCTCGGTGTAGACGTCGCCGGGCCGGCCGCCGCCGGTGGTCACGATCCGCGGCGCGACCCCGCGCTCGAACAGCGTCTCGGCGTGCCGCAGCCGGGACTCGAAGATCCGGCTGGGGTCGCCGTCGTACTGCGCGGCGCCCAGCACGACCACCGCGTCGACCGGCTGGCGGTCGTCGACGCGGGCCACCTGCCACACCCGGAACGCGGTGCCGCCGACCACCAGCAGGGCCATCACCAGCCCGCCGAGCAGCAGCCGCGACGCCCAGCCGAGCACGCCGACCCGGCGCGGTCGCGGGCCCACGGGGTGGCGCAGCGCGACGGTGGTGGCCTCGGAGGGGATGGCGCTCATCCGCCGATCCGCCGGTCGGACGCGGCCAGCGCGGCGCCGGTCCGTCCCGACCGGGCCGCGACGACCTGCGCGACGATCGACACCGCGGTCTCGGCCGGGGTGCGGGCGCCCAGGTCCAGCCCGACCGGGCCGTGCAGCCGGGCCAGCTCGGCCTCGGTGACGCCGGCGACGAGCAGCCGCTCCCGGCGGGCGGCCTGGGTGCGCCGGGAACCGAGCGCGCCGATGAACCCGCGCCCGCGCAGGCCGGCGACGAGCGTGGCGTCGAAGGCGGGGGCGTGGTCGAGCAGGACCAGCACGTCGGCGTCGCCGAAGGCCGCCACCGCCGCCGTCGCCTCGTCCACTGTGGATGCGGTGGCGGCGCCCCACCCGAGCAGCGCGGCCTGGGCGGCGAGCGCGGCACCGATCGCGCCGGACCCGACCACCAGCACGGTGGGCACCGGCACCCAGAGGTCCAGCAGCAGCGCGGTGTCCCCGGCGGGGACCCGCTCGGTGGTCGTGGCCCCGCGGCGCAGCGCCGTCGCCGCGGCCCCGACCGCGGCGTCGTCCAGCGCGGCCGTCCCCAGACCGCCGGTGCGCTCGGCCAGCTCGGGACCGGTCAGCACCAGGGCCGCGTCGCCGTCGGCCGTCGAGACCAGGGCGGCCGGTGCGCCCGCTTCCAGAGCGGCACCGAGGGCGGCGGCCTGGGCGGCGGGCAGCGGGTGGCCGAGCAGGGTCGCACCACCAGCGCAGGCCAGGCCGGCGGCGACCGCGTCGGACTCGGCGACGTGCGCGTCGCGGGTCTGCGGCGCCGCGACCGCGTGCGCGGCCAGCGGGAGCGCGGCACCGTCCAGCGCACCGCGGTAGAGCTGCCCGGCCGCGGCGCCGGAGGCGGTGCCGGCGAGCAGCTGACCGGACTCCACGGTGCCGAACCCGTGCCGCTCCAGCACCCGCACCACGCCGACCCCGTCGGCCGCCCAGGACCGCAGGGCGGTCCCCAGCTCGCGCAGCCCGTCGCTCACCGGGCCAGGGTATCCCGCCCCGATCACCGCCCCGGCCGGGCCGTCAGAGCCAGCCGTGCTCGTCGGCCAGCCGGACGGCCTCGGCGCGGGTGCGGGCGCCGGTCTTGCCGATCGCCGACGACAGGTGGTTGCGGACGGTGCCCTCCGAGAGGTGCAGCCGGGCGGCGGGTGCTTCCATGCCCCTGACGGTCGTCGCACCGGGCACCGCGGCCCCCGACGGACCGTCACGACCGCACCGTGACATCCGTCAGGGGGTCGTGCGCGAGTTTCATGCCTATGGGCATGAAACTCGCGCACGAGGTCAGCAGCCGAGCAGGCGGGCGGCCAGGTAGGCCTCGACCTGGTCGAGGGCAACCCGCTCCTGGGCCATCGAGTCCCGCTCGCGGATGGTCACGGCCTGGTCGTTGAGCGTGTCGAAGTCGACGGTCAGGCAGAACGGGGTGCCGATCTCGTCCTGGCGGCGGTAGCGGCGGCCGATCGCGCCGGCGTCGTCGAACTCGATGTTCCAGTGCTTGCGCAGGGCGGCCGCCAGGTCGCGGGCCTTGGGCGAGAGGTCGGCGTTGCGCGACAGCGGCAGCACCGCGGCCTTCACCGGGGCCAGCCGGCGGTCCAGCCGCAGCACGACGCGCTTGTCGACGCCGCCCTTGGCGTTGGGCGCCTCGTCCTCGGTGTAGGCCTCGATCAGGAACGCCATCATCGACCGGCCGACGCCGGCCGCGGGCTCGATCACGTACGGCCGGTACCGGGTGCCCGAGGCCTGGTCGTAGAACGACAGGTCGACCCCGGAGTGGTTGCTGTGCGTGGTGAGGTCGAAGTCGGTGCGGTTGGCGATGCCCTCCAGCTCGCCCCACTCCTGGCCCTGGAAACCGAACCGGTACTCGATGTCCACGGTGCGCTTGGAGTAGTGCGAGAGCTTCTCCTTCGGGTGCTCGTAGTGCCGCAGGTTCTCCCGGTCGATGCCCAGGTCGGCGTACCAGTCGGTGCGCTGGTCGATCCAGTACTGGTGCAGTTCCTCGTCGGTGCCGGGCTCGACGAAGTACTCCATCTCCATCTGCTCGAACTCGCGGGTGCGGAAGATGAAGTTGCCCGGGGTGATCTCGTTGCGGAAGCTCTTGCCCATCTGGCCGATGCCGAACGGCGGCTTCTTGCGCGAGGTCGTCTGCACGTTGAGGAAGTTGACGAAGATGCCCTGCGCGGTCTCCGGGCGCAGGTAGGCCAGGCCCTCCTCGGACTCGACCGGGCCCAGGAAGGTCTTGAGCATCATGTTGAACTCGCGGGCCCCGGTGTACTTGCCGCGGGTGCCGCAGTTCGGGCAGGGCACGTCGGACAGGTCGTCCTCGGCCACCGCCTTGCCGGTGCGCTCGTTGTACTCCTCGACGAGCTGGTCGGCGCGGAAGCGCTTGTGGCAGCTCAGGCACTCCACCAGCGGGTCGGTGAACGCGTTGACGTGGCCGGAGGCCACCCACACCTGGCGGGGCAGGATCACCGAGGAGTCCAGGCCGACGACGTCCTCGCGACCGGTGACCATGGTCCGCCACCACTGCCGCTTGACGTTCTCCTTGAGCTCGACGCCGAGCGGGCCGTAGTCCCACGCCGACCGGGTCCCGCCGTAGATCTCACCCGACGCGAACACGAATCCGCGGCGCTTGGCCAGCGCGACGATGGTCTCGATCCTGGCGGAAGTGGCCTTGCTTGGCACGGACGGGCTCCTGAACAGCGGGCGACGAGGCAATCCATCGTACCGAGGGGCCGCGGGCGGGTTCCGGCGCTACTCCACCAGCAGGCTGGGCTGCTCGGCCACCTCGCCCGCGGACGCGGTGAGCAGGGTCTCGAAGGTGGCCGCGGCGTCCGTGCGGGCCAGCGCCAGCAACGGCACGACGTGCTCGCGGACCGGGAACGGGCTCAGCGCGCGGCGGTAGGCGTGCACCGACTCGAACCGGACGACCAGCACCCAGGTACCGGGCTCCTCCACCGCGCGGCCCAGCTCGCCGCCCAGGCAGCCGGGCTGGGCGGTGAGCAGCTCCAGCGCGGTCCGCGCGCGGGCGCGCAGGTCCGGGACGTCGGACTCGTCGAACCGGCAGACCAGCAGCACGGGTACCAGCCTCGCACGCCCGCCTACGATGGGTGCGCGGCCCCGAGCAGGCGGGACACCCGGGAGCGTGGCCGCCGCCACCGGGACGGGGGAACGATGTCGATCGCCGCCGGGGCGGATGCCGGGCCGGACACCGTCCCGGAGCGGGACGCCGTGCACCAGGCCGACCGGGGCTCCGCCGCGCCCGCGGTGGTCCGCACGCCGCGCACCCTGGCCGCCGCAGGCGACCTGCTGCGGGCGTTGGCCGCGCCGGTCCGCATCGCCATCGTGCTGCAGCTGCGCGAGGCCGACTGCTGCGTGCACGACCTGGTCGACCTGCTGGGCGTCACCCAGCCGCTGATCAGCCAGCACCTGCGGGTGCTCAAGACCGCCGGGGTGGTCACCGGCACCCGGCAGGGCCGCGAGGTGGTCTACTCGTTGGTGGACGAGCACCTCGCGCACATCGTCGTGGACGCCGTCGCACACGCCGAGGAGGGCCGATGACCAGCGCAGGCACCCGGGCCGGACGGTCGACCCGGCAGCGCGCGGCGGTGTCGGCGCTGCTGGACAGCCTCGACGACTTCCGGTCCGCGCAGGAGATCCACGAGCAGCTGCGCCGCGACGGCGAGGGCATCGGCCTGACCACGGTCTACCGCACCCTGCAGGGGCTGGCCGAGGCCGGCGAGGTCGACGTGCTGCGCACCGACTCCGGCGAGTCGGTCTACCGTCGCTGCGCCACCGCCGAGCACCACCACCACCTGGTCTGCCGGCGCTGCGGCACGGCGGTCGAGATCGAGGGACCGGCGGTGGAGAGTTGGGCCCAGAAGGTCGCCGAGGCGAACGGGTTCTCCCAGCTCAGCCACACCGTGGAGATCTTCGGGCTGTGCCGGGAGTGCGGCCCCGGCTGACCGTCTCAGAACGACACATCGCGGCGGCGGCGAGGCGGCTAGCGTCCCGCGGGTGGACGAGACTGCGGGCGGCAACGGCGCGGCCCCGGACGGGACCGTCCCGAGCACGGTGCGGCAGCTCGACGGCGGCGACGCCGCCGAGCTGGCCGCCGAGGCGGCGGTCTTCGAGGAGCTGCAGTACGTGCTGCGCTGCTGCGAGCACCTGGTGACCGCGCTCGCCGCGCCGGTCTCCGGCCCCGCCCGGGTGGACACCGACCCGGCCCTGGTCGAGGCGCTGTGGACCGGTGCGCTGCTGGGCTACGCGCGGTGCTTCTCCGGGCGGGCCGCCGTGCTGACCGAGGCCGACCTGGCCGAGCTGGGCCTCGACGGCGACGTGAGCGGCTTCCACGACATGGTCAAGAAGCTGCGCGACCACTACGCCTCCCGGCACGTGAACCCGCGCGAGTCGTTCACCGTCGGCGCCGCCCAGGCCAACGACGGCCGGCCCACCGGCATCGCGGTCGTCTCCACCCCGCGCCCGCAGGTCGACGAGACCACGGTTCGGCTGCTGGGCCGGATCGCCTACGCGCTGAGCGGGCTGCTGGACAAGCGGATGCAGGAGTGCCAGCAGCGGGTGCTCGCCGCCGCGGCCGAGCTGAGCCCGATGGCCCTGAGCCGCCTCCCCGTCGTCCACCTCGCCGCCGACGGCTGACCCGGGTGCCGGGGAGGCCGCCTTTCGAACTCTGCGGCTCGAAAGGTGGCCTCCCCGGCACCCGGATCGGTCGTCCTCCCCGGCCCCATGTCAGGAAAGCCACTTTCAGGACGTATCCGGTCCTGAAAGTGGCTTTCCTGTCATCCGCAGGGTGGGTCAGGCGGCGCCGGTGAGTTCGGTGCGCAGGCCCGAGGCGCTGCCGACGACGAGCATCAGCAGCGTGCCCATGGCCTTCTCGTCCAGCCCGGTGGCCGGGAAGGCGTAGCGCAGGGTGACGTCCCAGCCGTGCTCGCCGCGGATCACCCGCGGCGTGCCGAACAGCCCCTCCCCTGCGCCGAGCGCCACCCGGGTGGGCACGTCGGACTCCAGCGGCAGGTCCCAGGCCACCACGCAGGTGATGTTGAGGACGGGCAGCCCCTCCTCCAGTTCGACGCCCTGCACCGCGCAGACCACGCCACCGTGGGCGAAGGTGACCGCTCCGTCGTCGTCGACCTGGACGTCGTGGAAGCGCTCCAGCGCGGCCCGGGCCACGCCCAGCATGTCGGTGATCGCGCTGCTCAACGCTCTCCCTCGCAGAGCTCGGTCGGCGCTTCGCGGGAGCGCTGTGTTGATGGTTCACTCGCAAGCTCGCTCACGTGGGTACCACCGTCGGGGTGTCGAGGGCGCCGCCGAAGCGGCGGTCGCGCCGGGCGTAGATCTCCACGGCCTGCCAGATGTGCCGGCGGTCGAAGTCGGGGAACAGCGTGTCCAGGAAGACCATCTCCGCGTAGGCCGACTGCCAGAGCAGGAAGTTCGACGTGCGCTGCTCGCCGGAGCTGCGCACGAACAGGTCGACGTCGGGCATGTCCGGCTCGTCGAGGTGCCGGGCGATCGTCCGCTCGTCGATCTTGTTGGGCTTGAGCCGGCCGTCGGCGACCTGCTCGGCGATCTGGCGGACCGCGTCGACGATCTCCGCGCGGCCGCCGTAGTTGACGCACATGGTCAGGGTCAGCACGTCGTTGTGCCGGGTCTTCTCCTCGGCGATCTCCAGTTCACGGATCACGCTGCGCCACAGCCGCGGCCGGCGCCCCGCCCACCGCACCCGCACCCCCATGGCATGCATCTCGTCGACCCGGCGGCGGATCACGTCGCGGTTGAACCCCATCAGGAACCGCACCTCGTCCGGGCTGCGCTTCCAGTTCTCGGTGGAGAACGCGTAGGCCGACAGCCAGCGCACACCGATGTCGATGCAACCGCGGGCCACGTCCATCAGCGACGCCTCGCCCCGGCGGTGGCCCTCGATCCGGGGCAGTCCGCGGGCGTTGGCCCAGCGGCCGTTGCCGTCCATCACCAGGGCGACGTGGTTGGGGACCAGCTCGCGGGGGATGGCGGGCGGCCGCGCACCCGACGGGTGCGGGGCCGGGGGCTGGACGGCGGGCACGTCCGCACCCTACGGCCGACCGGCGTCGCAGCCCGTCAGGGGCTCGCGCAGCGCGAGTGCCGGGTCGCCGTCGCAGCCCGTCGGTGGTGTCGCAGCCTGTGGGGGTCGTCGCAGCGCGCCGGCAGGCTGCGAGGGCACGTCACGGGCTGCGCGAGCGTCAACGGGCTGCGCGAGCACAGCGCGGGCTGCGAAAGGGCTAGCGGGACGCGGCGACCAGGTCGGCGAGGGCGCGCTGCGCCCAGGCGTGGGTGGCCTCGTAGTGCCCCAGCCCGAACTCCGCCGCCAGCCGCCCCAGCTCGGCGCGGCGGCTGCCGTCCGGCCGCGGGATGGTCGACAGCACCTCGCGCAGCTCGCTCGCCGCGGTCGCGGCGTTCTCGGCGATGGCGGCGAGCATGGCGCGCTGGTCGTCGGGGTCCAGGACGGGGATCAGGAACATCCGCAGCACCTGGGAGTTGCGCACCACGCCACCGCCGGGCGGGCGCAGGAGCCACTCGCGTAGCTCGTCGCGGCCGGCCGGGGTGATGTCGTAGGTCTTGCTGCCGCGGGCGCCCTCGTCGACCACCCGGACCAGGTCGCGGGCGGCCAGCTTGGCCAGCTCGGGGTAGATGCTGGCGTGGCCGGCGTGCCAGGCGTAGCGGCCGAAGTCGCGCTCGAACTCCCGGGCCAGCTCGTAGCCGGTGGCCGGGGCGGCGGCCAGCAGGCCGAGCAGGGCGTGCGGGAGCGACATGGCCCGGAGCTTAACCGTCGATCCATGACATGTCAGTGTTGACATGTCGAGTGTGGGAGGTCCAGGCTCGGAGCATGACCCAGACCTCGACACCGACCTCGACGCCGATGTACCTGTCCGGCCACCTGGCCCCGGTCCCGGACGAGATCAGCGCGGTGGACCTGCCGGTGGACGGTGCCCTGCCGGCCGAGCTGACCGGGCGCTACTTCCGCAACGGCCCCAACCCCCGGCCCGGCGAGGATCCGGGGCACTGGTTCGTCGGCCACGGGATGCTGCACGGCGTCCGGCTGCGGGAGGGCCGCGCGGAGTGGTACCGCAACCGCTGGATCCGCACCGGCGCGCTGGAGGGCCGGCCGTTCCTCGGCCCGGAGGGCTTCGACCGCACCGCCGTAGTCGCCAACACCCACATCGTCGAGCACGGCGGCAAGCTGCTCGCGCTGGTCGAGAACGGCTTCCCGTACCAGGTCACGCCGGAGCTGGACACGATCGGCCCGTGCGACTTCGACGGCCGGCTGACCACCGCCATGACCGCCCACCCCAAGTGCGACCCGGACACCGGCGACCTGCACTTCTTCGCCTACAGCCCGATGGCCCCGCACCTGGTCTACCACCGGCTGTCCGCGGCCGGGGAGCTGGTGACCAGCGCCGAGGTGCCCGGCGCCGGGCCGTCGATGATGCACGACTTCGCGATCACCGACCGGCACGCGGTGTTCCTGGACCTGCCGGTGGTGTTCCGGATGGACCTGGTCGGCCGGAGCATGCCCTACGGCTGGGACGACGCCTACCCGGCGCGGATCGGCGTCATGCCGCTGGACCGGCCCGGCGAGGTCCGCTGGATCCCGGTCGACCCGTGCTACGTGTTCCACGTCGGCGGCGCCCGCACCGAGGCCGACGGCCGGATCACGCTGGACGCCTGCCGCTACTCCGCGGCCGAGCTGGACGCGATCTGGGGCTCGATCGGTGGTTCCACCGCCGGCGCGGCGGCCGACGCGGCGGCCACCGGGTCTGCCCGGCTGCACCGTTGGACCCTCGACCCGGACGCCGGCACGGCCACCGAGACCGCCCGCGACGACCGCCCGGTCGAGTTCCCGACGCTGGACGACCGGCTGCTCGGCCGGCCCTCGCGGCACCTGTACGCGGTGTCCGAGCGGGGCAGCTCGGCCGCGGTGGTCAAGTACGACGAGCAGACCGGGTCGGTCGACGCCCACGAGCTCGGGCCGGACACCGTGGCCGGGGAGGCCGTCTTCGTGCCCGCCGAGAGCGGCACCGCCGAGGACGACGGCTGGCTGCTGACCATCACCACCCGCCGCGACGGCAGCGCCTCGCAACTGCTGGTCCTCGACGCCACCGACGTCGGTGGCGCCCCGGTGGCCGCGGTCACCCTGCCCCGGGGCGTCCCCGCCGGCTTCCACGGCTCCTGGATCCCCGACGCTTGACCGTCCCCGCCGTCACCCGGGTTCAGGAAAGCCACGTTCCGGTCCGCAGAGGGCAGGAACGTGGCTTTCCTGAACTCCGGGGGCGGGATCGTGGGCCCGACGCCGCGCCGCGGCGAGAATTCCTGCCGGTTCCGGCGTGACCACCGACCCACGGAGGATTCCCACCCCCATCTGCCGGGCACACCGCAGCGTCGGCCCCGATCGGGTGGCCCTCAGCGGAACGGACCGCCAGTGGACGTGCTCGACCTGACCTACGGCCTCATCGGCGTGGGAGCGCTCCTCGCCGGGCTGCTCCCCCGCCTGCTCGCCAACCGCCCGATGTCGATGCCGATCGTGTTCCTCGGGCTCGGGATGGCGGTGTTCGCCCTGATCGGGGACCTGCCGGCGCCGGACCCGCTGAAGTACCCGGACATCGCCGAGCGGCTCACCGAACTCGGCGTGATCGTCGCCCTGATGGGCGCCGGGCTCAAGCTCGACCGCAAGATCGGGTGGAAGTCGTGGTCGTCGACCTGGCGGCTGCTCGCGATCGCGATGCCGCTGACGATCGCCGCCACCGCGTTCCTCGGCTGGTGGTGGATCGGGCTGGCGCCGGCCGCCGCGGTCCTGCTCGGTTCCGCGCTCGCCCCCACCGACCCGGTGCTCGCCGCGGACGTCCAGGTCGGCGAGCCCGGCGGCGACGAGGACGGCGAGGACGAGGTGCGGTTCGCGCTGACCTCGGAGGCGGGGCTCAACGACGCGCTGGCCTTCCCGTTCATCTACTTCGCGATCCACATGGCCGCCATGGGCGCCGACCCGCGCGGGTGGATCGGCGAGTGGGTGCTCACCGACGTGCTGTTCAAGCTGTCGGTCGGCGTCGTCGGGGGCGTGCTGGTCGGGCGGCTGCTCGGCTGGCTGTTCTTCCGCGTCCGCTCGGAGAAGCTGCACCTGGTCTCGCACGCCGAGGGCTTCGTCGCGCTGGCGGCCACGTTCCTGGCCTACGGGTTGACCGAGGTCGCGGGCGGCTACGGCTTCCTCGCGGTGTTCCTCTGCGCGCGGTCGATCCGGGCGTCCGAGCGCGACCACGAGTACCACCAGGTGATGCACGACTTCGTCGAGCAGATCGAGCGGCTGCTGACCGTGCTGCTGCTGGTGCTGTTCGGCGGGGCGGTCGTGCGCGGCCTGCTGGCCCCGCTCAGCTGGCAGATGATCCTGGTGGCGGTGGCGGTCGTGGTGCTGGTGCGGCCGCTGTCGGGATGGCTGTCGCTGCGCGGTGGCCCGGGCTCGCCCGCGGAGAGGACCGCGATCGCTGCCTTCGGCATCCGGGGCATCGGCTCGTTCTACTACCTGGCCTACGCCACGGCCGACGCCGATTTCGAGGGCGTGGAGCAGGTGTGGGCCACCGCCGGACTGATCATCATCGTGTCGATCGTGGTGCACGGCGTGGCCGCGACGCCGATCATGAACCGGCTCGACCGCGCGCGCGACACGGCGCCGGCGAAGGGCATCGAGGGGACCGGCCCACCGGTGGAGAACCGGTCGTGAGCTAGCCCGGCAGCGGGCTGCGCCGCTCCACCAGCGGCAGCGAGCGCAGCTGGCGCTCCAGGTGCCACTGCAGGTAGGCCGCGACCAGGCCGCTGGTGTCGCGGCGGGTGGCCGCCACGGCGGCGTCGGCGACCGGCCAATCGCCGTGCATCAGCGCGTCGAGCAGGGCGAACGTCTCCCGCGACGGGGTGACCGAGCCCGGCGGGCGGCAGCGCGGGCACACCGCGCCGCCGGCGGCGATGTTGAAGGTCGGGTGCGGTCCGGGCTCGGCGCAGCGCGCGCAGTCGGTGATCGCCGGGGCCCACCCGGCGTGCGTCATGGCCCGCAGCAGGAACGCGTCCAGCACCAGCGAGGCGTCCCGCTCGCGCCCGGCCAGCGCCCGGATCGCCCCGACCAGCAGCAGGTACACCCGCAGCGCCGGCTCGCCCTCCTCGGCGACCAGCCGGTCGGCGGTCTCCAGGATCGCGCAGCCCGCGGTGTAGCGCGGGTAGTCGCCGATGATGCCGACGCCGAACGCGTCGACGGTCTGGGCCTGGGTGACCACGTCCAGCGAGCGGCCGGCGTAGCACTGCACGTCGACGTGGTTGAACGGCTCCAGCCGGGCACCCCACCGCGACCGGGTGCGGCGCACGCCCTTGGCCACCGCGCGGACCTTGCCGTGCCGCTGGGTGAGCAGGGTGACGATCCGGTCGGCCTCGCCGAGCTTCTGCACCCGCAGCACCAGGCCGGTGTCGCGGTAGGTGGTCGCCACCGCCGCAGCCTACGGCCGCCACCCGACGCCCGCCCCCGCCCGCCCCGCGCCTGGAAAGCCACCATGCCGGCGCCGGATGCCCGGAAGGTGGCTTTCCAGGCATCGGGCGGGGCAGGGTTGACAGGCGGCGAGGGGCGGGTGAGGGTGTCCTAACTCGACCCGGGAGGCCCCGTGCGACCCCAGCAGGCCGGTACCCACCTCGTCCCCGCGGAGTCCCTCGCCGAGACCGAGCGCACCCTGGCCGCCACCCCCGGCGTCCGCGGCGAGCCGACCGACGCCGAGCGGTCCCGGACGCTGGTCGCCGCGGTGGGGACGGCGGCGCTGGCGACGATCGGCGAGGGCGGGTTCCCGTTCGGGTCGCTGGTCAGCCACGCGGTCGACCCCGACGGGCGGCCGTTGCTGCTGCTCAGCGACCTGGCCGAGCACACCCGCAACCTGGCGGCCGACCCGCGGGCGTCGCTGATGGCCGTCGAGCGCGGCGACGGCGACCCGCTGGCCCTGGCCCGGGTCACCGTGCTGGGCACGGTCCGCGAACTGCGCGGCGACGAGCGCGCCGCCGCCCTGCCGGTGTACCGGGCCGCGCAGCCCGGTGCGTTCTACTCCGAGTTCGCCGACTTCCGGCTCTACCGGATGGAGGTGACCTCGGTGCGCTACGTCGGCGGGTTCGGCCGGATGAGCTGGGTGACCGCCGGGGAGTACACCGCCGCCGAGCCCGACCCGCTGCGCCCGCACGCCGGGCGGATCATCGAGCACATGAACGACGACCACGCCGAGGCGCTGGTGCTGTTCTGCCGGGTGTTCGGCGACCGGCCGGGCACCGCGGTCGCCGAGATGGTGGGCGTGGACCGCTACGGGTTCGCGGTGCTGGCCGCCGACGATCCCGACGGCGACCGGGTGGCCGTCCGGCTCCGGTTCGACGAGCCCACCGACACCGCCGACGGCGTGCGCCAGGCCATGATCGCCCTGCTGCGCCGGGCCCGGGCCGCCGTCGCCTGACGTCGGCCCGCACCCGACCGCCAGCACCCGCCCCGTGGCAGGAAAGCCACTTTCAGGACCGAATCCGTCCGGAAAGTGGCTTTCCTGCCACAAGGAGGGGGTGGGCGGGGCGGAGGCGTCAGAAGCCGAGCTTGCGGAGCTGGCGGGGGTCGCGCTGCCAGTCCTTGGCGATCTTGACGTGCAGGTCGAGGTAGATCTTGGTGCCGAGCAGGGTCTCGATCTGGCGGCGGGCGTCGCTGCCCACCTGGCGCAGCCGCTCGCCGCGCTTGCCGATGACGATCCCCTTCTGGCTGTCGCGCTCGACGAAGATGACCGCGTGCACGTCCAGCATCGGGGCCGCCTTGGGGTGGCGGTCGGTCCGCGGGATCATCTCCTCGATCACCACCGCAATCGAGTGCGGCAGCTCGTCGCGCACTCCCTCCAGCGCGGCCTCCCGGATGAGCTCGGCGACCAGGGTCTCCTCCGGCTCGTCGGTCAGCTCGCCGTCCGGGTAGAGCTGCGGGCCCTCCGGGAGCCGGGCGACCAGCAGGTCGGCCAGCAGGTCGACCTGGTAGCCCGACACCGCCGAGCACGGCACGACCTCGGCGAACGGCATCAGGTTCGTCAGCTCGGTGAGCCGCGCGACGATCTGCTCCGGGCCGGCCTTGTCGGTCTTGGTGACGATCCCGATCACCGGCGTGCGGGCCGCCACCGAGCGCAGCTCGTTGACGATGAACTCGTCGCCGCGCCCGACGGGGGCGTCGGCCGGCACGCAGAACCCGATCGCGTCGACCTCGGCCCAGGTCTCCCGGACCACGTCGTTGAGCCGGCTGCCCAGCAGCGTGCGCGGCTTGTGCAGGCCCGGGGTGTCGATCAGGATCAGCTGGGCGTCCGGGCGGTTGAGGATGCCGCGGATGGCGTGCCGGGTGGTCTGCGGGCGGCTGGACGTGATCGCGACCTTGGTCCCGACCAGGGCGTTGGTCAGCGTGGACTTGCCGGCGTTGGGCCGGCCGACGAAGCAGGCGAACCCCGACCGGTACGGGGGTCGTGCGTGAGGATCGGTGCCGGAGCCCTGGTTCTCACGCACGACCGGCTCCCAGCGGGGCGAGGCGGTCGCCGGTCAGCCGGTGCAGGATCTCCCGGCCGATCGGCAGCGCCGCGGTGGCGGCGGGGGACGGCGCGTTGAGCACGTGCAGCACCGCGCCGGTGCCCCCGGCCCCGTCACCGACCGGCGGCTGCTCGACGAACAGGAAGTCGTCGACGAGGGTGCCGTCGGCGCGGACCGCCTGCGCCCGCACGCCGGCGCCGGCCGGGTGCAGGTCCTCGGCGGTGACGTCGGGCAGCATGCGTTGGATCTGCTTCACCATGGCCTTCCGGGACAGTGACCGGTGCATCTCGCCCAGGCCGTACCGCCAGTGCTGGCGGGCGACCTTGAGCATGCCCGGGTAGGCGAGGGTGGACAGGAGTTCCTTCGGCTTCACGGTGCTCCACGAGTAGCCCTCGCGGGCCAGCGCCAGCACGGCGTTCGGTCCGGCGTGCACCTGCCCGTCGACGCCCCGGGTGGCGTGCACCCCGAGGAACGGGAACGCCGGGTCGGGCACCGGGTAGATCAGCCCGTTGACCAGCGCCGCGGCCCGGTCGGAGAAGCCGGAGTACTCGCCGCGGAACGGCACGATCGCGACGCCGGGGTCGGCCCCGGAGGCGGTGGCCAGCTCGTCGCCGCGCAGACCGGCGCAGGCCACCACCTGCCCGGCGTAGAGGTCGCCGCCCGCGGCCTCGACGACCACGCCGTCCGGGTGGCGCACCAGCCGGGTCACCGGGCGGTCCAGGTGGATCTCGCCGCCGGCCGCGGTGACCAGCTCGCCGAGCTTCTCGGTGACCAGCCGGTAGTCGCAGATCCCGGTGGACGGCACGAACAGCGCGGCGATCCCGCGCACGTGCGGCTCGTGGCGGCGCATCCCGGCCGGGTCCAGCTCGTGGGCCTCGACGCCGTTGGCCGCGCCGCGGCGGGCCAGCTCGGCCATCCGGGGCAGCTCGTCGGGCTCGGTGGCCACCACCAGCTTGCCGGTGACCCGGTGCGGCAGGTCGTGCTCGCGGCAGAACGCGACGGTCTCCGCGCACCCGGCCACCGCCAGCCGGGCCTTGAGACCGCCCGGCTCGTAGTAGAGCCCGGAGTGGATGACGTTGGAGTTGTGCCCGCTCTGGTGCGCGGCCAGGGCCGGCCCGCCCTCCACCACGGCCACCGACCGGCCGCTGCGGACGACGGCGTGCGCGGTGGCCAGGCCGACGATCCCGCCGCCGACCACCACGACGTCGTAGCGGGCGGTCATGCGCCGCCCGCCCGGTCGGTCGCCCGGTCGATGGATACGACCGTGCCCGCCGGATCGGCCCGGAACACCGGCGCCCCCGGGGTCAGGTCGGCGACCGCGGCCAGCGAGGCCGGGTCGAGCGCGTCGGCCGCGGTGACCACGGCGGCCGCCTCCAGCGCGGTGGCGCCGCTGGACACCGCGGCGGCCACGGCGGCCTGCAGCGCGGTCAGCGAGAGCGACGGCAGCGCGACCGATCCCGCGGCGTAGGTGCGGCCGTCGGTGTCGCGCACCGCCGCGCCCTCGGCCGCGCCGGTGCGGGCCCGGCTGGCCCGCGCCAGCGTGACGATCTTGGCGTCCTCCGGGTCCGGGACCTGCGCCGCGGTCGGCTCACCCGTGCCGGACATCGCTCTCCTCCTGCCGCGACCCCGCCCCGTCGGCGCGCCCGTTGCGCCCGGTGGCCGTGGACGGGGTCGGGTCGATCATGTCGGTGGTGTCGGTCGCCCCGCCGTCGGACGGGGGTGCGTCGGCGGTCCGGTGGTCGTCGGCGCCGTCGGGCCCGGGGTGCAGCCGCTCGACGAGCACCGAGGTGATCCGGATCCGGCCCCGGGTGTCCTTGCCGCCCTCGGCCAGCAGGGACAACCCGGCCACCTCGGCCCGGGAGCCGGGCAGCGGGACCTTGCCCATCTGCTGGGCCAGCAGGCCGCCGACGGTGTCCACGTCCACGTCGACCAGCACGTCGGCCAGTTCGGAGCGCTCGCCGTCGGCCGCTGGGAACAGCTCGGCGAAGTCGGTGACCGGCAGCCGGGCCGACACCCGCAGCCGCTCGTCGTCGAGGTGCACCACGTCGGGCACCTCCTCGGTGTCGTACTCGTCGGTGATCTCCCCGACGATCTCCTCCAGGATGTCCTCGATGGTCACCACGCCGGCCGTGCCGCCGTACTCGTCGACCACGATGGCCATGTGGTTGCGGGCCGCCTGCATCTCCTTGAGCAGCTCGTCGACCCGCTTGCTGTCCGGCACGAACACCGCCGCGCGCATCACCGCGGGCAGCGGCGGCACCGAACCGTCCGGGCCGGTCTCGGCCTGGGCCCGGACGATGTCCTTGAGGTAGGCCACCCCGACGATGTCGTCGATGCTCTCGCCGAGCACCGGGATCCGCGAGTAGCCGCTCTTGAGCGCCAGCCGCAGCACTTTGTCGACCGGGGTGTCGCGCTCGGTCCACACCACGTCCGGGCGCGGCACCATGACCTCGCGGACCAGCGTGTCGCCCAGCTCGAACACCGAGTGGATCATCTGCCGCTCGTCCTCGTCGACGACGCCGCTGGTGCTGGCCATGTCGACCAGCTCGCGCAGCTCGATCTCGGAGGAGAAGGGGCCCTGCCGGAAGCCCTGGCCGGGGGTGATCGCGTTGCCGATCAGGATCAGCAGCCGGGTCAGCGGGCCGAGCAGGGTGGCCAGCGCGCGCAGCGGGGCGGCGACCAGCATCCCGATCCGGTACGGGTGCTGGCGACCCAGCGTGCGCGGCCCGACGCCGATCAGCACGTAGCTGACCACCACCATGATCCCGGCCGCGGACAGCGCGCCGGCCCACGGCGGGTCGATCACCGGGACCAGGGCCATGGTGAGCAGCACGGTGGCCGCGGTCTCCCCGGCCAGCCGCAGGAGCAGCAGCAGGTTGACGTGCCGGGGCCGGTCGGCGACCACCGCCGCCAGCGCCCGCGAGCCCGGCCGGCCGGCCCGGACCAGTGCCTCCACCCGGGCCCGGGACACCGAGTTCAGCGCCGCGTCGGCCGCGGCGAACAGCCCGGCCAGCGGGACCAGCAGGACGGCGATGACGATCAGTTGGGTGGTCACGGGCGGGCGGTCAGCCGTCCTCGAGGCCGACGGTGCCCAGCACCGCGGAGTCGCTGCGCCGCTGGGCCTCGCGGGCCGCGGCCTGCTCGCGACCGGTCCGCCACTCCCGCAGCAGCCGGTTCTGCAGGGCGAACATCTCGCGCTCCTCGTCCGGCTCGCCGTGGTCGTAGCCGAGCAGGTGCAGCACCCCGTGCACGGTCAGCAGGTGCAGCTCGTCGGCCAACTGGTGGCCGGCCGTGCGGGCCTGCGCCTTCGCGAACTCCGGGCACAGCACGATGTCCCCGAGCAGCGCCGGGCCCATGTCCGGGGCGTCCGGGCGGCGGGACTCGTCGGCGAGCTCGTCCATCGGGAAGCTCATGACGTCGGTCGGGCCGGGCTCGTCCATCCAGCGCTCGTGCAGCTCGCTCATCACCTCCGTGGTGACGGCCAGGATGGAGAGCTCGGCGGCCGGGTTGACGTGCATGGCGTCCAGCGCGTGCCGCGCGACGGACGCGACCAGCGACTCGTCCAGGGCGACCCCGGACTCGTTGCAGACCTCGATGGACACTCTGAACAGGGTAGTCCGGCGGCGCCGGGCGGATACTGGCGGCATGACCCTGACCAACTGGGCCGGCAACGTCGTCTTCGCCGCCGACCGGCTGCACCGCCCGGCGTCGGTGACCGAGCTGCGGGAACTGGTGGCCGGCGCGGACCGGGTGCGGGTGCTGGGCAGCGGGCACTCGTTCAGCCCGATCGCCGACACCCCCGGCGAGCTGGTCACGGTGGCCGGGCTGCCGCGCCGGGTGGAGATCGACCCGGACGCGGGCGCGGTGACGGTCTCGGCCGGCACCACCTACGGTGAGCTGGGCGCGGCGCTGCACGCGGCCGGGTTCGCGCTGCCCAACACCGGCTCGCTGCCGCACATCTCGGTGGCCGGGGCGTGCGCGACCGGCACCCACGGCTCCGGGGACGGCAACGGGGTGCTGGCCTCGTCCGTGCGCGCGGTCGAGCTGGTCGGCCCGGACGGCGGGCTGCGCACCGTGCGCCGCGGCGACCCCGACTTCGCCGGGTCGGTGGTGGCGCTGGGCGCGCTGGGCCCGGTGACCGCGCTGACCCTCGACATCGGCCCGACTTTCGACGTGCGGCAGTGGGTGTACGAGGGCCTGCGCTCGTTCGATGCGGTGCCCGAGGCGCTGTCCTCGGCCTACAGCGTCAGCCTGTTCACCCGGTGGGCCGGCGCCGGGTTCGAGCAGGCGTGGATCAAGCAGCGGGCCGGGGACCCGGCGCCGGGCGCGGACTGGTTCGGCGCCACCCCGGCCACCGGCCCCCGTCACATGATCAGCACCGAGGACCCGGCGAACTGCACGCGGCAGCTCGGCGAGCCCGGCCCGTGGCACGAGCGGCTGCCGCACTTCCGGGCCGAGTTCAAGCCCAGCCGCGGCGACGAACTGCAGTCGGAGTACCTGCTGCCGCGGGCGTCGATCGTCGACGCGCTGCACGCCCTGGACGGCATCGCCGGGCGGATCGCCCCGGTGCTGCACGTCAGCGAGGTCCGCTCGATCGCCGCCGACGACCTGTGGCTCTCCCCCGCCGCCGGCCGGGACAGCGCCGCGGTGCACTTCACCTGGATCGCCGACAGCGCGGCGGTGGCGCCGGTGGTCGCCGACCTGGAGGCCGCCCTCGCCCCGTTCGACGCCCGCCCGCACTGGGGCAAGGTCTTCAGCACCGCCCCGGACGTCGTCCGCGCGCTGTGGCCGCGGCTGCCCGACGCCGAGCGGCTGGTCCGCGACGCCGACCCGAAGGGCAAGTTCGGCAACGCCATGCTCGACCGCTACCTGCCCGGCTGACCGTCCGGGCGCTCACGACGTGCGGCGGCGCCCCGCGACGGGCGCCGCGAGGCGCGTCCGGGTCTCCACCAGCTCGGCCGACCCGATCTCGCCGGCCACCACCGCCCGGGACACCTCGGCCAGCCGCCGGTTGTGCTGGCGGGAGTAGCCGCGCAGCACGCCGAAGGCGCCGTCCATGCCCAGGCCGAGGAGCTGGGCCACCACGCCCTTGGCCTGTTCGATGACCACCCGGCTGTTCAGCGCGGCCTGCAACTGCTCGTTGAGCACCTCGCCGCGGCGGATGGCCCGCTCCTGCAGGATCCCGATGGTCGCCACGTCGGCCAGCGCCTGGCCCAGCGCCAGGTCGGCGTCGGGCAGGGACCCCGGCGTGCCGTGGAACAGGTTCAGCGCGCCGATCGCCTCGCCGCGCAGCCGCAGGGGCAGCGCGTGCACCGAGCGGAACGCCCCGGCCTTCTCGGCCGCCGCGGCGAAGACGGGCCAGCGCGACCGGGTGTCGGTCAGGTCGGGCACGCTGACCGGGCCGCCGCTGCGGTAGCACTCCAGGCAGGGGCCCTCGTCGGCCTGCAGCTGCAGCAGCTCCATCACCTGGGCGTCCTCGCTGGACGACGCCACGACCCGCAGGTCTCGGCGGGAGTCGGCGAGCATCAGCCCGGCGGCGTCGGCGGCCAGCAGGGACACGCAGTGGCCGACGAGCTGGTCGAGCAGCGCGATCACGTCGTAGTCCGCGACGAGGGTGTCGGCGAGGGTCACGAAGGCCCGGCTGAGGCGCTCCTCGCGGTCCGTTCCGGGCACAGCGGCATCTCCTTCGTCGGCGTGGTCCTGGGCAGCGGTGTCCGGTCTGTTCCCGGCCTGTCCTCGGTTCACGGCATGTCCTCGGTGAAGACGAGGCGGCACGCCACGACGTCGCGCGCGACGTCGATGAGCAGCCGCTGGTGGACGAACGCGTGGGCCCGCAGCCGCGCCAGCGCGTCCGCCGGGCCGATGCCCAGCTGGACCAGCACCATGCCGGTGGCCTGGTGGACCTCGGCGCGGTGACCCAGCTCGTGGTCGAGCCACCCCCCGGCCCCGTCCCCCGGGTCGGTTCGCTGCCCGAGCAGCATCAGGGCGGCGGTGTCGGCGGCGCTGAGCGCGTCGCGCCGCTGGGCGTCGGTCAGCGCGCCGGGCTCGTGCCGGTACAGGTCGAGCACCCCGAGGTTGACCGCGCCCCACTGCAGCGGCAGCGCGTACAGGGCGCCGATGCCGGTCTGCTCGGCGACCGCCGCGGCGAACACCGGCCAGCGCGCGGTGCCCGAGCCGTGCTGCAGGTCGGCGACGAACACCGGGGCGCCGGTCGACGCGGCCTCCATGCAGGCCCCCTCGTTCAGCGTGAACTGCAGCTCCTCCAGCCGGTCCGCGATCGGGTCGGTGGCCCACAGCGTCTGCCGGGATTCGGTCGCGGTCAGCACCGAGATCGCCGCCCCGTCCACGTCCAGCCCGTCCACGCAGGCCTGGCAGATCCGGCCGGCCAGGATCTTCTCGTCGGACCCGTCGCGGACCAGGCCCAGCAGCGCCCGGGTGACCGTGCCCAGCTCAACCACGACCCGGCCCCCGGCCGCGCGTCCGGCGGCGAGGCCGGCCCGGAACCCGGGCGGCGGACTTCGTCATGGTCGGGCAACCCCGTCTCCTCCGCCGACGCCCGACCGGCGGCTCAGCGCGATCCGGGTCGGCACCGCGGTGACCGCGATACTACCCACCTCGGCAGCTCCCGGCGTCTCACCCGATCGAGGTGCCGCGCGCCCGGCTCGCGGAACCATCGCGGTCGATTACCCTGGGCACTACCCGCGACTGTCGCGATATGGCTCCGCTCAAGACCCCGGTGCGCCATCAGGTGCAACGAGGTGATCCCGAATGGTGCCGGCCGCCCCCGCCACGATGTCCGACACGACCCGACGATCGGGCAGCGACTTCGCCGACCTGTCCCGGAGGATCCGCGAGGCCGGGCTGCTCCGCAGACGGCCCGGCCGCTACGCGGCGCGAATCGGGCTCACCCTCGCCTTCCTGGCCGCCACCTGGGCGGCCTTCGGCTACCTCGGCGACTCGTGGTGGCAGATCGGCACGGCCGCCGTGCTGGCGGTGGCCTGGACGCAGGTGGCCTTCCTCGGCCACGACGCCGGGCACAAGCAGGTCTTCCGCGGCCGGCGGGCCAACGACGCCCTCGGCCTGTCGAACGCCGCCCTGATCGGGGTCAGCTACGGCTGGTGGACCGGCAAGCACAACCGCCACCACGCCAACCCCAACCACGAGGACGACGACCCCGACCTGGACATCCCGCTGCTGGCCTTCACCGCCGGGCAGAGCCGGGCCAAGCGCGGCCTGCTGCGCTGGACGACCCGGCACCAGGCGTTCCTGTTCCTGCCCCTGCTGCTGCTGGAGGGCCTCAACCTGCACTGGACGAGCGCCGACGCGGTGTGGCGCGGCGGGATGAAGCGGCGCGGCCTGGAGGCCGCGCTGCTGCTCGGGCACGCGGCGGCCTACTTCGGCGCGGTGTTCCTGGTGCTCAGCCCGGTCAAGGCGGTGGTGTTCATGGCCGTGCACCAGGGGTTGTGGGGTCTCTACATGGGCCTGTCGTTCGCCCCCAACCACAAGGGCATGCCCAGCCCGACCGGCGACGAGGACTGGGACTTCCTGCGCAAGCAGGTGCTCACCTCGCGCAACGTCCGCGGCGGGCCCTGGGTGGACCTGGCCCTCGGCGGGCTGAACTACCAGGTCGAGCACCACCTGTTCCCCAGCATGCCCCGGCCCCACCTGCGCCGCGCCCAGCCGCTGGTGCAGCAGTTCTGCGCCGAGCGCGGCATCCCCTACCTGCAGGTCGGGCTGCTGCGTTCCTACCGGGACGTGCTCGGCCACCTGCACACGACCGGCGCCCAGGCACCCTGACGCCGCTCCACGGCCGCTCCCCCGATCCCCACGAGTCAGGAACAGAAGCCCCATGCGCAGGACCCGCGAAACCCCCACGGTGCCGTCCTCGGCCGCCGCCCGACCCCACCTGGTCTGCAGCGTGTGCCCCCACGAGTGGGGCGCCCACGACCCGATCGGCACCCGCTACTGCTCGGCGACGATCAACGGCGGGTTGCACCGGGGCTGCGTGTGCGTCGAGGACGTGCAGCTGTTCGGTCAACGGGCGCGCTGAGTTCGCAGCCGAAGGCCTGACGGCGCGACGACGGGGGGCCCGGTCCGAACGGACCGGGCCCCTCGTCGTGGTCGGGCGTGGTGCTCAGCGCCGGCGGGCGCGGCGGTTGTCCTGCGGCGGCCCGGTGCGCGGGGCCGCCGAGCGCAGCGCCGGGCGCTGGCTCTCGGCGTCCCACCGGGCGTAGGCGTCGACGATGTCGGCCACCAGCCGGTGGCGCACCACGTCGGTGCTGGTCAACTGGCTGAAGTGGACGTCGTCCACGCCGTCGAGGATGTCGCGCACCACGGTCAGCCCGGACCGGGTGCCGCCGGGCAGGTCGACCTGGGTGACGTCGCCGGTGACCACGATCTTCGAGCCGAAGCCGAGCCGGGTCAGGAACATCTTCATCTGCTCGGGCGTGGTGTTCTGCGCCTCGTCGAGGATGATGTAGGCGTCGTTCAGCGACCGGCCGCGCATGTAGGCCAGCGGCGCGACCTCGATCGTCCCGGCCGAGATCAGCTTCGGGATGGACTCCGGGTCGATCATGTCGTGCAGCGCGTCGTACAGCGGGCGCAGGTACGGGTCGATCTTCTCGTAGAGCGTGCCGGGCAGGTAGCCCAGCCGCTCGCCCGCCTCGACCGCCGGCCGGGTCAGGATGATCCGGTTGACCATCTTGGCCTGCAGCGCCTGCACGGCCTTGGCCATCGCGAGGTAGGTCTTGCCGGTACCGGCCGGGCCGATGCCGAACACGACGGTGTGCGCGTCGATGGCGTCGACGTAGCGCTTCTGGTTCAGCGTCTTGGGCCGGATGGTCCGGCCGCGCCGGGACAGGATGTCCAGGCTCAGCACCTCGGCCGGGGACTCCCCGATCCGGGCGCGACCGTCGGCGTCGTCGTCGCCGAGCATCTCCACGGTGCGCCGCACGGCGTCGGCGGAGACCTGCTGGCCGCGCTCGGCCAGGGTGATCAGCTCGGTGAAGACCCGCTCGGCGAAGGCCACGTCGGCCGGGGTGCCGGTCAGGGTGAGCTCGTTGCCACGCACGTGCACGTCCGCCGCGAGGAGGTCCTCCGCGGTGCGCAGGCTCTCGTCACGAGAGCCGAGCAGCGCGAGCAGGGCGGCGTCCGGAACGGCCATGCGGGACTGGACGGGATCCGGATGGGTCAAGGGGACTGCCGCCTGCTTCCTGTGCTTGCGAGGGTGCTGCTTCCGACGTGCTCGGACGGCGTCGATGGTACCGCCGGGTACCGACGAGCGCCCGCATGTTACGGCGCGCCGGGCTCGGACGGCTCGGCGTCGTGCGCCAGCAGGGCGATCTGGGTGCGGTTGGACAGCTCCAGCTTGAGCAGGATGTGCGAGACGTGCGCCTTCACCGTCGCCACCCCCATGTGCAGCGCGGCGGCGACCTCGGCGTTGGACGCGCCCCGCCCGATCGCCGCGGCCACCTCGCGCTCCCGGGCGCTGAGCCGGGCCAGCGCGGCCCGGGCCCGGTCCCGCTCGTCCGACCCGCCGGCCGCCCGGTCCATCAGCCGGCGGGTGATCCGCGGCGAGAGCACCGGGTCGCCGGCGGCCACCCGCAGCACCGCGGCGACCAGGTCGGCCGGCGGGGTGTCCTTGAGCAGGAACCCGCTGGCCCCGGCCCGCAGGGCGCGCAGCACGCCCTCGTCGGCGTCGAAGGTGGTCAGGACCAGGACCTCGGGCGGGTCCGGGCGGGCGCGCACCCGGGCGGTCGCGGTGATCCCGTCGACCCGGGGCATCCGCAGGTCCATCAGCACCACGTCGACGGGGTGGGCGCCCAGCGCAGCTGGCACACCGGCGCCGTCGTCGACCTCGGCGACCACCCGGATGCCGTCGGTGCCGTCGAGCATCATGGCCAGGGCCGAGCGGACCAGGGCGTCGTCGTCGACGAGCAGGACGCGGACGGTGCTCATCGGGCCGGATCCGGGGCCGGACCGGTCCCGTCCGGCCAGGGCAGGGTGGCCACCAGCCGGAAGCGGTCGCCGTCCGCGCCGTGCTCCAGCCGGCCGCCGGCCAGCGCGACCCGCTCGGCGAGCCCGATCAGGCCGGCCCCGCCGCCCGGGGTCCCGGCGGCCGGGCCGAGCGGGTTGCCGACCTCGACGACGATCTCCGCGCCGCCGCGCAGCACGACGTCCACCGGCTGCCCGGCGGCGTGCTTGCGGGCGTTCGTCAACCCCTCCTGGACCACCCGGTACACGGTACGACCGGTGCTGCCGTCCAGGACGGCGCCCAGGCCGTCGGTGAGCCGGACGGGCGTGCCGGCGGCGCGGATCTCCGCCACCAGCCGGGGGACGTCGGCGGTGGTGGGCTGCGGGCGGTCCTCGTCGGGCCCGGAGCGGAGCACGCCGATCACCTCGCGCAGCTCGTCGAGGGCCGCGTGGGCGCTGGAGCGCAGCACGCCGGCCGCGGCGGCCAGCCGCTCGGGCGGCGCGTCCGGCCGGAACTCGATCGCCCCGGCGGTCGCCGCGACCAGCGACAACCGGTGGGCCAGCACGTCGTGCATCTCCCGGGCGATCCGGGTGCGCTCGGCCAGCCGGGCCGCCCCGACCCGGCGCTCCTGGTCGGCCTCGGCCCGCCGGGCCCGCTCGCGCAGCGAGTCCAGCAGCTCGGCCCGCGACCGGGCGTAGGCGCCCCAGCCGAGCAGCCCGGCGTGCGCGACCACGACCAGCAGCACCCACCAGCCGAACGCCAGCCCCTGGTCCGGCCGCCACAGGTACCGCACCACGAGCCCGAACGCGCCGGCGGCGGCCACCGCGGCGGCGGGCCCCAGCGGACGGGTGCGGGCGATCCGCAGCGTGGCCGCCGTCGACGCCGGGGTCGCGGCCGGGGACAACGCGGCCAGCACGGCCAGCCCGACTGCCACCGCGATCGGCGGCGACCGGCGCACCAGCAGGACGACCGCGGCGCAGCTCACCACGGCCGCGGCCACGTCCAGGGCGAACAGGGCCCCGGACGCGGGGCCGCCGCTGCCCACGATCGTGAGCGCGGCGAGCACCGCGGTCCCGGCCACGAACGCCGCGGTGACCGCGACCGGGGCCCGGCTGCTGTCCATCGGGCGAGCGTAGGTGGGCGACCGGCGGCCGCGGGACCGACGGAAGTCGGAGGCCCGGGCGGCGGACGGGCCACCGGCCACGTCGCCGGGCACGGCCGCCGGGCCCGGCCGCCGGCGGGCGTCGGGCTCGATGCGCGCCGGGGTCCGACGAAGGTCGGACCCCGGACCGACTCCCGGCCGACGCGGCCGGCGCGGACCGGCGGGCACCGTGGTCGCCATGACAACGACCACCGCACCCCGACCGACCCGGACCGCCCGCCCCCGCGCCCTGACCGTGCTGGGCACCGTCCTCGCCGCCGCGGGGGTGTGGCTGGTGCTCAGCCTCACCGGTGTCCCGCTCGCCGTCGACGTCCCCGGCCGCAGCAGCGTCGGGCTGCCCGACGTGGTCGTCGCGGCCCTGGTCGCCGGGCTGGCCGGCTGGGCGCTGCTCGCCGCCCTGGAGCGCTGGACGCGGCGGGCGCGGCGGATCTGGCGGATCGTGGCCGTCGGCGTGCTCGCCGTGTCGCTGCTCGGTCCGGTCACCTCGGCCACCACCATCGCGTCCGTCGGCGGGCTGATCGCGCTGCACGTCGCGGTGGGCGCGGCACTGCTCACCCTGCCCGGCCGGCGCTGAGCCACCCACCCGTCAGTCCTGGCGGGCGCGCTGGTTGCGGTACTTGCGGGCGGCGAGCTCGTGCGCCTCGACGATCAGGGGCCGCAGCTCGTCGAAGGTCTGCGGGCCCGGGTCGACGACGCACACCCAGTGCTGGCCGGCGTAGATCGGATGCGGCATCAGGCGGTCGCGGGTGGCCGGGTCGACGCCGGTGTCGACCATGCCGCGGGCGTCGCGCCCGGTGGGCGGGCGGCCGAACAGCGACCGGTAGGTCTCCCGGGTCAGGCCGAGGTTGAGCCGGAAGGAGCCGTCGCGGTCGAGATCGCTGACGTCGTCGTAGGGGTGGTCCCGGGTTATCAGCGTGGCGAAGGGGAAGCGGGCGTCCTCGCGCGTGACGCCGTCGGGGTCGTAGAAGAAGAACCGGTCGCCGTCGGCCGTGGACGTCACCACGCCCGCCAGCCGGTCTTCGAAGAACCGGGCCACTGCTGTCGCGTCGATCGGCATGACGTCAATTGTCTCATTGACGCACCCGGTGAAAGTTCTCCCGGGAATTGTCGGAGAATGCCAGGACAACCCTCAAAGGGCAGGTCAGCGGCCCAGCAGGCGCTCGACGGCGTCGCGGCAGGCCCGCCAGGCGTCGGTCGCCGGGTCGATGACCGCGAAGTGGTCCACCCCCGTCAGCGTGACCAGGTCGGCCCCCGCGCCCGCGGCGGCCACGAACCGCTCGCTCTGCCGGATCGGCACGTTGACGTCGGCGGTGCCGTGCACGCAGACCACCCGCGCCGGCAGCGGCAGCCGGGCCACCGGCGAGGCGAGCGCGTAGCGGTCCGGGACGGCGTCCGGCGGCCCGCCGAGCAGGTCGGGCACCGCCTCCTGCCCGACGCGCTGCTCGGCCGCGTCGACCAGGTCCAGCACCCCGGCCTGGCTGACCACCCCGCGCAGGACCACCGCGGGCGCCGCGCCCGGGGAACCGGCGGGCAACCCGGGCCGCGCGGCCAGCCAGGTCGCCAGGTGCCCGCCCGCCGAGTGCCCGACCGCGACCACCCGGTCCAGCGCCAACCGCCCGCCCGCGGCCCGCTGACCGGCGCCG
>JASLAP010000142.1 GCA_030147065.1 Pseudonocardia sp. | reverse complement strand
TGCTGGCGCCCTACGCCGACCCCACCGTGGTCGCGGTCGGCGGGGTGGCGCACCCGCGCTGGCCGACCAACCGGCCCCGGGTGCTGCCCGGCGACGCCCCCTACGACCCGAACGCCACCGGCGAGCTGGACTGGATCGTCGGCTGCACCTACACCGGGCAGCCGCGCACCCGGGCCGAGGTGCGCAACCTGATGGGTTGCAACATGTCCTTCCGGCGCGAGGTGTTCGAGCGCGTCGGCGGGTTCGCCGAGGACATCGGCCGGATCGGCAAGAACCCGCTGGGCTGCGAGGAGACCGAGCTCTGCATCCGGGCCCGGCAGGCCTACCGCCGGGCCGGCCAGGAGATCCGGATCGTGTTCGAGCCGGCCGCGGTGGTCGACCACCGGGTCAGCGACGACCGCGTGGAGTGGGCCTACCTGCGCCGGCGCAGCTGGTCGGAGGGGCTGTCCAAGGCCGCGGTGTCGAAGATGGTCGGGGCCGGCGACGGGCTGGCCACCGAGCGGAGCTACGTGGCCAAGGTGCTGCCCTCGGCGGTGCTGCGCGAGCTGAAGGAGGGCCGGGTGTCCTCGGCCGCGGCGGTGGTCACCGCGCTGGCCTTCACCAGCGCCGGTTACGTGCGCGGCAAGCTGCCCGGGGCGACCGCGGGCGTGCGCCTCCCGGCCGCCGCCGCGGCCGGTGCGTCCACCACCGGGTCGGCGACCGGCCAGAACCTCGCCGCCCAGACCCCGACCACCCCGGCCCCGACGCCGACCCCGGCCGCCGCGCCCGCCCCGGTGATCCCGCCGGCCCCGAGCCCGGCCGCTCAGTCCCCGGCGGCGGCAGCCCAGGCAGCGGCCGAGGCGTCCGCGGCCGGGCCACGCCCGGACCACGGTGCCTGAGGGCCGGCCGCCCGCCCCTTCCACCGAGCCCGCAGCCGGGCCCCACCGGCCGGTCACCAGCTACGTCCACCACCGCGCCCGGCTGACCGAGGGCCAGCAGCGGGCCTGGGAGCGCTGGTGGCCCGAGCGCGGCCGGGACGTCGCCGACCTGGTCGCCGGCACCGAGCCCTACGACCCGCCGGCCTGGTTCGGCCGGGTCGCCCCGCTGGTGCTGGAGATCGGGTCGGGCATGGGGGAGTCGACGGCGGCCATGGCCGCGGCCGACCCCGGGGTGGACCACCTGGCCGTGGAGGTCTTCGAACCGGGCCTGGCCCAGCTGCTGATGCGGGTGGCCGAGCTCGGGCTGACCAACGTGGCCGTGCTGCGCGGCGACGCGGTCGCGCTGCTGCGCGAGCGGGTGCCGACGGGGTCGCTGGACGGCGTGCGGATCTTCTTCCCGGACCCGTGGCCGAAGCGGCGCCACCGCAAGCGCCGGCTCGTGCAGCCGGCGGTCGTCGCCCTGCTGGCCGACCGGCTGCGCCCCGGCGGCTGGCTGCACCTGGCGACCGACTGGACCGACTACGCCACCCAGATGCGCGCGGTGTGCGACGCCGAGCCGCGCCTGCACAATCCGTCGGCCGACGGCTGGCTGCCCCGGCCGTCCTGGCGGCCGGTGACCAAGTTCGAGCAGCGCGCGCTGGACGAGGGGCGCCCGGTCCGCGACCTGCGTTACTACCGACAGTAGTCCACGATCAGCCAGATGTAGCAGTACGGAGGGGGTCCCCTGATCGCCCGTTCGAGGTAGTAAATACCTCGGCCCCGGACCGGGGAGCTGGCCGATCGGAAGGCGAAGAATCCGGGTGACGCTCGTCGCAAGGGACTCCGAGGTTCCCGCCCATCGTGACATCGACCGTCCCGGCACCGGGTCCGCCCCGCCCGGTACCCGTCCGGATCCGGTGGATCCGGCCGCCGCAGAGGAGTTCCTGGAGCGCTTCCACGCCGAGGCGGCCCCGGCCCGCCCGCTCGACCAGCGCCGCCGCCAGGTGCTCGACGAGATCGACCGGACCGGCAGCTACACCCACACCCCCGAGGAGCTGACCTACGGCGCCCGGGTGGCCTGGCGCAACGCCGCCCGCTGCATCGGCCGGCTCTACTGGAACAGCCTGCGGGTGCGCGACCGCCGCACCGTGCGCGCGCCGGCGGAGGTGGCCGCCGAGTGCGTCGCCCACCTGCACGACGCCACCCGCGGGGGCCGCATCCGGTCCACCATCACGGTGTTCGCCCCGGAGACCCCGCAGGACGCCGGACCGCGGATCCACAACGAGCAGCTCATCCGGTACGCCGGCCACCTCGTCGACGACCCGGACGGCGGCAGCGCGGTGCGCGGCGACCCGCGCAACGTCGCCCTGACCGAGCGGGCCGCCGCGCTGGGCTGGCAGCGCCCCGACCCGCCCGGCCGGTTCGACGTGCTGCCGCTGCTGATCTCCGCCGACGGCGGCGTGCCCGAGCTGTTCGAGCTGCCCGCCGACGCGGTGCTGGAGGTCGAGCTGACCCACCCCGAGCACCCGTGGTTCGCCGAGCTGGAGCTGCGCTGGCACGCCGTCCCGGCGATCAGCAGCATGCCGCTGGTGGTCGGCGGGGTGACCTACCCGGCGGCCCCGTTCAACGGCTGGTACCTGGGCAGCGAGGTCGGGGCCCGGAACCTGGCCGACGCCGACCGCTACGACCTGCTGCCGCAGCTGGCCGAGCGGTTGGGCCTGGACACCAGCTCACCGCGCACGCTGTGGCGCGACCGCGCGGTGCTGGAGCTGCTGCGCGCGGTCCAGCACTCGTTCGACGCCGCCGGCGTGACGATGACCGACCACCACGCCGAGGCCGAGCGGTTCCTGGTGCACGTGGCCCGCGAGGAGAAGGCGGGCCGGCGGTGCCCGGCGGAGTGGAGCTGGATCGTGCCGCCCGTCTCCGGCGGCCTGACCCCGGTCTTCCACCGGTACTACGACCCGCCCGAGCCCGGCCTGCGCCCGGCCTACGTGGCCCGTGGCCCGGCCGGCCCCGGGGTCGACGGCCAGCACCCCGGCCCGGAGTGCCATCAGCTCTGATGCGAGCCGGCGCGGCGCCCGTCCACGGCGCCCGCCGGGCGGGCGACACCTCCTTCCGGCCGATCCCGCTCGCCCTTCGGGTCCATCCCGCTCGTTCGCCTGAGCTTTGGTCGCACGGAAGCGACCGCTCGACCAACTCACGTGAAACGAGCGGCGGCCAGCCAGTAGCGTCTGCTCGGGTCGGGACCGACCGCACGGAGGAGGGACCAGCCACCGTGGCCCACGACCAGCAGTCCGACGGCTTGGCCAAGACCCTGACCCAGCTCTTCGACCTCTTCCCCAACCCGGACACCAAGCGCCCCTACACCTTCGAGGAAGCCGCCGAGCACATCAACCGGCGGGCGGCCACCCTCCCGGAGGACGAGCGCAAGAGCCGGACGATCTCCAGCACCTACGTCTGGCAGCTGACCCGGGGCAAGCGCTCCAACCCCACGGTCGGCCACCTGACCTCGCTGGCCGACCTGTTCAACATCAGCCTGAGCCAGCTCATCGACGCCATCGGCGGCGGCGACAACCCGCGGGCCCGCGAGGAGCTGGAGGTCGTCGCGGCGATGCGGGACGCGGGCGTGCTGGAGATCATGCACCGGGTGCGGGGCCTGCCCGAGGACTCCCGGCGCACCCTGCTGGCGGTGCTGGACCACGCCCGGCTGAACGGCCCGTCCGACTCCGCCGCCCGCTGACGGTCCGACCGCCTCACGCGCTCCGCAGGTGCGGGTGCCGGCGCGCCGGTGGGTCGGCGAGGAACTCCTCGACCCGCGGGTCGTGCCACATCCGGGCCACGGCGACCAGGAAGGCGGCTTCCTCGCGCAGCGAGCCGGCCGGTTCGGGCACCCGCTCGGGGAACCGCGCGGCGTCGGCGTCGACCGGCCGGGCCCCGCGGGCGGCCGCCTCGACGGCGTAGCGCAGCCAGCAGGCCTCGGCGAGCACCGCGACGGCCTCGTCGCCGGCCGGCCCGGCGCGCGCCCGGGCGAAGTCCTGCGCCCGCTCGATCACCGCGCCGTCCTCGGCCAGCCCGACCAGCGTCCAGGACGCGTCCCGGACGGCGATCACCCGCCGGTAGAGCCGGCCGGCCGGGTCGCGCAGCGTGCGGCGGTCGGCCACCGAGCTGATCCCCCACTCGGGAGCGGCCGCGGCGAGGCGGCGGGCCAGCGGGGCCAGCCGGCGCAGGGCGCGGTGGTCGCCGAACCAGCGGGCCAGCGGGGCCGCGGCGGTCAGCAGCCGGGTCCCGAGCACACCGACCGCGACGACGCCCAGGCCGACCGGCGCGAGCGGCTCGGCCGCGGCGCCCACCCGGTCCAGCGCGGGCGACCCGACGGCGGCCAGCACCAGCTCCGCGGCCATGGCGGCGCCGGCGAAGGCGATCAGCACCGTGCCCGCCACCGTGCACGCCACCGCGAACCGGGCCCGGCGCAGCGGGAGCCCGGGGCCGTAGCGGCGCAGCACGGGCAGCAGCGCGACCCCGGCTGCCACCGGCCCGGCCGCCGTCACCAGCCACAGCGCCAGCACCGCCGGCCGGTGGACGTGATCGACGAACAGCCGGCCGGTGGTCGCCGTCGCGGCCGCGCCGGACACCCCGAACAGCACGCACTGCGCGGCGGCGATCGGCACCCCGAGGACCGCGGGCGAGAGCCGCACCGGCAGCGGCGCCGGGGAGACCTGGCGGGCCATGCCGAACGCCGCGGCCGCGGCCAGGGTGACCAGCAGGCACTGCGCGAGCGCGCCGAACGCCGCCGCGCCGAGGTCCCCCAGCAGGTGCTCGACCTGGTCCTGCTCGAGGGCGAGCACCGCGGCCGAGCTGCACAGGGCACCGGCCAGCGCCCGCTGCGACGGCGAGCCCCAGGCCAGCCGGGGCAGGCCGGCGGCCAGCAGCAGCCCCACCACGAGCACCCCGAGCACGTCGACCCCGGGGGGCGTCATCCCGACCTCACCGCACCACGTCAGGCGTAGGCGTCGGCGAGCCGGACCGCGCCGCGGCGCAGCGTCGCGTGCGCCACCCAGCTGCGCGGGGCGTTCTCCTGCCAGCGGCCGAGCAGGACGGCCGCCACCGCGTCGGCCTCGTCCTCGCACCGGTCGGAGTAGCCGGGCAGCTCCTCGGCTGGTCCGAGCAGGGCCGGACCGGTCGCCGCGGCACCCGGACGGGCGAGCGGGGAGACCGACCGGTGTCCGAGCACGAGGTGGGCGAGTTCGTGCACCGCGTTGTGCGTGCGGTGCAACCGGCTGCGGGACTGCGCGTAGAACACGTGGTCCCATTCGGCCAGGGTCAGGCAGTAGCCGCACACCGTGACGGCGTCCGGCCGCACCTCGATCGGGGTGAGCACGATCTCCCGGCCACGCAATTCGCGCAACTGCCGGATGAACCGTTCCAGATCGAACGGCGCCGGTGCGGTGATGCCCAGTTCGTCGAGCCGGTGCGCGCTGCGGTCCAGCAGATCGACCCAGGACGACGGGCTCGTCCGGGGGCGCGCGGTCCATCCGCGCCGACTCCCGCGCGGAAATCCTCCCGACCCACCCCTACTGATCATGTCGCCTCCGGAAAGGTCGGCAGCCCGTTGTTCCCGCGGCTCGGACCCGCCGGCGCAAGGATAAGCCACCGCGGCACGATTGCGTCAGTC
>JASLAP010000135.1 GCA_030147065.1 Pseudonocardia sp. | reverse complement strand
CGGGCTTGTCGGCGCCGGTGACCCAGGCGGTGCCGGTGACCACCCGGGGGTCGACCAGGAAGCGCACCCCGTTGGCGGCCAGCGCGGCCGGCCCGATGTAGCCCTTGACCAGGAACGGGTGGCGGGTGAAGTCGGCCTCGTCGAGCAACGCGACCTCGGCCGGGTCGAGCGCGGCCTCCAGGCGCTTCATGTCGACCTCGCGGTCCCCGGGCAGGCCCACGCCCAGCAGCGTCCACTCCGGCGAACCCGGCCGGCGGGTCTTGACCAGCACGTTCTTCAGGGTGTCCGCGGCGGTGAAGGTGCGCCCGTCGAGGTTGGCGTTGAGGAAGTCGACCAGCGTGGCGATCGTCGGGGTGTCGGGCGTGTGGTGCGCCTGCGCCTCGGGCAGCCCGTCCAGCGGACGGGCCTCGGGCGCGGGCGTGGTGACCGCCTCGACGTTGGCCGCGTAGCCGCCGGGGCTGCGGACGTAGGTGTCCTCGCCGGTCTCGGCGACGGCCAGGAACTCCTCCGAGGCCGACCCGCCCATCGCCCCGGACGTGGCCGCGACGATGACGTACTCCAGCTCCAGCCGGTCGAAGATCCGGACGTAGGCCTCGCGGTGGCGCCGGTAGGACTCGGCCAGCCCCTCGTCGGTCAGGTCGAAGGAGTAGGAGTCCTTCATCAGGAACTCCCGGCCGCGCAGGATCCCGGCGCGGGGCCGCGCCTCGTCCCGGTACTTGGTCTGGATCTGGTAGAGCATCACCGGGTAGTCCTTGTAGGACGCGTACTCGCCCTTGACCACCTGGGTGAACAGCTCCTCGTGGGTGGGCCCGAGCAGGTAGTCCCCGCCGCGGCGGTCCTTGAGCCGGAACAGGTTGGGCCCGTACTCGGTCCACCGGCCGGTCGCCTCGTAGGGCTCGCGCGGCAGCAGCGCCGGGAAGTGGATCTCCTGGGCGCCGATGGCGTCCATCTCCTCGCGCACCACCTGCTCGATCGCGCGCAGCACCCGCAGGCCCAGCGGCAGCCAGGAGTAGATCCCCGGAGCGACGCGACGGACGTAGCCGGCGCGGACCAGCAGCTTGTGGCTGGGCACCTCCGCGTCGGCCGGGTCCTCGCGCAGGGTACGCAGGAACAGCGACGACATCCGGGTCAACACCCGGAAAAGCGTAGCGACGGGTCCGCGGGCGGCGCGCGCAGGTTACCCAACGACCTACCCGGGCAGCAGGTGACGGTTGACCTCGCGGACCTGGCCGGCCAGCTCGGGCAGCTCGACGACCTCCACCCCGCCGGCCCGCAGCAGCTCGGCCCCGCGGCCCTCGACGAAGATCGACGGCTCGCGCCAGGCGAACACCACCCGCCCGATGTGCGCGGCCAGGATGAGGTCGGTGCAGGTCCGCGGCCGGGACGCGCGGGCGCTGCACGGCTCCAGCGAGCTGTACAGCGTGGTGCCCGGCGGCGCCTGCCACCCCTCGCCCAGCCCGGCCAGGACGATCTCCTCGGCGTGGTCGTGCGGGTCGTGCGGGCGGGAGTAGCCCCGCCCGAGCACCGCGCCGTCCGCGTCGACGACCAGCGCGCCGACCGAGAACGCGGTGGCCGAGGGCGGCGAGTTCCGCGACAGCGCGATGGTGGTCTCCAACCACCGCAGGTCGGAGTCGCGCCGGACGCTCACCGGGCGTCCCCGAGCAGGTAGCGGGCCAGCACGACGTCGTCGAGGCGGCGGACCTCGGCCAGCCGCATCCGCCGGCCCGCGGTGTGCGGGAAGGCGCCCGGACCGACGAACCGGGGTGCGGCGGCGTCCCCGACGAACAGCGGGGCCAGCGCCAGTTGCAGCTCGTCGGCCAGCCCGGCGGTGAGGAACAGCGTGTGCATCGCGGTGCCCCCTTCGACCAGCAGCGTGCGCACCCCCCGGTCGTGCAGGTCGGCGAGCACCAGCCGCGGGTCGAGCGGGACGCCGGCCGCCACCACGGTGGCCACCGCCCGCACCGCGGCCGGGGCCGTGATCCCGGTCGGCAGGTAGACCAGCTTGGGCTGGTCCCCGGTGGTGAAGAAGCGGGCGGCCGGGTCGAGGTCGCCGCGGCCGCTCACGGTCGCCTTGAGCGGCTGCGGGGACCGGCCGGCCGCCACCCGGGCGGCCACCCGGTCCGGGTCGCGGACCAGCAGCCGGGGGTCGTCGCGGCGGATCGTGCCGGCGCCGACCAGGATCGCGTCGGCCGCGGCCCGCTCGCCGTCGACCCGGTCGAGGTCGGCGTCCCCGGACAGGATGAGCCGGTCGGCGGAGGCGTCGTCGATGTAGCCGTCGACGGAGGCGGCGACGGAGAGGACGACGCGGGGACGGGCCACGGCCCCATCCTCCCCGAGCGGGCGCCGGGGGGTGGGCCGCACCCGGGCCCGGCGCGGCGGCTTTCACCCCGGCGTGCGCCGGACCGGCACAGCGGCCTCGACCCGGGACGGCCCCGGCGGTCCCGGCCCACCTCGCGCTGTCGTAGCGTGCCGGTCGAGCGGGCCGGCCTTCCCGGGCCCCGGAGGGGAGCGGCGAGGTGGCGGTGGAGCACGACCGGACCCCGATCGGGGTGCGCGCGTTCTGGGTCACCGCCCCCGGCACCGGTGAGATCCGCCCGGGCACCGTGGCCCCGCCCGGGCCGGACGAGGTGCTGGTCCGCGCGCTGTACTCGGCGGTGAGCCGGGGCACCGAGGCGACCGTGTTCCGCGGCGGCGTGCCGGAGAGCCAGCACGCGGCCATGCGGGCCCCGTTCCAGGAGGGCGAGTTCCCCGGCCCGGTCAAGTACGGCTACCTCAGCGTGGGCGTGGTGGAGCGGGGCCCGGACGACCTGCTCGGCCGCACCGTGTTCTGCCTGCACCCGCACCAGGACCGCTACGTGGTGCCGGCGTCGATGGTCGTCCCGGTGCCGGACGGGGTGCCCGCCGCCCGGGCGGTGCTGCTCGGCACGGTGGAGACCGCGGTCAACGCGCTGTGGGACGCCGGGCCGCTGGTCGGCGACCGGATCGCGGTGCTCGGCGCGGGCATGGTCGGCTGCTGCGCGGCCCGGCTGCTGGCCGGGCTGCCCGGTGCCCGGGTCCAGCTGGTCGACCTGGACCCCGGCCGGGCCGCGGTGGCCGCGGCGCTCGGGGTCGAGTTCCGCACCCCGGACGCCGCCGACGGCGACTGCGACCTGGTGCTGCACACCAGCGGCAGCTCGGCCGGGCTCACCCGGGCCCTGGAGCTGCTCGGCGACGAGGGCGAGGTGATCGAGCTGAGCTGGTACGGCGACCGGGTGGTGCAGGTGCCGCTGGGCGAGGGCTTCCACCCGCGCCGGCTCACCATCCGCAGCAGCCAGGTCGGTGCGGTCGCCCCGGCCCGTCGGGCCCGGCGCAGCCACGCCGACCGGGCCGCGCTGTCCGCGGCCCTGCTCGCCGATCCGGCGTTCGACGCCCTGATCACCGGGGAGAGCGCCTTCGAGGATCTGCCCGCCGTCATGCCCCGACTGGCCGGCGGCGAGCTGCCTGCCCTGTGCCACCGCGTCACCTACCCCGACCAGGCAGGAGGCCGACCGTGTTCCGAGTGACCGTCCGCGACCACGTGATGGTCGCGCACAGCTTCCGCGGCGAGGTCTTCGGGCCCGCCCAGCAGCTGCACGGCGCGACCTTCGTCGTCGACGCCACCTTCCTGCGCCCCGACCTGG
>JASLAP010000129.1 GCA_030147065.1 Pseudonocardia sp. | reverse complement strand
GACCGGTGGAGCCGCCGCTTGTCGTCGCGGACCCGGCCGTGGTGCTCGGCGACGTCGCCGTACCGCGTCAGGAGCGCGCAGAGGTCGCGGCCGTCGGTCAGCGATGCGCGGTCGCCGTTCTCCACCGGCACACGGCCGATGCCGGCCAGGAGATCGCCCGACGCGCTCTGCCCGTTCGGGCGGATCGCCCCGGCTACGCGAACACCGCCGGTCAGGCGGCCAGGGGCGCGATCGTGACCGTGGTCCAGCGGTAGACCCACTCGGCTCGAGGACGCGCTCCTGCCGGATCAGGGCGGCCACCGCGGGCGCGGCCACCAGTGGTCCCGGAGGCGGGACGCACCGGGTGAGGACATCAGGCGTCCGACCGGTACCGCGGCCTGGGCCGGTGGCGATCGACAGCCGGCTCGGCCTGCGGCACGATCGGCCGCGAGTGCACCGCCGGTGGCCTGGGGGACTCATGGAGCGCGTGACGGGGATCGGTGCCGTGTTCGTCCGTGCCCGAGATCCCGAGGCACTCATGCGCTGGTACGAGCAGCATCTCGGCTTCACCGAGCAAGGCCCGGAGTTGCCGCTGCGACAGCCGGGTCTCGGTCGGACCGTGTGCGCGTTCCCGCAGGACACCGACTACTTCGGCCGGGCGGAGCAGGCCTGGATGCTCAACTTCCGGGTGCGCGACCTCGACGCCATGCTCGCCCAGCTCCGGGACGCCGGGGTCGACGTCAGCGAGCGCGTCGAGGAGTACGACTACGGCCGGTTCGGGTGGGCCCACGACCTGGAGGGGAACCGCTTCGAGCTGTGGCAGCCTCCGTAGCTGATCCGGGCATCCTCGGGTGGGTAGGCCGTCAGCGCCTCCACTTCAAGATCAACGACGCGCCACCCGAGGGTGGCGCCGCCGGCTTTCGTTCGGGGATCGGTCGGGTCTGCCCGGCGGGCGGTCCGACCCAGCCTCCTGCGCCCGGTGGGAGGGACGCACCAGGGACACGGCGCCGCTGTTCTCCCCGAGCCACCTCTCCGGCGTGGCGACGTCGAGGAAGACCAGCGCCATGCACCCGAACAGTATTGACCCACCATCGACCACCGGCGGCCGTCAACGGTGCGGGGTCTACCGGAGCTGGTGCCGTCACGTCGGCTGGACCGGGTGACGGCGCCGATCCCGCGCCCCGGTGTCACAGACGGCGCGTCGGCGGTGCTCTGAAGATGTGGAAGACACCGACCTCATAGGGTGCGGCGGGAGCAGACCGGCCGCCGTGTCGACGGTGCGGTCCCGCACCGGTCGCGGTGCGGCGGCCGGACCGGCCGAGCGGGAGGGTGGCGTGGCCGTGTCGGCTCGTCCCGGTCCGGGCGGCGTCCGGCCCGATCTCGAGCAGGTCTTCCGGACCGCCTACCGGCGCGTCGTCACCGTCGCCGCCCGGGTGCTCGGCTCCCGGGACGAGGCGGAGGACGTGGCCCAGGAGGTGTTCCTGGCCTTCGGGCGCTCCTCGGTGCCGGCCGGGCAGGCGGTGGGGTGGTTGGCCGTCGCCGCGGCGCACACCGCGCTGAACCACCTCCGCTCCGGACGCCGCCGCACCTCCCGCGAGGAGGCCGTGGGCGAGGCCCACGCGGTCTCCCCGGACGTCGCCGAGGCGGTCGTGACCCGCGACGAGCGCCGCCGGGTGCGCGCGGCACTGGCCCGGCTGCCCCGCCGGCAGGCCGTCGCCCTCGTCCTGCGGCACAGCGGTCTGAGCTACGCCGAGGTCGCGGCCGCCCTCGATCTGTCCCCCGGCAGCGTCGGCACCACCGTGCGACGCGCCGAGTCCGCCCTGCGTGAGGAGTTGAACCGCCATGCGCCATCCGACTGACGGCACGCTGCGCCGGCTCGTGGACGAACCGGCCGGTGTCGCCGACGCCGATCGCGAGCACGTCGGGGACTGCCCGGTGTGCCTGTCCGCGCTGGCCGCCGCCCACCAGGACGCGGCGGTGGCCGGGGCGGCGCTGGACGTCGAGGTCACCGCGGACGTCGAGGCGGGGTGGCGCCGCCTGTCGAGCGCACTCGCCGCCGACGAACCCCGACCGGTGGCTGCCACGGCCCGCGCCCCCCGGTGGCGATCGGCGTTGCGCAGCCCGGTGATCGCGGCCGTGGGCGTCGTCGCCCTGCTGGCCGGGGGCGGCGTCGCCGCGGCCGCGGACTGGCTGCAGATCTTCCGGCCCGAGCGGGTCGCCCCGATCACCGTCACCCGCGACGACCTGCTCGGATTGCCCGAGCTGGGCGCCTACGGCCGGGTCGACCGGACCGGGCAGACCGACATCCGCGACGTCGCCGACGCCGCCGCCGCCGAGCAGGCGACCGGCCTCCCCGCCCCGCGGGTGGCCGAGCTGCCGCGCGGGGTGACCGGGGAACCCCGCTACCAGGTCCGTGATCAGGTGACCACGGTGTTCACCTTCTCCGCGGCGGAGGCCGCCGAGGCGGTCGCGGAGGCCGGCGGGACGCCGACGCCGCCACCGCCGGGTCTGGACGGCAGCCGCTTCCGGCTGACCACCGGCCCGCGGCTGGCCGCGGTCTGGTCGGAGGCCCGCGGGGTGCCCGCGCTGGTCGTGGCCCGCTCGGCCGCGCCCACCGTCGAGTCCTCGGGCGTCCCGTTCGAGATCGCCCGCGACTACGTGCTGTCCCTGCCCGGCCTGCCCCCCGACCTCGCGGCGCAGCTGCGCGGCATCTCCGCCGACGGCACCACGCTGCCGCTGCGGGTGCTGGACGAGCGGATGGCGAGTTCTCCCGCCGAGGTCGGCGGGGTGCCGGCCACGGTGCTGACCTCCCGGGACGGTGCGATGGCCGCGGTGGTCTGGCTGGACGGCGGCATCGTCACCGCGGTGGCCGGCTCGCTGAGCGCCGACGAGGTGCTCTCGGTCGCGCGCGGGCTGCGGTAGCGGTGGCCACCGCACAGGCCGGTACCGCCCTCGATGCCGCCGAGCGGCTGCTCGCCGACCTGCCCCCCTCGCCTGCGGTGTGGTGCTCGGGCCTGCGCAAGCGGTACCGGCGGCGGACCGCGGTCGACGGCGTGTCCTTCACCGTCGACCGCGGCGAGGTCGTCGGGTTGCTCGGACCGAACGGCGCCGGGAAGACCAGCGTCATCAAGATCCTGCTCGGCCTGGTCCGGGCGGACGCCGGTGAGGTGCTGCTGCTCGGACGGCCGGCGCGGGACCCCCGCGCCCGGCGCCGCGTCGGCTACCTCCCGGAGCTGTTCCGGTACCAGCCGTGGCTCACCGCGAGCGAGGTGCTGGCACTGCACGTCCGGCTGGCGGGGATCGCGGTGCCGGCGGGCGAGCAGCGCGAGTGCCTGGGCCTGGTCGGTCTCGCCGATCGTGCCGGTGACCGGGTGGGCGGGTTCTCCAAGGGCATGCAGCAGCGCCTCGGGCTGGCCGTCGCGCTGGTGGCCCGCCCGGAGCTCGTCGTCCTCGACGAGCCGACCAGCGCCCTGGACCCCCTCGGTCGGGCCGACGTGCGCGACCTGCTGCTCTCGCTCAAGGCCCGCCGGGTCGCGGTGCTGCTCAACTCGCACCTCATCGGGGAGGTGGAGCGGGTCTGCGACCGGGTCGTCATCCTCGACCAGGGCCGGGTCGCCGCCTCCGGCACCCTGTCCGAGCTGCTGGGCCGGCGCGAGCTCCGGATGCGGCTCGACGGGGTGGGCGCCGAGGCGGCGCAGCGACTGGCCGCCACCGGGAAGCTCGTCCGCAGCGGGGACGCGTTCACCGTCACGCTGCCCGCCGACCTGGACCCCGCCACGGTGCCGGACCTCATCGCCGACCTGGTCGCCCTCGGGGTGCGCGTGCACGCGGTCGAGCCCGGGCGGATCACCCTGGAGGAGCGGTTGCTGGACATCCTCCGCACCGGGTCCGGGGGTGACCGGTGATCACGATCGTCCGCACCGTCGCCGCCCTCACCCTCCGGGAGGCCGCCCGCCGCCGGGTGCTGCTCGCGCTCGTCGGGCTGACCGTCCTGCTGCTCGCGCTCAGCGCCTGGGGGTTCTCCCGGATCGGTTCCGAGTTCGGCGGGCTCACCAGCGGGGAGGCCCGGCTGGCCGCGTCCACGGTGCTCAACCTGGTGATGTTCGGCCTGAGCCTGAT
>JASLAP010000081.1 GCA_030147065.1 Pseudonocardia sp. | reverse complement strand
GCAGGTCGACGTGGAGCTGGCCGTCCGGGAAGCGCCCGGCGACCCGGTGCGCCCAGTGCACGGCGAGCGTGGTCTTCCCGACCCCGGCCGTGCCGGTGACCACCGCGATCAGCGGCGACGGGGACCTCGTCCCCGCCGGCGGGCCGAGCAGCGCGTCCAGCGCGGCCAGCTCGGCCTCCCGCCCGGCGAACCCGTCGGCGGCGGCGGGCAACTGCCTGGGCACCGGGTGCCCGCCGGGCGGAGCGCCGGGGGCGAGCAGGTCGGCGTGGACCTGTCGCAGCTCGGGGCTGGGGTCGGCGCCGAGCTCCTCGGCGAGCCGGCGCCGGATCGTCTCGTAGCGCTCCAACGCCTCGGCGGGGCGACCGGCCGATTCCAGGACCCGCAGCAGCCGCACCCAGAGGGATTCCCGCAGCGGATGCAGCTCGGCCAGCTCGGCCAGCTCGGTGGGGTCGGGGTGTGATCCGCTCGCGAGGTCGAGGTCGACCCGCCGTTCCAGCGCGGTCAGGTGCCGCTCCCGCAGCGCCGGGGCCACGGCCTGCTCCAACCGGTCGGAGCGGATCCCGTCGAAGGGGGTGCCGCGCCACAGCGCCAGCGCCACGGCCAGCCGGGACCGCTCGGTCGCCGGGTCCGGCGCCGCCGCGGCCTCGTCGAGCAGGCGGCCGAAGCGGAGCGCGTCCACCTGGTCCGGCTCGGCCGTCAGCAGGTAACCACCCGGCCGGGCCGCGATGAGCTGCCCCCCGGCGGTCCCCAGGGCGCGGCGCAGTCGCTTGACGTTCGTCCGGACGTTGGCCCGCGGGTCACCGCCCGGATCCGCACCCCAGACCGCGGTCGCCAGCCGGTCCGTCGGCACGGTTCGGCCCGCCGACACCGCCAGCACGGCCAGCACCGCGCGCAGCCGCCCGGCCGGCAGCTCGACCGGCCGCCCGGCCACCGAGACGCGCAGCGGCCCGAGCAGTTCGACGGTCAGCTCCACTCGATCGCGCCCCCGTTCCCGGCCCGCACTGGGTTTCACCGGACTGACAGGACTCTGCCACCCGCGTCCACCACGCTGGCGATCATTCCGAATCGGCCCGATCCACCGAGGGAGTCCCATGAGCAAGGTGATCTTCGATGTGAGCATGTCGCTCGACGGGTACGTCAAGGCGACCGGCAGCACGCCGGAGGAGCCGCTCGGCAAGGGCGGCGAGCGGCTGCACGAGTGGGCGCTGGGCGGTGATGCGGCCGGCAGCGAGCTCCTGCGAACCGCCGTGGCGGAGGCGGGCGCCTTCATCGGCGGGCGCCGGACGTACGACGACTCGATCCGCTGGTGGAAGGCCGACGGGCCGACCGGCCCCGCTCGGGTGCCGCTGGTCATCGTGACCCACCGGGCGCCCGAGGACGTGCCCGAGGGCGGCGTCTACACCTTCGTGACCGACGGGATCGACAGCGCCCTGCGGCAGGCGAGGGAGATCGCCGGGGGCAAGGACATCTACGTGATGGGCGGCCCGGACGTCGCCGGCCAGTTCGTCAGGGCGGGGCTGGTCGACGAGATCGGGATCCACCTGGTGCCCGTGCTGTTCGGCGGGGGCGCCCGGCTCCTGGACGACATCGGGGACGACCACATCCAGCTCGAGGTGGTGGGCGTGGGCGACACCCCGCAGGCCACCCACCTCCGCTACCGGATCGTGCGCTGACCGTCGTCGCCGAGCGCTGGCGGCACCACCTAGGGTCGGGGCGTCGCGACGACCAGGAAGGGGCCGGTATGCCGCCCGAGGACTCCCCGGTGCCCACGGAGTACCCGCAGCGCCTCGGTCGCACTGCCCGCCGCGTGCTGGCCCTGAACGGCTACACCCGCTACGACCAGCTCACCACGGTCACGCCCGCCGAGCTGCTGGCCATCCACGGCGTCGGGCCGAAGGCGGTCCGGATCCTCATCGAGGAGCTGGCCGAGCGGGGCCTCAGCTTCGGCGCCTGACGGTCAGGCCGGTCAGCAGGGCGTCCAGTCCGTCGGTGAACACGGCGTCCGCGTCGCGGTCGCCGGCGTGCGCGGCCAGCACCGGGAACTGCTCGGAGCGTTCCTGGACGTGCTCGTCGGCGGCGGCCTGGCTGCCGGGGCCGCCGGAGGTGTGCCAGGCCGCCCGGGTGAGCGCCGCGCCGACCACGTAGTTGGCCACGGCGTGCGCGGCGACGACCAGCCCGTCACCGGTGAACCCCGCCCCGGCCAGGGCGGCGTGCAGGTACTCGGTGCGCCGCAGCACGTTCGGCCCGAGCATCGGCCGCCCGACCAGCGCCGCCGCCCACGGGTGGCGCAGCATCGCCGCCCGCCACCCGAGGACCAGCCCGCGCACCGCGGCAGTCGGGTCCGGCGGGTCCGCGGGCAGCTCCACCTCGCCGAACACGGCATCCAGGGCCAGGTCGACGACGTCGTCCTTGGTCTGCACGTGCCAGTACAGGCTGGCCGGCCCGGCGCCGAGGCGCTCGGCCAGCCGCCGCATGGTCAGCCGCTCGACCCCGTCCTCGTCGAGCAGCGCGACGGCCGCGCGCACGATCCGGTCGCGGTTGAGCGGCGGGGCGCCGCGCCCGGCGCGCTCGCTGCGCAGCCACACCGACCCCGGGGTGCCGCCGCTGCGCCCGCCCCGGCCACCGGCCCGGGGCCGTGCGGAATCGGTCGCCTCCACGCCGCCGACCCTAGTACGGTGCTCGACGACTCGACCAATGTTCGAGTCTCGGCCAACGTACGGGAGGAGCTCGTGGCCCACGTCGAGGTGTCCGACCTGACCTACGCGCTGCCCGACGGGCGGGTGCTGCTCGACCGGGTGTCGTTCCGCGTCGGCGACGGCGTCACCGCCGGCCTCGTCGGTCCGAACGGCGCGGGCAAGACCACGCTGCTGCGCCTGATCGCGGGTGACCTGACCCCCGCGGCGGGCCGCATCGCGCGCAGCGGCGGGGTGGGCGTCATGCGCCAGTTCATCGGCACCGTCCGCGACCGCTCCACCGTCGCCGACCTGCTGCTCTCCGTCGCCCCGGCCCGGGTGCGGGCCAGCACCGCGGAGCTGACCGCGGCCGCAGCCGCGCTCGCCGAGGCCGACACCGAGCCTGCCCAACTGCGCTACGCCGCGGCGCTGGCCGAGCACGTCGACGCCGGGGGCTACGACCTGGAGGTGGTGTGGGACGCCTGCACCGACGCCGCGCTCGGGCTGCCGTTCGCGCGGGCCGCCGCCCGCCCGGTCACGACGCTGTCCGGTGGCGAGCAGAAGCGGCTGGTGCTCGAGGCGCTGCTGCGCGGCCCCGACGACCTGCTGCTGCTCGACGAGCCCGACAACTACCTGGACGTCCCCGGCAAGCAGTGGCTGGAGCGCCGGCTCGCGGCCAGCCCGAAGACGGTCCTGCTCGTCTCCCACGACCGCCGGCTGCTGGCTACCGCGGCCGACCGGATCGTCACCGTCGAGGACCGCGACGTGTGGGTGCACGGCGGCGGGTTCGCCGACTACGCGCAGGCCCGCCGGGACCGCACCGACCGGCTCGACGAGCGCCGCCGCCGCTGGGACGAGGAACGCCGCCGGCTGCGTGGCGTGGTCGACGGCCTGCGGCGCAGCGCCGAGCGCAACGACGCCGTCGCCTCGGCGCACCGCGCGGCCCGCACCCGCCTGGAGCGGTTCGAGCGGGCCGGCCCGCCGCAGCGGCCGCCGCGCGAGCAGAACGTCCGGGTGCGGCTGCGCGGCGGGCGCACCGGCAAGCGCGCCCTGGTCTGCGAGGGCCTGGAACTGGTCGGGCTGATGCAGCCGTTCGACCTGGAGGTGTGGTTCGGCGAGCGGGTGGCCGTGCTGGGCTCCAACGGATCGGGCAAGTCGCAGTTCCTCGCGCTGCTCGCGCACCCCGACCGGCCCACCGTGGCGCACCGGGGCCGGTTCACCCTGGGCGCCCGCGTGCTGCCCGGGCACTTCGCGCAGACCCACACCCGCCCCGACCTGCACGGTCGCACCCCGGCCGAGATCGTCATGACCGACTGCGGGCGGGAGCGCAACGACGCCATGTCCGCGCTGGCCCGCTACGAGATCGCCCCGGCGTGGGACCAGCCGTTCGAGACGCTGTCCGGCGGCCAGCAGGCCCGCCTGCAGATCCTGCTGCTCGAACTGGCCGGCGCCACCCTGCTGCTGCTCGACGAGCCCACCGACAACCTGGACCTGGCCAGCGCCGACGCCCTGCAGAACGGCCTGGAGGCGTTCACCGGCACCGTCCTGGCCGTCACCCACGACCGCTGGTTCGCCGCCGGGTTCGACCGCTACCTGGTCTTCGGCGCCGACGGCCGGGTCCGGGAGTCCGACGGGCCGGTGTGGGACGAGCGCCGGGTGCGCCGGACGCGCTGAACCGGTCGCGCAGGCGCCCGCGCCGGTTACGGTCGGCCTGGTGGACACGTCGATCACGGATCACCTGCTGACCACGACCCGGGCGGTGCGGCTGAAGCTGGACCTCGACCGCCCGGTGGAGGACGCCGTCCTCACCGACTGTCTCCGCATCGCCACCCAGGCCCCGACCCCCGGCCGCACCCAGACCTGGCGCTGGCTGGTCGTTCGCGACCAGCAGCGCCGCAACCAGCTCGGGGCGCTCTTCCGGGAGGTCGGTGAGGCCTACATGGATGCTGCGGTCGTCCGCATGGGTGACGCGGCCACCCACGGCGCCGGCGCGCGCAACGTCCGCTCCGGCCGGCACCTGGTCGACGTGATCGAGCGGGTTCCGGTGCTGGTGGTCCCGTGTCTGCTGGGCCGGCCGCCGGAGGGCAACGCGGCGCAGTCGGTGTTCTACGGCGGCATCTTCCCAGCCGTCTGGAACTTCCAGCTGGCACTGCGCTCGCGCGGTCTGGGGTCCACGCTCACCAGCTACCACCTGGAGCGCGAGGCGGAGGCCGCGCGGATCCTCGGCATCCCGCCGGACGTGACGCAGGTCGGGCTGCTGCCGGTCGCCCATTCCACCGCAGCGGACTTCGGGCCGGCCCCGCGAACGCCGGTCGAGGAGCTCATCTACCGGGACGCCTGGGGCGTCACCCGGACCTGACCGGATCCACGCCACCACGGCGCCGGACGTGCCGGCACCCGACAACCCGACCTGCCTGCGCGCCTGCAACTCAACCGCGGGCCGGTGCGGGGACGAGCGGCGCGTGCGCCGACCCGCCGAGCAGTCACCGGGCGCCGTCCGCGTCCAGATCGGCGCGCAGCCGGGACCGGACCTCCGCGACCAGCCGCCCGGGCTCGTCGGCGTCGAAGGACAGCCGGCTGATCCGGGCCGCCCGGCCCCGCGACAGGTCGACCGGCAGCACCCGGTCGAGCACGACCTCGATCGTGGTCCGGCCGGAGACGGCCAGGGCCAGGTGGTCGCCGTCGGGATGGGCGTTCACCTGGAGCGTCTTGCCGGAGTGGTCGCGCTGCACACGTCGGATCCCGCGGACCGCGTCGAGCGGGACCACGATCTCGGTGTCCGCGCCGAGGCGCACCCGCAGCCGGTCGGGCCCGACCAGGTGCGGGTGCACGACGTACGCGGCGAGGGTCCCGGCGACGAGGAAGGTCGACCAGATCCCGAGCACGAGCAGCA
>JASLAP010000039.1 GCA_030147065.1 Pseudonocardia sp. | reverse complement strand
GCAGGTTGACCGCGGTCGGGCGGGCGGCGGCGATCCGCTCGGCCGCGGCGGCCAGCGAAGCCGGCTCGGTGCGGGCAGCCAGCGCGACGCCCAGGGCACCGGCCGCGCCGAGCGCCGGAGCCCCGCGGACCACCAGCCGGCGGATCGCGTCGACCAGGCCGTCGACCGTGTCGACGGCGACGGTGCGCAGCTCGGGGAGCGCGGTCTGGTCGACCAGCTCGATCCGGCCGTCCACCCAGGTGATCGTCGGAGGTAGCACGCCGTCGAGGGTAGGCGCGAACCGGCGGCATCTCGGATTGAGACGACGCCGACCGGATACTTCGTCTAGGGTACGGCCAGACTTAGCCTGGTCTAAACCTCGTAGTAGAGGGGGCTAACCGTGTGGTGGCGGACGGTGTGCGCGGGACTCGCGGCGGTCGTCGCGCTGGCCGGCTGCGCCGCGCCCCCGGCCAGCGGGGAGCCGATCGTCGACCGGCCGGTCCGGGTCACCACCACCACCAACTTCATCACCGACACGGTCGCCCGCATCGGCGGCGACCGGGTCGAGGTGAGCGGGCTGATGGGTCCCGGCGTCGACCCGCACCTGTTCCGGGCCAGCGCCCGCGACGTGGCCACGCTGCGCGGGGCCGACCTGGTGCTCTACGGCGGCCTGCAGCTGGAGGGCCGGATGGCCGACCTGCTGGCCGAGCTGGCCGAGCGCCAACCCACCCTGGCGATCACCGCGGACATCCCGCGCGACGAGCTGCTCGCCCCGGCCCCGGGCACCGACGAGGAGTACGACCCGCACGTCTGGTTCGACCTCGGGCTCTGGGCGCAGGCCTGCCGCACCGTCGCCGCCGCGCTCACCGAACGCGACCCCGCGCACGCCGCGGACTACCAGCGCAACCTGGACGCCTACCTGGCCGAGCTGGCCGACCTGGACGCCGAGATCACCGGGCTGCTGGCCGCCGTGCCGGCGTCGCGGCGGCTGCTGGTCACCTCGCACGACGCGTTCGCCTACTTCGGCCGCCGCTACGACCTGGACGTGGCCGGCATCCAGGGCATCTCCACCGCCGCCGAGGCCACCACGGCCGACGTCGAGCGGGTCGCCGGGCTGATCGCCGAGCGCGGGGTGCCGGCGGTGTTCATCGAGTCCAGCGTGCCGCGCCAGACCATCGACGCGCTGATCGCCGCGACCGGGCAGCGCGGGGCGACCGTGCGGGTCGGCGGCGAGCTCTACACCGACGCGGCCGGCGAGCCCGGCACGCCGGAGGGCACCTACATCGGCATGTTGCGGGCCAACGCGGAACGGATCGCCGCCGGCTTGACCGGGGAACCGGAGGGGTGAGGGACATGTTCATGACGTCGCCGACGATCACCAGCACGGCCACCGACACCGCGCTGGAGGTGCGCGGGCTGACCGTGTCCTACCGGTCCGCGCCGGTGCTGTGGGAGGTCGACGCCCGGTTCCCGGCGGGCCTGCTGTGCGCGATCGTCGGGCCGAACGGGGCGGGCAAGTCGACGCTGCTCAAAGCCGCCCTCGGGCTCGTCCCGGCGGACGCCGGCCAGGTGCTCGTCGACGGCGTGGCCGGCCGGGCCGGGCTGGACCGGGTGGCCTACGTGCCCCAGCGCGAATCGGTCGACTGGGACTTCCCGATCACCGTGCGGGAGGTCGTGGAGATGGGCCGCTACCGGTCCACCGGCTGGTTCCGCCGGGTGCCCAAGGCCGACCGGCAGATCGCCGCGGACTGCCTGGACCGGGTCGGCATGGCCGCCTACGGGCGCCGCCAGATCGGCCAGCTCTCCGGCGGCCAGCGCCAGCGGGTGTTCCTGGCCCGGGCGCTGGCCCAGCGGGCCCCGGTGCTGGTGATGGACGAGCCGTTCGCCGGCATCGACGCCCGCACCCAGGCCGACCTGCTCGACCTGCTGCGCGAGATGCGCGACGCCGGCGACTCGGTGATCGTGGTGCACCACGACATGGCGCAGGTCCGGGCGGCCTTCGACTGGACCCTGCTGCTGAACGTGCGCGCGCTGGGCTGCGGCCCGACCGCGGAGGTGCTCACCGGCGAGGCGGTGCGCGCGGCCTACCGGGTGGCCGGGAGCGAGGTCGAGCCCACCGACGTGTGGAGCGGCTGAGCGTGTTCGGACTGCCGTACACCGACAGCGTCGTCGTCGCGGGCGCGCTGGTGCTCGGGCTGACCAGCGGCGTGCTGGGGGCCTTCGCGGTGCTGCGCGGGCGCAGCCTGGTCGGCGACGCGGTCGCGCACTCCACGCTGCCCGGGGTGTGCGTGGCGTTCCTGGTCGCGGGGGTCAAGGACGTGCCCGGGCTGCTGGTCGGCGCGGCCCTGGCCGGGCTGGTCGCGGCGCTGCTGATGGTGGGCATCGAGCGGGCCGGGCGGATCCGCCCGGACGCCGCGATCGGCGTCGTGCTGTCCGGGTTCTTCGCCCTCGGCGTGGTGCTGCTGACCCACATCTCCAACACCGCCGACTCCGACCAGGCCGGCCTGGAGAACTACCTGTTCGGCCAGGCCGCCGGGCTGCTGATCAGCGACGTCGCGGTGATGGCGCTGGTCGGCGGGGCCGGGCTGCTGGTCGTCGCGGTGGCCCGCCGGGCGCTGACCACCACGCTGTTCGACCCGGCCTACGCCGGGTCGCTCGGGCTGCCGGTGCGCACGCTGGAGATCCTGATGACCGCGCTGCTGGTGGTGGCGATCGTGATCGGGGTCCGGGTGGTCGGGGCGATCCTGATGGTCGCCATGCTCGTGGTGCCGACGGTGACCGCCCGCCAGCTCGCCGACCGGTTCCCGCACGTGCTGGTGCTGGCCGGGGTGGTGGGGGCGGCGGTCGGGGTCACCGGAGCGCTGACCGCGACCCGGGCCGCGCTGCCGACCGGGCCGGTGGTCGTGCTGACCGGGTTCGTCGTGGCGCTGGCCGCGGTGCTGTTCGGCCCGGGCCGGGGGGTCGCCTGGCGGGCCGCCCGGCTCGCCGCGCGGCGTCGGCGGGTGCGCCGGGAGGCCGTGCTCGGTGACCCGGACGTCCAGCGGGACGGGCTGCGGGACCGGTTGATCCGGGCGTCGCTGCGCCGCGACGGCCTGCTCGACGACGCGGGCGCGCTCACGCCGGCCGGCCGGGCCGCGGCCGCGGACCTCGCCGACCGCCGCGAGCTGTGGTCGGCCTGGCTGACCCACGGCGCCGCGGTCGAGCTCCCCGACGCCCGCGAGCCCGACCCCGTCGACCTGCGCGGCAGCCTGGGCGACGACGCCGTCGCGCAGCTGCGCCGGCTGGCCGCGGGAGCCCGGTCGTGAGCGACTCGCTGGTCATCGTGCTGGTCGCCGGGCTGGTCGGGACGGCGTGCGGGCTGCTCGGGCCGTTCCTGGTGCTGCGCCGGATGGCCCTGCTGTCCGACGCGGTCAGCCACGCCGTGCTGCCCGGCATCGTCGCGGTCTGGCTGGTCGCCGAGACCCGCGCACCGGTGCCGGTGGTGATCGGGGCCGCGGCCTTCGCCGTGCTGTGCGTGCTGGGCATCGACGCGCTGCGGGCAACCGGTCTGGTCGGCTCGGACGCGGCCATCGCGCTGGTGTTCCCGGCGCTGTTCTCCCTCGGCGTGCTGGGCGTGACCGTCTACGCCGACGGGATCCACCTCGACCTGGACTCCACGATCTACGGCGAGCTGGCCTTCGTCCCGTTCGACACCATGGCGCTGGCCGGGGTGGAGGTGATCCGCCCGGCGGTCGTGCTCGTCGTGGTCGCGGCGCTGAACCTGGCGCTGGTCACGGCGCTGTGGAAGGAGCTGAAGGCGACCACCTTCGACCCGGAGTTCAGCGCGGTCGTCCGGCTCCGGCCGCGGCTGCTGTCCCGCCTGCTGCTGCTGGCGGTGGCCGTGACGGCGGTGTCGGCGTTCCAGGCCGTCGGGGCGATCCTGGTGGTCACCATGCTGATCGTCCCGGCCGCGACGGCGTACCTGCTGACCGACCGGCTCTCGGTGATGGTCGCGCTGGCCGTCGCCGTCGGGTGGATCGGCGCGATCGCCGGGCACGCCTTCGCGCTGGCCGTCGACAGCTCGATCGCCGGCGCGATGGGCCTGGTCTGCGCGGGCTGCTTCCTGCTGGCCCTGCTCGTCTCCCCCCGCCACGGCCTGCTCACCCGCCGCCTCCGCATCCGGTCGTGAGCGGAAATCATGGCTATAGCCATGATTTCCACTCACGACCTAGCCTCGGGCGGTGGTGTGGCCCGACGCCGAGTTCCCGGCCGATCCCTATCCCGGCGCCGTGCCGCCGGGGTCGTTCGCGCACGTCGAGGAGGCCGCGCACGAGATCGACGCGGACGGGCGGGTGGCCGGGCTCGCCCTGGACGACTGGCTGGCCGAGTGGGGCGCGGCCCCCTGCGCGCAGCGGATCCCGGTGCTCGCCTACGGCTCCAACAAGTGCCCCAGCAAGATCACCTGGCTGCGCCGGCAGCTCGGCCTCGGCGAGGACCCGGTCGTCGTGCTGCGGGCGCGGACCCGCGACCTGGCCGCGGTGTGGGCGGCCGGGCTCCGCTACCGCGACGGCCAGCGCCCCGCCGTCCTCGCCGCGGCGCCCGGCGTCGAGGAGACGCACGCGG
>JASLAP010000708.1 GCA_030147065.1 Pseudonocardia sp. | reverse complement strand
GGCGGGGAGCGGGAGGCGGCCGACGTCGCCGCGCTCCGGCTCATGGGCGTGCACCTGGCCCTGGACGACTTCGGCAGCGGGCACTCCTCGCTGCCGCAGCTCGCCCGGCTGCCGGTCGACGTCATCAAGCTGGACCGGTCCTTCCTGTCCCGGGTGGACCGCGACGCCTACACCCGGGCGGTGTGCGAGTCGATCGTGGGCATCGGCGCCGCGCTGGGCCTCGACGTCGTCGCCGAGGGCGTGGAGACCACGGCGCAGCTCGCGGTCCTGGAGTCCATCGGCTGCGGGTTCGCGCAGGGCTTCCTGCTCTCCCGGCCGATCAGCCTGGCCGCGCTCGGCGAGCTGCTGGAGCAGGGGGCCGGCCAGCTGTGGCCCGGCATCCCCGACCGGGTGTGAGCGCACTCGAGGCCCGGCCCACCGCGGTCCGGTTCCCCGCCGCCGCTGCGCCCGCCGCTCCGGTGGGCGCTCCGCCGCGCTGGCCCGCCGCTCCGGTGGCGGCCGGCCTCGGGCTGCTCGCCGTGGTGCTCGGGCCGCTCCAGCTCCTCGCCCCGGCGGTCGGTCGGTACGCGGGCCCGGCCGGGCTGGCGCTGGCGACCTGGGCCGTGGGCGCGCTCGTGCTGCGGCACTGCCGCCGGCTCGACCCCGGAGCCGCGGCCCCCTGGCGGGCGTTCGCCCTCATCGCCGGGCTGCTCGGCCTCGGTGCCGCGCTGCGCGCGGTGTCCGGGGCCGGCGTGAACCCGGTCGCCACCGGCCTGCCCGACCTGCCCCTTGCCGCCGCCGGTCCGGTGGCCGTGCTGCTGTGCGTCCGGCTGGTCCGCTCCACCGGCGGGCGGCTGGGCGCGCCGGTGGTCCTGGACGGCACCATCGCGCTCATCGCCCTCGGCGTGCTGGTCGAGGAGCTCGTGCCGCTGGCGACCGGGCCGGGTGCGCCCGCCCCGATGCTGGCCGTCGGCTACCCGGCCGTCAGCGCGGTGCTGTGCGCCGTCGGGCTGGTGACCTTCGGCACGGTCAGCCCGGCCCGGCGGCCCGCGGCCGGCCGGCTGCTGCTCGCCTTCGCCTTGCTGGCCGCGACGATGGTCAGCGGCGCCCTGGCCGCGGCGTCCCCGGCGCCGCTCCTCGACGTCGTCACGAGCACCTGCCACCTGGGCATGCTGGCCGCCGCCACCCGCGCCCTCGCGCTCGACCCCGGGCCGCGGGCGCACAGCGACGAGCCGGTGGAGGCCGTGCCGCTGGCCGGTGTGGTGCTCAGCTACAGCGTCGGGTTCGGCGTCGTCCTGGTGCTGCTCGTCGGCCGGGTCGCCGGGCGGCCGATGACCCTGCTCGAGGCGGTCGCCGCCGCGGTGCTGCTCGGGCTGATCCTGGCCCGCACGCTGGTCTGGGCCGCGGACGGGGCCCGGCTGACCCGGCAGGTGGTGCGCACCGAGGCCTACTTCCGCACGCTGGTGCACAGCGCGGCGGACGTCACGATCGTGCTCGACGCCCGCGGTCGGATCACCTGGGCCTCCGGCTCGGGGCAGGAGCCCGCGCCCTGGAGCGCCCGGGACGTGGCGGGCCGGCCGCTGGCCGACTTCGTCCACGCCGACGACCACGCCGAGCTGGCGCGGGTGCTGGCCTCCGCCGACGACCGGGACGCCGGCCGCGGCCGGGCCTTCCGGCTGCGGACCCGGGAGGGCGACTGGCGGGCGGTCGAGACCGTGCGGGTCGCCTCCTCGGCCGCGCTGCAGGCGGCACCCGCCGGTGCCCCGGCCGACGGACCGGCCGAGGGCCCGGCCCCGGTGGCCGGCGGCCTGGTCCTGCACCTGCGGCGGACGGACGGCCCGCGGAGCAGCGAGCGCGAGCTCGAGCGGCTGGCCTACACCGACTACCTCACCGGGCTGCCCAACCGGGCGCGGCTGATGGCCGCCCTGGCCAACGCCCGCAGCCGGGCGGCCGAGGGCCGCCCGGCCTGCCTGCTGCTGCTGGACCTGGACGGCTTCAAGGCGGTCAACGACGTGGCCGGCCACGAGGCCGGGGACCTGCTGCTGGTCGAGGTCGCCGACCGGCTCCGCGCGACCGTCCGCGACCGCGACCTGGTGGGCCGGCTCGGCGGCGACGAGTTCGCCGTCCTGGTGGCTGCCGGCCTGGACGAGGCGACCGCGCTGGCCGAGCGGATCGTCGCCGGGCTGCGCGACGTGCACCGCACGGTCACCACCGAGGTCGGCGACCCGGACCTGGTCTTCGACGTCACCTGCAGCATCGGGGTCACCGGCCTCGACCCGGACGACGACGTCCCCACCACGATCCGGTACGCCGACCTGGCGCTCCGCGCGGCCAAGGCCGCCGGCAAGGACTGCGTGCGCTGCTCCGGTGAGGCAGCCGACTCGGCCACCGGACGGCGCACCCGGCTGGCCCGCGACCTGCCCGACGCACTCGGCCGCGGCGAGCTGCGGCTGGTCTACCAACCGGTCGTCGGCCTCGAGGAGCGCCGCGTGCTCGGCCTCGAGGCGCTGCTGCGCTGGCAGCACCCGGTGCTGGGCGACGTCTCACCGGAGGAGTTCATCCCGCTGGCCGAGGACGACGGCCTCATCGTGCCGCTGCAGCGCTGGGTCCTGGACCGGGCGACGGCGGAGATGGCCGAGCTGCACCGCGAGGGCCGCGACCTCCGGCTCGGCGTCAACATCAGCGTCCGGCACCTGCAGGCCGGGTGCCTGGTGCCCGACGTCGCGGCCGCGCTGGCCCGGGCCGGGCTGCCCGCGGACCGGCTGATGCTCGAGGTCACCGAGTCGCTGTTCGTCGGCGAGCGGGACCGCGCGGACGGCGACCTGACCACCCTGCACGACCTCGGCTGCGTCATCTCCCTCGACGACTTCGGTCGCGGCTTCTCCACCTTCGCCTACCTCGCCCGGCTCCCCGTCGACGTGCTCAAGATGGACCGCGAGTTCCTGGCCCGCATCGCCGAGGACGGGCGCAGCGGGGCCCTCGTGCAGAGCGTCATCGAGCTCGGCCGGCGGCTGGACATCGACGTCGTGGCCGAGGGCGTCGAGACCCCGGCCGAGCTGGCCGCGCTGCGCGACCTCGGGTGCCGGTACCTGCAGGGGTTCCTGCTCGGGCGGCCCACCGAGGTGGCCGACCTGCGGGCCGTCATCGACGGGTTCGACCCCGCCGTGTTGGACGCCGTGCCCGTCCCCACCGCCGACCGGGCGGCGGTCTGACCGGCCCGGGAGCCGACGCCGTCCCACTTGAGCAGGCGCGGTGTCCATCTGGTGGGACACCGCGGTTGACGGAGAGGTGTTCCCGGGCGCACAGTGTCCGTGTGCTCCGCACCCTCCTCGTAGCCATCCCCTAGCGCGCCGGTCCGCCCCGACCGACGCGCCACCCCTCCGTGCCTCGCGGCACGAGGGGTTTTTTGTTGGCCGGGAGCTGTCCCGCCAGCGATCTCGCACCTCGCCGCACCCGCCCCCGCCCAGGGAGATCGTCGAAGATGAGCACCACCAGCAGCACCGGCCGGCCCGCCCCGGCACCCGCCCCCGCCGTCGGCCCCGCGCCGGGTGCCGGGCCCGCGCCCGCGACCCCCACCACCCCGACGGACGCCGCCGCCCAGGCCGCCCTCGGTGTGGAGACCACCGCCCGGTCGATGGCCGAGGCCGCCGCCGAGCCGGCCAGTGGCATCACCGGCGCGCAGAGCCTGGTCCGGTCGCTGGAGGCCGTCGGCGTCGAGGTGGTCTTCGGCATCCCCGGCGGGGCGATCCTGCCCGCCTACGACCCGCTCTTCGACTCCGCGCTGCGGCACGTGCTGGTCCGGCACGAGCAGGGCGCCGGGCACGCCGCCCAGGGGTACGCGCAGGCCACCGGCAAGGTCGGCGTGTGCATGGCCACCTCCGGGCCGGGCGCGACGAACCTGGTCACGCCGCTGGCCGACGCCTACATGGACTCCGTGCCGATCGTGGCGATCACCGGCCAGGTGCCGACGGCGGCCATCGGCACCGACGCCTTCCAGGAAGCCGACATCCGCGGCATC
>JASLAP010000648.1 GCA_030147065.1 Pseudonocardia sp. | reverse complement strand
TATGCTCCAGCAGTTCCTCCGCGGCAGGTCAGCGAGTAGCCCGAACAGGAACCGGCGGGCGCGGCGGCGGATCGCCGGCCGGGGTGAACCCACCGGCCATCCGGTCGAGGAGCCTGTCGGTCTCGGCCTGCCAGCGTTCGGGTTCTACGCTGTGGCCCACGGCCACCGCAGGGTCCTTGGATGTCGACACAACGGACGAGGATCACGCGGTGGCCGTGCCACGTCCGGGACCGCCACGCCGGGAAGATCACGACCTACGGCTGGAGTACTAGCGGGGTCCACCCAGCGGGGTGAGCAGGACGATCGGGATCTCGCGGTCGGTCTTCTGCGCGTAGTCGTCGTAGAGCGGGAAGATGTCCACCATCTGGGCCCAGAGGGGCGCGCGCTCGGCCGAGGACGCGACGCGGGCGCGTGCGGTGAACCGACGTGTGCCGACCTGGACCCCGACGCTGGGGTCGGCCTCGAGGTTCTTGAACCACGCCGGGTCCTCCTCGGCACCGCCCTTGGAGGCGACGACGACGTACTCGCCGCCCGAGGTGCCGTAGATCAGGCAGGTGCGGCGGGGCGTGCCGGTCCGGCGTCCGGTGGTGGCGAGCACGAGCGTGTGCACGCCGTTGTTCTCGTGTCCTTCGGTGCCGCCCGAGGCGAGGTAGGTGCGGGTGTGCTCGGCGACCCAGTCCCACGCCGAGTCGGTGGCGCGGTCGAGGTCTTCGGCGATGGCCATGGTGGCGATCCTTCCGGTCGATGCGGTGGTGCGGTCACGCTGGCCGCGTCCGCGAGATGGAGCCGCGACGCCGGTCTCGCCATCTCGGCTCCGTGTTCGTCGATAGCCTCCAGCGGGGGCACCTGAACAGCGGGCTCCCCCGCCTACTCCGTGATCTCGTAGCGCAGGAGTGCCAGGCCGTTGTCGAACGGGGTGGCCTCGATCAGCTTGAGGTCGTGCCGGTCCGCGAAGATGCGCGTTCCCGTGCCGCGCGACACCGGGCAGACCAGCATCCGGACCTCGTCGACGACGCCGGCGTCCAGCAGGGAGTGCATGAGCGTCAGGCTTCCCCATAGCCAGATGTCCTTTCCGCTCTGCTCCTTGAGCTGCCGAATGGTGGCCTCCGGGTGGCGGGTCACGGTCGCGGAGGGGAACTCGCCCCAGGGGGCGTCGTCCAGCGTCGACGAGGCGACGAACTTGGTGAGGTTGTTCAGCTTGCGGCCGTACTCGCCCTGTTCCTCGGCGTCGGGCCAGTAGCCCCTGGCCTGGTTGTAGGTGGTGGAGCCGAGGATCATCGTGTCGACCGAGTCGATGAAGCCCATCAGGTTGTTCTTGAAGGGGTCGTCGGTCGTGTCGTCGTCGAACGGTTCGCCCGACACGAAGCTGAGGCCGCCGTCCTCCTCCGCGGCGATGTTGTCGACGGTGACCCACTGCTGGACGACGAGCTTGCGCATGGTGATTCCTTCCGGGTGGGGTCGTGCGTTCAGGTGGGCCGGCGTTCCTGCTGCCGCGGCACGAGCCCTTCGATGGCGGTGGGCAGGGTGGTCCCGAAATCGATCAGCTCGGCCCAGATCGGGGTGACCACGACCCGGACCATGCCGTTGTAGAGCGACCGCACCCCGGCCTCCCACTCGGTGCGCTGCTCGGGTGTCATCTCGTAGTTGCCGTTCCACTGGAAGTACTCGTCGGGATGCCGTCGACGACTTCCAGCTCGGCCCGGCCGGGATGCGCAGCACCGTCGGCGGGTGCGATTCAGTGTTGATGGTCAGGGCGATCTCGGGGTTGCGGCGCAGCGCCGGCAGCTTCCGCGCGCTCTCGCGGTGCACATGGAGATCCGTCAGGGGCGTGGCGGCATGATCGGTTCAGGGGCCGGTCGTGCTGCCGGGTGGGCGGGAGCGACGGAGGTCATCGGTGCTGAGCCGGTCATCTGCAACGAACGGTTCAGGCCTGCGCGGCCGCGGCGAGCAAGGCCGCGGCGGCGCCGAGGCAGGACACGGTCCGGACGTGGTTCCAGCGGGTCCAGCGCCGCACGTAGTGCTGCCACGCCCCGATCGCGGCGTCGCCGGCCGGGTCCACTGCGGCCAGCGCGTTGTTGAGCGGCACGTTGGCGGCCAGCGTGACGCCCACCGCCCCGGCGAGGTAGAGCGCGGAGCCGGCGCCGAGCAGCGGCGACCGCGCCTCGCCCCACAGATCTCGGACAGCCAGCACCGCGCAGGCGGCGCCGGTCCCGAACAGCGCGGTCATCAGCGGGGGCCGAACCGCGGTGACGTTGATGCTCTGCATCGCCGCAATCCCCTGCGCCGCGGACAGCCGCGTCAGTCCCCGCATGGTGAAGGTGGAGAAGGTCAGGAACACCCCGCCGACGGTTGCGCTGCTCAGGGCCGCAGCGGCGGTCAGCACCGGCGCGCGGGTCACCGGGGGTCCCAGACCCCGGTGGCGGCGGTGCGCCGCGCGTAGTCGGCGAAGGAACCGGGCGGGCGGCCGAGCCCGCGCGCGACGCCGTCGTCGACTCGCTCGTTGTCGCCGCCCAAGACCTCTGTGAACAAGTACCGCAGCAGCGCCGTGACGTCGGCGGGCAGGCCCTGGCGGTCCAGCTCGGCCAGCCAGTGGGCCATCGGGACCGGCTGGAAGCGCAGGTCCCGCCCGGTGGCAGCGGCGATCTCGGCCACGGCGTCGTGGAAGGTCAGCAGCTGCGGGCCGGTGAGCTCGTACACCTGGCCGGCGTGGCCCTCCTCGGTCAGCGCGGCGACGGCGAGGTCGGCGATGTCGTCGGCGTCGAGGAACGGCTCGCCGGTGGTGTCGGCGGGCAGGGCCAGCACGCCGTCGAGGATCCCGTCCAGGAAGTAGCTCTCGCTGAAGTTCTGGGAGAACCAGGCCGCCCGCAGCACCGTCGCATCGGCGCCGGAGTCCTGCACGTGGCGTTCGCTGAGCCGCGCCCCCTCCTCACCGCGTCCGGACAGCAGCACCAGCCGCTCGACCCCCTGCTCCACCGCCCGGTCCACGAACGACGCGACCTTCTCCGGGGCGCCGGGGACGGCGAGGTCGGGAACGAACGCGAGGTACACCCCGCGCATCCCGTCGAGCGCCGCCGGCCACGTCGCGGAATCGTCCCAGTCGAACGGCGGTTCGCCGGCGCGGGAACCGACCCTGGTCGCCACCCCTCGGGCGGCCAGCCGTTCCACGACGCGGCGCCCCGTCTTGCCGGTGCCGCCCAGCACCAGCGTCGGGCCGACGGTCGGGTGGGCGCCGGTGCTCGTGCGGCTCGCGGAAGCTCGATCGATGCTCATCAAGTGCGTCCCCCTCGTTCGAGTTGTCACGACCCGGCAAGCGTCACCGCTCGGTGCCGGGCCGGGCAGACACCGATGTCCTGACTGCGAGGTGACTGCCGTCCACGGCCAGGCGATGACGAACGTCTTGCCTACCGCGGTCGGCGAGGCCCGGGGGCGGAGCCGTTCAGGGGCTTGAGTACGTGGCGATCGCCCAGCCCACCCTTGGCCACCGCCCTGTGGCGTCCGCGACGTGGTCGAGGGGTACGACCGCGTGCACTCGGGCCGGCAGCTCGCCGACGCGGCGCGCGTGAGCTGCTCGCCGATGTCCCGGCCCGGACGATGACGTTCGTCATCGCCGGGCCGCCGTCGACCGTCACCGGAAACACCGGATGTCGGGCTCTGCCCCCCGTCGTCGCCTCCGGCCAGGCTTCCCGGGGTCGCAAGACCGACGACAAAGGAGATCGACGTGCAGCTCAGTGTGAACATCTTCCTCAGCCTCGACGGGGTCATGCAGGGCCCCGGCGCGGTCGACGAGGACACCAGCGGCGGTTTCGACCGCGGCGGGTGGCTGGTCCCGCAGGCCGACGCCGCCAGCAGCGAGGTGGTGGCGGGCTGGTTCAGCCACGCGGATGCGATCCTGCTCGGTCGCAGCACCTACCAGATGATGCAGACCTACTGGTCGCAGGTCACCGACCCGGACAACCCGGTCGCGGTCGCCTTGAACACCTACCCCAAGCACGTCGTGTCCGCCACGCTAGACGAGGCCGCGGCCGACTGGATGGGCACCAGCCTCGTCCGCGGCGACGTGGTCGACGCCGTGCGCCGCCTCAAGGAGCAGCCCGGCCGCGAGCTCCAGGTGCACGGCAGCCACCGGCTCGCCCGGACCCTGCACGACGCCGGGCTCGTCGACGTCTACCGGCTGCTGTACTTCCCGGTCGTCGTCGGGACGGGCAAGCGCCTGTTCGACGAGGGCGCAACGCCCTCGTCGTTCCGGCTGGAGGGCAGCGAGGTCCTGGGTTCCGGGGCGGTGTCCCTCACCTTGACGCCGACCGCGTTCGGCACCGGTGACTACGTGGTGCGGGACGGCCGGGAGGCCGTGACCACCGCCGCGCCATGACCCGCGCCGGGCACTCGTCCGGCCGGGTCCCGGCAGGGGAGGGCCGCGCGGCCGCCGTTTCGTCGCGGTGTGGCCGGTGTACGCGATCACCGCGGTGGTCGGGGCGTTCGTCGTGGTCGTGGGTGTCCTGTGGGTGGGCGGGCACGTCGTGGGCGGGCAACCTGTTGACGCGACCGCGTGGGTCGTCCTGCTGGCCACCGCGCTGCGCGCGGTGATGATCGGGATTGCGCTGTCGAGTGTGCAGCGGTGGGGCCGCGGGCTCCCGCCGGCGTTGGTGTTGACCGGGCTGTGGGGGTGTGCGGCGGCGCAGCTGGCGTACCCGGGTGCTGAGGTGGTGGCGAAGCTGGCGCTGCTGGCCGGTGTTCTGGACCTGCCGGCCACCGGGATCGGTGACCTCGGGCTCGACTACCGGGATCGCCTCCCGCTCACCACCCTCCTGCACTTCGACGGTGGTCACGACGCCCACCACGGCCGGCCCCCCGGCGTCTCGACTGTCGTCGTCGCGTTGCGCGGGGGCCGCCCCGTACCTGGTTGCTTCAACGACGGTCGAGCATCTCCTCCGGGACAGCGAGGACCGCGGTGAACGGTCTCGTGATCTGCCCCGGCTGTGCAGGAGCTGTGCCGGACCTCGACGGGCCGACTCACGGCTACGTGCCAGCCGCTCCCGGTTGCTGGGAGCTGTACAACCGGATACTCGTCCGGGAGTACGGGGAGTTCGGCTATCCCGACGTGCACCGGCTGACCGTCGACGCGTACATGGTCCAGCATCCGGGCAACGCCGGGAGCGACCGGCGCCAGCGGCAATCAGTCGCCGCGCACTTGTGCTGCCTCTACCTCGTGTTCGAGCGCGACGTGCCCCTGCAGGTGGCAGGCGTTGCGCTCGGCGAGCTGGTGCGCAGTCGACCGGCATGGCCGCTGCTCACCGCTCCCGAGCCACCCGGACGGCTCACGGTGCTCGACGTCAACGGCGCGGCGAACCTGTCCGAGCACATCGAACGGGTTGAGGACTGGGCACGCTC
>JASLAP010000613.1 GCA_030147065.1 Pseudonocardia sp. | reverse complement strand
GCGCTCACCCGGAGGATCGACACCAGCGAATGCCAGCCGTGACATCCCGACGACTATTCTCCGGGGCCTCCCGGCCGAATTGCCGACGAAACCAGACGCTGGGTAGCCGACGACGAGGAAGGCCGGCCGAATCCGATGACGTACCGTGCATCCCCGGACGGGAACCGCGTTTCACCCGCAGGGGTCGGCTCTGCGCACTAGCGTTCCGGCCATGGTTGCAGATCTGATCGAGCAGGTGGCCGCGTTTCTTCGATCCCTTCTCGGTGGCGGTTAGCCGTACCTCCACCACGACCTGGCCCGGCCTTCTCGGAGAGGAGGCCGGGCCTTTCCATTCACGTCATCTGCGGCAGCGCGACGATTCTCTCCGCAATTCCTCGACACGCGGCTGGGAGTGCCGGAAGCGGCCGGGCCGGCTGCGGATGCTCTGGGGGCCACCGTCCGCCGACGAGCGACCCCCGGACCGGCCGCCGCCCGGGCCGCTACCACCGTCCGGCTGAACCCCGGACCGAACCGCCGCGGGCGCCTTGACACCCCCGCTCGGGAGCGAGAACCCTCGTCCGCCCGACGGCAGGCGGGGGTGGCACGTGCGCACACAGTTCACCGCGGTCCCCGACTGGGTCGGGACGGCGAACGTCGACGGCGGTGTCGCCGTGGGCGACCTCAGCGGGGACGGGGAGCCCGACCTCGTCGTCTTCGCGATCGACGCCCCCGACGGTCCCAACACCGGCCGCTACCGGGTCGGCCGGGGGTTCGGCGGCGGCACGGTGACGGGTGGCTGGGGGCCGTGGCGGACGGTGCCGGACTGGCCGTTCTGGGAGAACGCCGGTGGTGGCATCGCCCTGGCCGACCTGGACGGCAGCGGCGCCCTCGACCTCGTGGTCTTCATCATCGACGCGCCGGAGGGGCCCAACATCGGGCTGGTCCGGGTCGCCCGCGACCTCGACACCGACGGCGTCCCGACCGGCGGTTGGGGTCCCTGGCAGACGGTGCCGGACTGGCCGTTCTGGGAGAGCCAGGGGGCCGACTGCGCGGTGGCCGACGTGGACGGGGACGGGGAGCTCGAACTGGTGCTGCTCATCGCCGACAACCCGGTCGGCGCGAACCTCGGGCTCTACCGCACGGCCGCGATCGCCGCGGACGGCACGGCGAGCGGGTGGACCCCGTGGGTGCCGGTGCCCGACTGGGTCGGCCAGCAGAACGCCGGGGTCGGGGTCGCGGTCGGCGACCTCGACGGCGACGGCACGCCGGAACTGCTGGCACTGGTCGTCGACGCCCCCGCGGGCCGCAACGACGCCCACTACTGCGTCGGGTGGCGGCTCGACGACCGCGGCCGGCCCGCCGACGGCTGGGGACCGTGGCGGCAGGTGCCGGACTGGGTCTTCCACGAGAACCAGGGCGGCGCGGCGACCCTGGCCGACCTCGACGGCGACGGCACTCCCGACCTCGTCGTGCTCGCGGTGGACGACCCGGCCGGCCCGAACGCCGGCTTCGTCCGGGTGGTGCCGGCCGAGACCGACCTGGCCGACGCGGCCGAGCAGGGCGTCTGGCGGATCCAGGAGGTCGGTTCCGGGGTGCTGGCCGTGCACGCCGCCCTGCTCCACACCGGCGACGTGCTGTTCTTCGCCGGGTCGAGCAACGACCCCGACGCTGCGCAGGCCCAGCGGTACGGCACCCGGGTGTGGCACTACCCGGACCCGGTGCTGAGCGCCCCGGACACCCCGGTCGACCTGTTCTGCTGCGGCCAGGTGCAACTGCCCGACGGCCGGCTGCTGGCCGCCGGCGGCACCGAGCGCTACGACCCGTTCCACGGGCTGCGCCAGGCCGTCGTGTTCGACCCGAGCGGCGGTCCGGCGGGACCGGGCCCGACCGGCCGCGTCGGGGAGTGGATCGCCGAGCCGGCCATGGCCGAGGGCCGCTGGTACCCGACGCTGGTCGCGCTGGCCGACGGCGGCGTCCTGGCCGTCTCCGGCCTCGGCGCCGACGGCCACCTCAGCGTCGTCCCGGAGCGCTACGACGGCACGGCCTGGACCGCGCTCCCCCAGTCACGCCCGTGGCCGATGTACGGGCACCTGTTCCTGCTGGCCGACGGCCGGCTGTTCTTCAGCGGCGGGCAGTACGGGGCGAACAACGGGCAGCGGCCCGGCATCTGGGACCCGGTGGCGGACACCGTCGTCACGGTGCCCGGGCTGCCCGAACCCGGCTTCCGCAACCAGGCCGCGAGCGTGCTGCTGCCGCCCGCCCAGGACCAGCGGGTGATGATCATCGGCGGGGGCGGCGCCGACATCCACGCGATCGGCACGACGGCGACCACGGCGATCGCCGACCTCACCGCGGCGACGCCGGTGTACACCCCCGGCCCCCCGCTGCACCACGCCCGGATGCACCTGTGCGCGACGCTGCTGCCCGACCGCACGGTGCTGGTCAACGGCGGGTCGGGGATGGAGGAGAGCCACGAGCACGCCTCCCCGCACGCCGAGATCTACCACCCGCGGACGAACACCTGGCGGGGTGCGGCCGCCTCCAGGGTGGACCGGCTCTACCACTCCGTCGCGCTGCTCATGCCCGACGGCCGGGTCGTCACCGCCGGCTCGAACCCGGCCCGCAAGGACGAGGAGCTGCGCATCGAGGTGTTCTGGCCGCCCTACCTGTTCGCCGGACCCCGGCCGGCGGTGACGGTCGGGACCGAGCAGGTGCACTACGGCGGCACCGTGGTCGCGCAGGTCGCCGGGGCGGCGGAGCTGGGCGAGGCGAGCCTGCTGCGGCCCGGTGCCACCACCCACTCCTGCGACGTCGACCAGCGCCTGATCGACCTCCCGCTGCGGGTCACCGGCCCGGACTCGGTCGAACTGCAGCTGCCCGCGACGGGCGAGTTCGCCCCACCGGGCTGGTACCAACTGGTGGTCGTCAGCGCCGCCGGCGTCCCGTCGCCGGGGGTGTGGGTCCAGCTGTCCTGAGCGCGGAGGGCGAACCGTCGATCGGGACCGGCGCCGTGCCGTACGCTCCGCCTGCCCGCCGGCTCCGCAGGCGATTCCCGGGGCGTGGCCGGCACCTCCGACGACGGTCGGCACCCGCCGGCGAACGGCGAACAGGGGACGGCGATGACAGCGACCACTCCACGGGTACCGCGCACGGCCCCGGCGCCGGCGATGACCGCGCGGGTGGTGCTGGGCGCGGCGATCGTGGCGAACCTGCTGCTGATCGAGGTGCTCTTCGTCGCCTACGGCACGGGCAAGAACGAGATCCTGACCGTGGCCAAGTTCCTCGGCCTGCACGCCTCGCTGATCATGATGGCCCAGCTCGTCCTGGTCGCCCGGCTGCCCTGGCTGGACCGCCGGATCGGGATGGACCGGCTCACCCTGTGGCACCGCTGGACCGGCTTCGCCCTGCTCTGGACGGTCCTGCTGCACGCGACGGTGGTCGTCCTCGGCTACGCGAGCCTGGGCGGGACCTCGCCCGCCGAGACGTTCCTCGACCTCGCCGCGGTGCCGGCGTCGCTGTTCGGCATGCTCGCCGCGACGCTGATCATCGCGGTCGCGGTGGTGTCGATGCGCTACGCCCGCCGCCGCATGCAGTACGAGACCTGGCACGCCCTGCACCTGCTGGTGTACCTGGCGGTGGCCATCGGGGTCACCCACCAGTTGCTGGAGGGCACCACCTTCCCGGCGTCGCCGGCCGCGGCCGCGTACTGGTGGACGCTGTGGGGGCTGGTGATCCTCGCCCTGCTGGTCGGGCGGCTCGGCGTGCCGCTGTGGCGCAACTCCCGGCACCAGTTCCGGGTGGCCGCGGTGGTGCCCGAGGCCGACGACGTGGTCTCGGTCCACGTGACCGGGCGCAACCTGGACCGGCTGCCCGCGCAGGCCGGGCAGTTCTTCATCTGGCGCTTCCTCGACCACAACCACTGGTGGAAGGCCAACCCGTTCTCGCTGTCGAAGGCCCCGGACGGCCGCTCGCTGCGGCTGACCGCCAAGGCGGTCGGCGAGACCAGCGCCGGGCTGCGCAACCTGCCGGTCGGGACGCGGGTCTTCGCCGAGGGCCCCTACGGCGCCTTCACCACCCTGCACAGCACCCGCGACGCGATGCTCCTGGTCGCCGGCGGCGTGGGCGTCACCCCGATCCGGGCCCTGCTGGAGCAGGCCACCGGGCCGACGACGGTGCTCTACCGGGTCCGCACCCCCGCCGACGCCGTGCTGCTCGGCGAGCTGCAGGAGCTCGCCCGGGCCAAGGGCGCGCAACTGCACGTGCTGTCCGGGCGCACCGGCGCCGGGAACCCGCCGAACTCGCCCTTCGAGCCGCAGAACCTGCTCGCCCTGGTGCCCGACATCCGCGACCGCGAGGTGTTCGTCTGCGGCCCGCCCGCCATGACCTCGGCGGTGCTGCGCAGCGTCCGCGCACTGGGCGTACCGCGTCGGCAGGTGCACGCGGAGCGCTTCGGCCTGGCCTGAGCGGTCCCGTCAGCGCAGCGGACCGAACGCTCGGCCGGTGGCGACGGTCTCGGCGAGCAGCCGGCCGGTCAGCGGGCCGAGCACGATGCCCCACATGCCGTGCCCGCCCGCGGCGAACACCCGCGGCGAGAGGTCTGCCCGACCAGTGGGAGGCCGTCGGGGGTGCAGGGGCGGGAGCCGACCCACTCGTCGCGGCGGTCGTCGAACGCGTCCAGGGCCTGGTCGTCGACCGCGCGGAACGCGGTCATCGCCGTCTGCCAGCGGCCGGGCGTGCAGTTCCGGGCGAAGCCGGCCAGGGAACCGACAGAGCCCCGGCCGGACGGTGACCGGCACGTACACCGGCGACCGCGGGTCGAGCACGGCCCGGACCCCGTAGCGCAGCACGGCCGGCTCGGGCAGCGGGGTGGTGAGCGCTGGGGTCAGCCAGCCGGCGTTGCCCCAGGACGACCCGGCCCCCGGGCCGCGCCGGTCGATCACGTCGACCGCGACGCCGCGCTCCTGCAGGAACCACGCCGTCGCCAGCCCGACCATCCCGGCGCCGATGACTGCCACCCGCCGGGGGGCGGCCGCGGCCCGCACGCCGCGCTGCTCCTCGACCATCTCGCTCTCCTCCACCTCCGGCCCGGCCGGCGACGGGGCACATGCGGAAGCGGCCCCTCGACCCGGGGGTCGAGCGGCCGGCTCTGGGAACGGGCGGGGCACGGTCCGCATCGCACGTGCCCCGCCCTCCACCGTGCCCCGGACCGGCGGGTTCGGCAGGGTCCGGCCTGCGCAAGCCTGGGCCGTGGAGATTGCCGGCGATCGGCAGTCTCGACTGATTCATTAGCTGGCGGTTGCCGAGGAGTGGTACAGATTGAGGTGCCGCTACGACAGCGGCGGCACGGTGGCCGGACCGGACCAGCCGCATCCCGACGCCGCCGACCCGAACCGCGAGCCCGGCCCGGACAGATCCGGCCGGCACCGACGCACGTCCCCCCTGCGAGGAGATCCCGATGACCGACGGTCAGGTCTGGCTGGCCCAGGACGCCTACGAACGGCTCCGGGAGGAGCTGGCCGAACTCGTCCGACGGCGGTCGCAGACCCCCGTGCGCATCGGGACCGGCACCCGCGACAGCTCCGACCAGAACACCGACGAGCAGGTGCTGTCCGAGCGGCGGGAGCGGGAGAACCGCATCCGGCGGCTGCAGGAGATCCTGCTGCACGCCGTGGTGGACCGGAAGCCGCCCGACGACGGGGTGGCCGAGCCCGGGATGGTGCTCACCGTCCACTACGCCGACGACCCGGACCCGGAGACGTTCCTGCTCGCCCGCCGCGAGGAGGGTGCCTATCCCGGCCTGGAGACCTGCTCCCCCGACTCGCCGCTCGGGCAGGCGCTGTCCGGGGCGCGCGAGGGCGAGGAACGGCACTACCGGTGCCCCGACGGCCGTTCCGGGCGCGTGCGGCTGATCCGCGCCGTGCCGTACGGCGATCACCCGGGACCGGCATGAGCACCACCACCGCCCGCCCCCGTTCCGGATCGGACCTGCTCGGCGAGTTGCGGGCGGATCTGCTGCGCGAGCGCGAGTTCCGGATCGAGCAGCTGGCCGAGCTGACCGCCGCCGGCGGACCCGGCGGTGCGGCGGCGGAGGTCCGCGACGCCGTCGTCGACGGCGCCGTGCGGGCGCTGGCCGACATCGACGCCGCGCTGGCCGCGATGCGGGCCGGCCGCTACGGACGGTGCCGCGGCTGCGACGGGTCGATCCCCTGGCAGGTCCTGCGGGCGATCCCGCGCACCCGGTTCTGCCTGACCTGCCAGGCCGCTGGTCCGCCACGCCGTTTCTGACCGGCCCCCCGCCCGCCCGGCGCCGGGCCGTGCCATCGTCGGTCCGGCGTGGACCGAGGAGGGTGGCGATGACGCAACGACCCGAACAGCCGCCCGCACTGCCGATCGCCGGGAGCGGGTGGCTGGCCGACGTGGCCCGGGCCGCCGGTCGGGAAGCCGGCGTCCCGGTGGAGTTCCTCGGCGACTACCTGACCCTGCTCGCCGACGCGGCCAGCACCGGCCGCAAGCCGCACCCGTCCGAGCTGGACGATGTCGGCCGGCTGGGCCGCCGGGCCGCCGAGCTGGGGGTGTCCGCGGGCAGCGTCGTGCAGCTCTACCTGTCCGCGGCGAGGCTGCTGTGGGCCGAGCTGCCCGCGGTGGTCCGGTCGTCCGACAGCGGCGCCGTGCGGACCGCGGCCGACGCCGTGCTGTTCGTGGTCGACGCCGCGGTAGCGGTGCTGGCCGAGGGCTATGCCGAGGGCCGCCGGCAGCTGGTGCGGTGGGAGGAGACGCTGCGCCGGGAGTTCATCGAGGACCTGCTGCGCGGCGACGCCGACGTCGGCCGGCTGGTCGAGCGGGCCGAACCGTTCGGGCTGGACATGGCCGTGCCGCACCAGGTGGCGCTGGCCGCCCCGACCGGCCGGCTGGACGGCGCCGAGCCGGTCATCGGCGTCCTGGAGCGGGCGGTGGTGAACCGGGTCGGCGACCGCGAGGTGCTGGTGGCCACCAAGGACGGCTGGATCGTCGTGGTCGCCCCGGCCGACCCCGACCCGCCCTCCCCGGCCGGCCCGGCCCGGCTCGGCGACTTCCTGCACGCCGAGCTGAGCCGCTCGCCGCGGGGCGCGCCGTGGCGGGTCACCGTCGGCCGGCCGTACCCGGGGGCGTACGGGATCCCCCGCTCCTACGAGGAGGCCCGCGACGGGCTGGCCATGGCCGTGCGGCTGCACCTGGACACCCCGGTCATCCACGCCGAACAGCTGCTCATCTACCGGGTGCTGCTGCGCGACCAGCCGGCGATCACCGATCTGGTCGGGTCGGTGCTGGGCCCGCTGGTCCGCGCCCGCGGTGGGCCGGAGCCGCTGCTGGCCACGCTGGACGCCTACTTCGCCACCGGCGCGGTGACCACCGAGACCGCCCGTCGGCTGCACCTGTCCGCGCGCGCGGTCACCTACCGGCTCGGCCGGATCACCGCGCTGACCGGCTACGACCCCACCGACCCCGGGCAGCGGTTCACCGTCCAGGCCGCGGTCCTGGGCGCGCGCCTGCTCGGCTGGCCGGAGCAGGAGCTGGTGGTCCGGGGGTGACCGGCGGCCGTCGAGCGGGTTCGGGCGACCTAGGATCCACCGGTGAGCCGGACCGCCGCGCTCCCGCTGCCGGGCGCCACGGTGACCCGGGCCGGGCCCGCCGACGTCGCCGAGCTGGTCGTGCTCCAGCGGTGCTGCTGGGTCACCGAGGCGATCACCAACGACACGCTGGCCATCCCCGCCCTGCACGAGAACCACGGCGAGGTCGCCGACTGGGTGGCGCAGATGCCGGTGTGGGTCGTCCGCTCGGCGGGTCGGCTGGTCGGGGCGGTGCGCGCGCGGCGCGACGGTCACCGCTGGGAGATCGGGCGGCTGATGGTCGCCCCGGACCTGACCGGGCACGGCCTCGGTCGCTGGCTGCTGGCCCACGCCGAGGCGCACGCGCCGGCCGGGGTCACCGAGCTGTGCCTGGTGACCGGCCTGCGCAGCGAGCGCAACCAGCGGCTGTACACCCGCGCCGGGTACACCCGGCAGACCCCGCCGCCGGGCAGCGTGGCCGACGTCGAGCCGGGCGTGGTGTTCCTGGCCAAGCCGCGGTCGCCGGTCTGACCGGCCGCCGCCCTCCTCCGGGCGGGCGTTCTAGGCGTCCAGTGCGGCCCGGACCGCGCCGGCGAGCCGCACGATCCGGCGCGCGCCGTCGCCGTCGGGGTCCTGGTCGGGGTCGTAGATGACCAGGCTGAGCCCGCGGCAGCCACCGGTGCCGACCGCGGCCCGCAGGAGCGCGGTCAACTGTTCCCAGTCCAGCCCACCGGGGACGTCCTCGACACCGGGCAGCCCCTGCGCGGGGAACGCCACCGGATCGACGACGTCCAGGTCGACGTGCAGCCACCACCCCGGCGTCGAGGCGCGCACGTGCGCCGCGGCCGCCCGCCCGGCGCCGTCCGGGTCCGCGGCGACCTCCTCGCAGGAGCGGAACCAGACGCCGTGCTCGCGCAGCGAGCCGACGTTGAACTGCGCGCGCCAGGCCGCGTCCCGCGGCCCGAGCACGGCCAGCTCCGCACCGCGCAGCGCGGGCAGCCGCTCGACCAGCGGGCCGCGCGCCAGCCGCCCGGTCAGCCCGAGCAGCAGCCCCAGTTCGGCGTTGGCCGCCTCGCCGTCCTCGGAGACGTCGAGCGGCATGGTGTCCTCGTGGCCGTCGAGGAACACCAACCCCGTGCCGTCCAGTGCGGGCACGATGCCGAGCAGGACCGCGCAGTCACCGCCGACGACCACCGGGAAGCGCCCCGCCGTCCGGGCGGCGCCGACCCGGTCGCGCAACCCGTCGGCCAGGGCCACCAGCGCCGGCTCGTTGATCAGCCCGGTGTCGGGGCCGCGGCCCGGGTCGGGGTCGGGCAGCGCGAGGTCGCCGGCGTCCACCACCCGCTCGCCGAGGGCCGCGACCAGCCCGGCCGTGCGCAGCACGCCGGCCGCGCGGGCCTGGTTGCCCGGCCGCCCGTACCCGTCGAACGGCACCCCGATCAACTCGACCTCGACCATGCCCCGCCTCCGCCCCCCGTGACCACCTGCACCGTGCCACGGCCGGCCACCCGGCACAGCCGTCGAGGCCCGCGTCCGGTCCGGACGTCGCGGCTCGACGCCGGTCGGCGATCCGGGCGCCGGCAGCGCGGTTGTCGTGCCCCGACGCGCGTGCGCGACGCCGGCTCAGAGGTCCAGCACCAGCCGGGGGCAGGAGCCCGCCGCGCGGGACACGCAGATGAACATGGTGTCGTTGGCGGCCTGCTCGTCGTCGGTGAGCAGCGAGTCGCGGTGGTCGACCTCGCCGTCCAGCACCCCGGTCTCGCAGGTGCCGCAGGTGCCCTCCCGGCACGACGACAGCACCGGCACCCCGGCCTCCTCGACGACGTCGAGCACCGAGCGGTCGGCCGGCACGGTCAGCACCGCCCCGCTGCCGGCCAGCTCGACCTCGAACGACCCGGACGGCCCGTCGGTGGCGCCGGCCTTCGGCGCGAACCGCTCGACGTGCAGCGCCCCCGCCGGCCACTGCGCGCAGCGCTGCTCGACAGCCAGCAGCAACGGTTCTGGCCCGCAGCAGTACACCGCGGTGGCCGGGTCGGGCTCGCCCAGCAGGGCGTCGAGGTCCAGCAGGCCCTGCTCGTCCTGCGGCACCAGGGTGACCCGGTCGGGGTGGGCGGTGGCCAGCTCGGCGGTGAACGCCATGGAGGCCCGGGTCCGGCCGCCGTGCACCAGCCGCCAGTCCGCCCCGGCCCGCTCGGCGGCCGCCACCATCGGCAGGATCGGGGTGATCCCGACGCCGCCGGCCAGGAACAGGTAGCGCTTGGCCTCGACCAGCGGGAAGTGGTTGCGCGGCCCGCGGATGCGGACCTGGTCGCCCGCCGCGAGGACGTCGTGCACGTACGCCGAACCGCCCCGGCCGGCCGGCTCGCGCAGCACCGCGACCTGCAGCGCGGTGCGGTCGGCCGGGTCGCCGCACAGCGAGTACTGGCGCACCAGGTCGCCGCAGACCAGGTCGAGGTGGGCACCGGGCTCCCAGGCCGGCAGCGGGCCGCCGTCCGCGGCGCGCAGGGTCAGCCGCACCACGCCCTCGGCCACCGCCTCCTTGCCCGCGACCACCACGTCGCGGTCGGGCTCGTCGAGCTGCATCCGCGGCCCCCGTTCAGGTCGTCGCGAACTGGCGGGGGCTCGCCCCGGCCGGTCCGGTGGGCGGTGCGGAGCGGGCGGGCTCGTGGCCGGCGGGGTGCGCGAGCAACCACTCCCACATCGACACCGGGTCCTCGAACTCCCGCTCCGCGGTGCAGTGGCAGACCGCGCGCAGGCGGTCGGTGCCCAGCACCCAGTGGATGCGGTACACCCGCCGGCCGGTGAGCACCGGTGGCGCGGCGGGGATCTCCGGCCCGCTCACCGGACGGCCGCCTCCGGGGCGGCGACCATCCGGGCCAGCATCCGGCGCGCGGCCAGGCCGCCGGTGTCGATGTTGATCGACAGCTCCTGGTAGCCCGGCGGCTCGGTGGCGATCACCTGCTCCAGCACGTCGAGCGCCTCGACGTCCTGCAGCACCACGGTGCGGTTCTGCTCGGCCAGGAAGTCCGACACGCCCTCGTCGTCCAGCGCGAAGTCGCGCGCGACGGCCCAGAAGTCGTGCGTGGAGTGCTCGGTCTCCGGGGTGATCGCGTAGACCACCTCCACGTGGAAGGCGTCCGGGTCGGTGCCGTCGGGGTTGGGGACCGACCCGACCGGGGCGATCCGGCTGTGCAGCTTGTACAGGCACGGCGGGGTGTACTCGATGTCCTGCCAGCGGGCGATGCGGCCCTGCAGGCCGGTGGAGCGGGAGTAGAACGGCGGGCACTCGGCGTCGTCCATGTGCCGGCTGACGTAGACCACCCCGGCCTCGTCGTCGACCTCGGTGCTGATCGGGGTCGAGGCCACCTCGGGGGTGCCGATGTAGCCGCCGTGCAGGTAGGTCTCGTGGGACAGGTCCAGCAGGTTGTCCACCAGCAGCGAGAACCGCGCGGCCAACGGCTCCATCCCGCACACCGTCGTGTAGTCCGGAGAGTCCAGCCAGGGGGCCCGCGGCACGGCGGCGGTGTCGGCCGCCGCCGGGTCGCCGATCCACACCCAGACGAACGAGTCCTGCTCGACCACCGGGTACGCGGTGAGCCGCGCGGTGCGCGGCACCCGGGTCTGGCCGGGCACCGCGACGCAGCGGCCGTCGGGGCCGTAGGTGAAGCCGTGGTAGCCGCAGACCACCTGGTCGCCGACCAGCCGGCTGGGCGCCTGCGACAGCGGGAACCGGCGGTGCACGCAGCGGTCGGAGGTCGCGGTGACGGTGCCCTCGGCGGTGCGCCAGAACAGGATCGGCTCGCCGCAGATCGTCCGGGAGAACAGCTCGCCGCCACCGATCTCACGGCCGTAGGCCGCGACGTACCAGTGGTTGCGGGGGATGGCGCTCGCGCTGGTGGCGGTGGTGGTCATGCGGCACCTCGTCGTCGAGTGCGGTGGTGGGACACCAGTCACTGTGCGAGCGCGGAGCGGCGTCGGCGTACCCCCTTTCCGCAAGACGGAAAGGATTGCCGACGCCCGGTTCAGCCCGCGAGCGTGCGCGAGATCGCCCGCGCGGTGGTGCGGACCAGCGGGGACAGCGCGTGCGCCGACGCCGAGCCGTGCCGCACGACCAGCGACACCGCGGCCACCACGCCGCCCGGCCGGTCCAGCACCGGGGCCGCGACCGACAACGCGTCGTCGGTGACCTGGCGGTCGCTGATGGCGAAGCCGTTGGCCCGGACGTCGGCCAGCATGCGGCGCAGCTCGCGCGGGTCGGTGACGGTGAACGGCGTGTAGCGGCGGATCGGCCCGGCCAGCACCTCGTCCTGCACCTCGGCCGGGGCGTGCGCCAGCAGCACCAGCCCCACCCCGGTCGCGGTGAGCGCGAAGCGGCCGCCGACCCGGGTCAGCACCGGCACCGCCCCGGTGGCCGCGATCCGCTCGACGAACACCACCTCGGCGCCCTCCCGCACGGCCAGCTGCACGTTCTCCCGGGTGACCTGGGACAGGTCCTCCAGGAACGGCAGGGCCAGCTCGCGCAGCCCCTGCCCGCGCGGGGCGAGCGCACCGAGCTCCCACAACCGCAGCCCGACCCGGTAGAGGCCGTCGTCGCCGCGCTCCAGCGCGCCCCAGGCCACCAGTTCGGCGAGCATCCGGTGCACCGTCGAGACCGGCAGGCCGGCCTGGCGGGCCAGTTCGCTGAGCGACATCGCCGGGCGGGCCGGGCCGAACGCGCCGAGCAGCCGCAGCGCCCGGCCCAGCACCGGGCCGGTCGACCGCCCGGCCCGCTCCGCCCGGGTCACGGCAGCTCCCGGAGGGTGCGGTCGGCCGGCCCGGCCAGCAGTTCCACGGTCGGCACCGGCCCACCCCCTTGGCGCGGGCGCGAGGCTACCGGACCGGCCGCCCCCGCAGCCCGGAGTCCGGTCGGGCGGGCGGGCAGGGCGGGGTGCGGCAACTGCCGTCGGTGCTGAGCCGGCCGTGCGGGCAGGCGACCAGCGGCGGGAGCGCCGCTCCCAGGTAGTCGGCGAGCGCGGTGAACGGCAGCGCGAAGACCAGCGGGCTCACCGCGGCCGACGACGGGTGCGAGCCGAACGACCGGACGTCGACCGGCAGGTCGTGCAGGGCGTCCTCGCAGCGCTGCCGGGTGCCGTGGTGGGCGACCAGCGTCGCGTGCAGCGAACCGGCGTCGCCCAGCTCGGCGTTGCGGACCGCGGTCAGCAGCGCCGCCTCCAGGTCCAGGCAGGCGCGCAGGTAGACGAGGTTCGCCCGGACGACCGCGTCCGGGCCCGCGGCTGGGCCGTCCGGGACCGGACCGAGCGCGCTGCGCGCGGCGCTGAGCCGGCGGATCGACGAGGTGGGCTTGACCCGGCGCAGCCCGCGGATCGCGGCGGCGCGCTTCTCCAGCGCCGCGCGCACGCGGTCGGCGGCCGGGCCGCCGTCGGCGGGGCCGGTGACACCCAACGAACGGCCCCTCTCGCCTCCGTGCCGGTGTACCACCGGTCCGCCCGACACCGGCGAGGACGGACCGTACGCCCTGGACACTCGCGCCCGGGATGCGGGGCGCGGGTGCGCGGCCCAGCCGAGTGGTCCGACCGGCAGCGCCGAACCGCGGACCCCGTCGGTGCCGAACGCCGGGCATGGCCACCCTCCCGGCGACGCGCCCGGTCCCGCCCCGCCCCCCGATCCGACGCGGCCCCGCGGCGGTGCTCGGCCTGCTCTCGGCCGGCGCGGCGCTGGCCTTCGGACAGCTGGTCGCGGCCCTGTTGAGCCCCGGTTCGTCGCCGTTCCTGGCGGTGGGCGACGTGGTCGTCCGGCTCTCCCCGCAGTGGCTGACCCGGTTCGCCACCTCGACCTTCGGCACCGCCGACAAGCCGGTGCTGCTGGCCGGCATGGGGGTGGTGATCGCGCTGGTCGCGATGGCCGCCGGGCTCGCCTCCCGGCGGCGCGCCGCCCCGGGCATCGCGGTGCTGGTCGGGCTGGGGGTGCTCGGCGCGGTGGCCGTCGCGGCCGCACCCGGCTTCGGTCCCGCCGACCTGCTGGCGCCGGCCGCCGCCCTGCTGGTGGGCGCGGCGACGTTCTGGTGGCTGCACCGGCTGGCCACCGCCGACGCGGCCGGACGCGGGGAACCGGCCGGACGCAGGGTGTCGCGTCGGGCGATGCTGGTCGGCTCGTCGGTCGCGGTGGGGGTGGCGTCGCTGGCCGCGACGGCCGGTGGGGTGCTGCTCGGCGGCGGGATCGCGGAGTCGCGGCAGGCCGTCACCGCGCGGCTCGCCCGCATCCGCCTGGCCGAGGTGGCCCCGCCGGTGCCGGCCGGTGCGGCCTTCCCGGAGCTGGGCACCCCGACGTTCCACACCGCCAACGCCGACTTCTACCGGGTCGACGTGGCGCTGCGGATCCCCGCCCAGCCGGCATCGGCCTGGCGGATGCGCCTGCACGGGATGGTCGAGCGGGAGCTCACCCTGACCTTCGACGACCTGCTGGCCCGCCCGCTGGTCGAGCGCACCATCACGATGACCTGCGTCTCCAACGAGGTCGGCGGGCCCTACATCTCGACTGCGGACTTCCTCGGCGTCGACCTGCGCGAGGTGCTGCTGGAGGCGGGCGTGGCACCGGGGGCCGACCAGCTGCTCAGCACCAGCCTGGACGGTTGGACCGCGGGCACCCCGCTGGACGTGCTGCTCGAACCCGGCCGCGGCGCGCTGCTCGCGGTCGGGATGAACGGCGAGGCGCTGCCGCCCGAGCACGGGTTCCCGGTGCGGATGGTGGTGCCCGGGCTCTACGGGTTCGTCTCGGCCACCAAGTGGCTCGCCGACCTGGAGGTGACCACCTTCGCCGACCGGCAGTCGTACTGGCTGCAGCGCGGCTGGGCGCAGCGGGCGCCGATCAAGACCCAGTGCCGGATCGACAGCCCGCTCGGGTTCGCCGCCGTGCCGGCCGGCCGGGTGGACGTGGCCGGCATCGCCTGGTCGCAGCCCATCGGCATCAGCGCGGTGGAGGTGCGCGTGGACGGCGGCCCGTGGCAGCGCGCCGAGCTGGCCACCGAGGTCGGCGGGAACACCTGGCGGATGTGGCGCACCGCGTTCGACCTGGGCCCGGGCAGTCACACCGTGCAGGCCAGGGCCACCGACCGGGACGGCCGCACGCAGACCGAGCAGCGGGCCGACCCGATCCCGGACGGCGCGGCCGGCTGGCCCGGCCGGATCTTCTCGGTGAGCTGAACCATGCACCGAATCGGCTAGTCGAATAGTCGCCTTGTTCTAAACGTGACACAACCGATCGAACCATCGTCGGGTGGCTGTCGAACACCTGGTTGCGAGGTCCGGACCGACCGGGCCACCCCGAGGAGGATCCCCGTGCACAAGACCCCACGACTCGCCGCCGTCGGTGCCATGGCCGCCCTGACCCTGACGCTGGCCGCCTGCGGCGGCTCGGACACGGGCAGCGCGGCTGCCAGTTCGCCCGCGACGACCGAGCCCATGGCCCCGATGACCAGCTCCGCGGCCGCCCCCACCTCGGCGGCCACCGGCGGCGTCACCGAGATCTCCGACATCTTCGGCCCGGCCTGCAGCCAGGTGCCCACCGAGGGCGAGGGCTCCGCCCAGGGCATGGTCGACGACCCGGTGGCCACCGCCGCGTCGAACAACCCGCTGCTGTCCACCCTGGCCACCGCGGTCGGCGCGGTGCCGGGCCTGGCCGACACCCTCAACTCCCAGGAGGCCATCACCGTCTACGCGCCGGCCAACTCGGCGTTCGACGAGGTCAAGGCCCAGCTCGGGGACGAGGCGTTCAACGCCCTGCTGGCCGACCCGGCCCAGCTCGGCGCGCTGCTGTCCTACCACGTCGTGCCGGAGCGCCTCGACGCCACGCAGCTGGTCGAGGCCGGCAGCACCACCGCGCTGGCCGGCGGTGACGTGATGATCGGCGGCAGCGCCGACGCCCCGACCCTGACCAGCGCCGGCGGCACCGAGGCCACCGTGCTCTGCGGCAACATCCCGACCGCGAACGCCACCGTGTTCGTGATCGACAAGGTGCTCATGCCGGCCAGCTGATCACCGCTCGACCCACGGCAGTCGCCCGCGCGGGGCGGTCCCGGACTCCGGGACCGCCCCGCGCGGCGTCGTCGGTCAGCCCGCCGCCGGGGTGATGCGCAGGATGACCCGCCGCCGTCCCCGCCGGTTGACCAGCCGCTCGACCAGGACGATCAGCCGGTACTGCAGCCCGTACTTGGCGCGCAGCCGGTCGGCCCCGCGGGCCAGGCCGACCGGGTCGCTGACGATCTCCGCGACGCCGGCCCGCGGGGTGGCCGACGCCTCGACCTTCCCGCCCCGGCTCGACGGGCGCAGCTCGACGTGCGGGTCGCGGCGCAGCCGCTTGACCTTGCCGCTGCCGTCCGGGGTGGTGACCACCAGCGCCTGCCCGTCGCGGGCGATCCAGACCGTGGTCGGCACCGGCTCGCCGGAGCGGCGGAACGTCGTGAGGGACACGAA
>JASLAP010000552.1 GCA_030147065.1 Pseudonocardia sp. | reverse complement strand
GGCGCACGCGGTGCACGGGACCGGCGATGACCGCGTGACGAGCCGGATCCGGAGCGGCGGGCTTGACCATGCCGCAGCGGCACGGTGTCGGGTGGGGCCACGGCTGCAGGGAGAGGACCCCACCGTGCAGTTCGGCATGCGCCCAGCCACCGGCGGCGCCCCACGGAAGGACGTGCCATGACCACACCACACCCGCGGCCGAGGCTGATCGAGGTCGAGGAGTTCTTCGCCGAGCCGGCGTCTGTCGTCCCCGTGATCTCCCCGGACGGCACCCGGATCGCCTACCTGGCGCCGCACCGGGGACGGCGCAACATCTGGGTCCGCGGCGTGGACCGGACCCACGACGAGGCCGTCCCGGTCACCCACGACACCCGCCGCGGGATCACCACCTACTACTGGACCGACGACCCGCGGTGGCTGCTCTACCTGCAGGACACCGACGGCAACGAGGACTGGCACCTGCACCGCGTCGACCTCGACGCGCCCGACGAGCCGGCCGTCGACCTGACCCCGATGGGAACGGGGTCGCGGGTGTTCGCCGTCGAGCCGCGGTCGTCGGTGCCCGGCGGCGTGCTGGTCTGGATGAACCCGCGGGTCGAGAGCATCGACGTCTACCGCGTCGACATCGCCTCCGGCGAGGCCGTGCTCCACCACTCCGAGCCCGACCCGCTGGCCGAGACCCTGCTCGACCGGCAGGGCCGGCCCGCGTTCCGGATCGCGACCGAGGAGGACGGGACCCTCGTCATCTCCGGCATCGACCGCGCCACCGGAGCAGCTCGACCGCTGCGGCGCATGGGCGGGGCCGAGTACCCGTTCAGCGTGCAGCCGCAGCTGGTCACCCCGGACGGCGGCGGCCTGCTCGTCGGCTCCTACTCCGACGGCGACGACCTGCGGCTCGTCCGCATCGACCGGGAGACCGGCGAGGAGACCGTCGTGGCCGCCGTCCCGGGCCGGAGCCTGGACAACCTGGGCATCCTGGCCCCCGGGGTGCTGCCGCCCGCGGTGCACCTCCACGGCGGCACCGGGGAGCCGATCGCCGCGCGCTTCGTCGACGACCGCCCGCACATCGAGGTCCTGGACCCCGCGTTCGCGCCGGTCTACGCCGAGTTGGCGACGCTGTCGGACGGGGTGGTGGGCACGATGTCGTCCGACGTGTCCGGCCGCCGCTGGATCGTCACCTTCATCCACGACCGGGAGCCCGGCGTCACCTGGTTCTACGACCACGCCACCGGCGAGAAGCGCCGCCTGTTCCAGTCCTACCCGGACCTGGCCCCCGCCGACCTGGCCCCGATGCGGCCGGTGCGGTTCCCCGCCCGCGACGGGCTCGACCTGCCCGGCTACCTCACGCTGCCGGTCGGGGTGGAACCGGTGAACCTGCCGATGGTGCTGCTGGTGCACGGCGGTCCGTGGTCCCAGGATCCCTGGATCTTCAACCCCGAGGTGCAGCTGCTGGCCAACCGGGGCTACGCGGTGCTGCAGGTCAACTACCGCGGCTCGGTCGGGTACGGACGCCGGCACCTGACCGCCGCCGTCGGCGAGTTCGGCCGGGCCATGCAGCACGACCTCCTCGATGCCGTGGCCTGGGCCGTGGCCCAGGGGTACGCCGACCCCGCCCGGATCGGCATCTCCGGCGTCTCCTACGGCGGGTACGAGACGCTGGTCGGGATCACCACCAGCCCGGACCTGTTCGCCGCCGCGGTCGACTACGTGGGCGTGTCCGACCTCGTCGCGGCTGTGCGGGCGCTGCCGCCCTTCACCCGTCGCTACAACGCCAACAGCTGGTTCCGCTACCTCGGCGATCCGGACGTGCCCGAGCAGGAGGCCGAGTTGCGGGCCCGCTCGCCGATCACCATGAGCGATCGGATCCGGACCCCGCTGCTCGTCGCCCAGGGCGCCAACGACGTCCGGGTGCCGCAGGAGCAGTCCGACCGGATCGTGGCCTCGCTGCGCGAGCGCGGGGTGCCGGTGACCTACCTGCTCGCCGAGGACGAGGGCCACGGCTTCGAGAACCCGGAGAACCGGCTGCGGCTCTACCGGGCCATCGAACAGCACCTCGCCGAGCACCTGGGCGGGCGGCGCGGGACGGCATCCGACGTGGACGCGGCATGAACCCGGCCGAGAAGCCCGATTTCACCGGGCTGCGCGCGATGTACGTCAACTGCACCCTCAACCGCTCGCCCGGCCGCAGCCACACCCAGGGCGTGATCGACCGCAGCGCGGCGATCATGGAGGCGAACGGGGTGGGCGTGGACCAGATCCGCGCCGTCGACCACGACATCGCCACCGGCGTCCGCCCGGACATGACCGAGCACGGGTGGGACACCGACGAATGGCCCGCCCTGCTGACCCGGGTCCTGGCCGCCGACATCCTGGTCATCGCGGGCCCGATCTGGCTCGGCGACAACAGCTCGGTGACCCGCCGGGTGATCGAGCGGCTCTACGGCTACTCGGGCGTGCTCAACGAGCACGGCCAGTACGCGTACTACGGCCGGGTCGCCGGCTGCCTGCTCACCGGCAACGAGGACGGCCTCAAGCACTGCGCGATGAGCATCCTCTACAGCCTGCAGCACATCGGGTTCACCGTCCCGCCCCAGGCCGACGCGGGCTGGATCGGCGAGGTCGGCCCCGGTCCGTCCTACCTCGACGAGGGCTCCGGCGGCCCGGAGAACGACTTCACCAACCGCAACACCGCGTTCATGACCTACAACCTGCTCCACCTCGCGGCGATGATCCGCCGCGCCGGTGGGATCCCGGCCCACGGCAACCAGCGCTCGGCCTGGGACGCCGGCACCCATCCCGACCACGCCAACCCGGAGTACCGATGAACAGCGCTGAGAAGACCAACTCCGCGACGATCGACTCTGCGACGAGCTGGCCGAGCCTGCGGGTCTCGGACTGGACCCCCACCCGCGAGACCCTGCACATGTGGACCCAGATCGTGGGCAAGATCCGCATGGCCCACGCCCCGCTGCTCAACCACTGGTGGCAGGTCACGCTGTACGTCAGCCCGCGCGGGTTGACGACGTCGACGATCCCGTACCGCACGGGAGCCTTCGAGATCGAGTTCGACTTCGTCGCCCACCGGCTCGAGGTCCGCAGCAGCGACGGAGGCACGCGGAGCCTCCCGCTCCGGCCGATGCCCGTCGCCGAGTTCTACGCCCGGGTCCTGGACGTGCTCGAACAGCTCGGGATCGAGGCGCCGATCCGGCCGCACCCCAACGAGGTCGACCCGGCGATCCCCTTCGCCGAGGACTTCGAGCACGCCTCCTACGACGGTGCGGCGGTCACCCTCTTCTGGCGGCAGCTGCTGCAGGCGAACCGGCTGATCGGGGAGTTCCGGTCGCACTTCGTCGGCAAGGTCAGCCCGGTGCACTTCTTCTGGGGAGGATTCGACCTCGCCTGCACCCGCTTCTCCGGGCGGCCGGCGCCGCCGCACCCCGGCGGGGTGCCCAACTGCGGGGACTGGGTGATGGTCGAGGGCTACTCCCGGGAGCTGTCCAGCTGCGGGTTCTGGCCCGGCGGCGGCGAGGAGGGCGCCTTCTACTCCTACGCCTACCCCGCACCGGACGGGTTCGCCGATCGGCCGATCGGGCCCGACGGGGCCCACTTCAGCACGCAGTTCCAGCAGTTCCTGCTGCCCTACGAGGTCGCCCGCGCCGCGCCCGACCCCGATCGCGCGGTCGCCGAGTTCCTCCGCACCACCTACGAGGCCGCCGCGGACCTCGCGCACTGGGACCGCCCCGCGCTGGAGGACGACCCCTTCCGATGGAGCCGTACCAGCCCGGAGAGCACCACATGATCACGGTGACCGACAACCGCACCGCGAGCCGGTTCGAAGCTCGCGACGGCGAGACGCTCGCGGGCTTCGCCGCGTACATCCGCACGGCCGAACTCGTCGCCTTCGTCCACACCGAGGTCGACCCGGCCTTCGAAGGGCGCGGCGTGGGCTCCCTGCTGGCACGCGCAGGCGTCGAGTCGGTGCAGGCGGAGGGGCTCCGGGTGCTCGCGGTCTGCCCCTTCATCGCGGGCTGGCTGGTCCGCAACCCGCAGTACGCCCATCTCGAGTACCGGGCGGCGAGCAAGGTCACCGACTGAACGCGTACCGCTCGGCACGGTCAGACCCGGGGCCGGTAGGTGAGGCGGCGCAGCACCACCTCCCCGGCCCCGGGATGCCCGCGACATCGAGCCGGTACGCGACGACGACGGTGAGCAGCCACACCCCGATCCCGACGGGCATCGCGGTGGCACATCGGACGATCTTGTGCTCGAACGCGAGGGTCGTCCTGCCGTGGAGTCGACACGGTGTCGCTGCGGCGCGGTCGAGCCGACGAGGGCGGGCAGGTGCCCGGCGGCTCGAGTGGTCCTGGATCATGCGCCACCGTCACCGGAGGTCGGCACGAACGGTGGAGCCGGTTCGTCGCGTCGGCGCCGCACGGTCCGCCGGGTGCGGCATCCGACCGCCGCGGCCATCGGCGAGCTCGATGACGGCGTCGAGGTCGTCCAGGCGGGCCCGGTCGTGGGTGATGAGCAGGACGGTGCGCCCGGCGGTGGCGGCGAGCAGGTCGTCGAGGACGGCGTCGCGGGTGGCCGGGTCGAGGTGCGCGGTGGGCTCGTCGAGCACCAGCACCCGCGGGTCGACCAGCAGCGCCCGGGCCAGGGCGAGGCGCTGGCGCATGCCGCCGGACAGGCGCTCGCCGTGCACGCCGACCTCGGCGTCGAGGCCGCCCGCGGGGGCGAGCGCGGCGGTGAGCCGGACGCGGTCGAGCACCGCGGCCAGCTCGGCGTCGGTGGCGTCGGGGCGGGCCAGCAGCAGGTTGGCGCGCAGGGTGCCGGCGAACACGTGCGGATCCTGCGGGACCCCGCTGATCACGGTCCGGGCGGTGTCGACGTCCAGGGCGCGGAGGTCGACCTCGACCTCGACACCGCCCTCGGCGGCGGTGAGCGCGACCGAGCCGGCGTCGGGGTCGCGGAACCGGAACAGCACCGCGGCCAGCGTGCTCTTGCCCGCCCCGCTGGGCCCGACGAGGGCGACGCGGCGGCCGGGCGGCAGGTCGAGGTCGAGCCCGGCCAGCGCCTCCGGCCCGTCGGCGTCGTAGCGGACGTGCAGGTCGCGGATGCGCAGGCCGACGGGGCCGACGGGCACACCGACGTCCCGAGCTTCCGGGCGGCCGACTGCGGGCGGGGTGTCGAGGACGTCGACCAGGCGGGCGGCCGACGCCCGCAGCGACCCGAGGCGGGCGGCGACGGCGGGCAGCGGGGCCACCACCTCGAACGCGGCCAGCGCGGTCAGCGTGAGCACGGCCAGCGGCACCGCGCCCAGCGTGCCGGCGTCCACCGCGGCCACCGCGGCCAGCAGCACCCCGGCCACCGTCAGGCCGGCGACCAGCGTCGAGGCCCCCGCGCCGAGGCCGAGCAGGCCGGCGTCGCGGCGGGCGGCGCGGGTCAGCGCGGC
>JASLAP010000532.1 GCA_030147065.1 Pseudonocardia sp. | reverse complement strand
CGGCGGCGCGGTCACCGCGGCGCGCACGCTGGCCGCCGCGCTCGACGCCGGCCGGCCGGCGCTGGTCTGGCCGGACCGGGTCGGCGCCGGGTACTGGCACCTGCCGGCGATCCTCGACGGGATGGGCGGGCACCCCGTCGTCGTGCACGGCCGCGACGGCGACCGCTACCGGGTCGACGACCGCGGCCTGGCCCCGCTGACCGTGCCCGCCGGCCGGTTCGACGCGGCCCGGGCCCGGGTCGGGTCCTACAAGAACCTCATGATCGTGCCGGCCCCGGAGGGCGACCTGCCCGTCGCCACCGTCCGCCGGGCCGTGCTGGACGGGATCGCCGACTGCGCGGCCCGCCTCGGCGGCACCTCGACGTCGTTCGCGCTGCCGGCCTGGGCGAAGTGGGCCCGGCTGCTGACCGACGGGCGTGCCGCGAAGGGCTGGCCGCGGGTCTTCGCCGACGGCCGCGGCCTGGCCTGGGCCCTGACGTCGGTCCGGGAGGGCGCCTCCCCCGCCGGCGCGACCGGCGGCCACCTGCGGGACCTGACCGCGCAGTTCCTCGACGACGCCGAGCCGCTGGTGGGTGGCACCGCGCCGGCCGCGGCGGCGTGGCGGGAGGCCGCGGCAGCCTGGCACGAGGTCGCCGAGACCGCGCTCCCGGCCGACGTCCCGGAGTTCGCCCGGCTGCGCGAGCTGACCGCCGCCGTGCACCAGTCGGTGCTGGCCGAGGGCGACGCGGGCGCCGAGGACGCCGCGGCCGACGCAGCGCAGCTGTGGTCCCTGCGCGCCGAACTCGACGCCGCTCCCCCGCTGTCCACCGCGGAGCGCGACGACCTGTTCGCCGCACTGGCCGACCGGCTGCGCGCCGCCCACACCGCCGAACGCGCCGCCGTCGCCGAACTGGCCTCCCTCGGCCAGGCGACCACCGGCTGACCGCCCACGGCCCGCCCCGCCCCGTGTCAGGAAAGCCACTTTCAGGACGGAATCGGTCCTGAAGGTGGCTTTCCTGACATCGGTGGTGGGGGGTCAGGCCGGGGCCTCGGCGCGCAGGGCGGGGACCGGGTCGGCATCGGCGTCGCGGCCGATCTCGACGCCCGGTGCGGAGAACGGGACGACCCGGTCGCCGGGGGTCTTGTTCAGCAGCAGCCGGGTGACGTCCGGGCGCGAGTAGTGGCCGGCCGGGTCGGCGGCCGCCTTGGCCAGCGAGATCAGCCCCAGGTCCAGGTCGGCGTAGAGCAGGCCCTCGGCGTCCTCGGCCAGCGGCTCGGTGAGCAGCTGCCCGTCCGGGCCGTAGATGCCGGCGAACCCGCCGCCGGGCAGCAGCAGCGCCCGCTTGGTGTCGTCGGTGCACAGCAGCTCGACCATCTCCGGAGAGACCGTCGCGCACGGGGCCAGCACGAAGCACCCGCCCTCGACCGCGTAGACGCGGCTGGCCGCGGTGTTGACCTCGGCCCCGAGCGCGTAGGCGCCGCCGCGGTAGAGCGAGAAGCTCGGCCACGCCGCCACGTGCACCTGCTCGTCCTGGGCGTACATCGCGTACTTCGACAGCGGCTGCAGGTGCTCCCAGCAGCACAGCCCGCCCAGCCGCCCGAGCGGGGTGTCGTACACCGACAGGTCCGAGCCGTCGCCCTCGCCGAACACGGTTCGCTCGACGTGGGTCGGCTTGAGCTTGCGCCGCCGGGCGATCGTCTCCCCGCCCGGGCCGATGATCCACTGCGCGATGTAGAGGCTGCCGGCCTGCCGCTCGGAGATGCCCAGCACCACGGTGATGTGGTGCTGGCGGGCCGCCGCGGCCAGCCGCTGCGCCTGCGGCGAGCCGTACACCAGGGAGTTGTCGTGGTAGCGGGGGAAGAACTGCAGGCCCCACGCCGGCGCGTCCAGCCAGATGAACCAGGGGTAGCCCGGTAGCCAGGTCTCCGGGAAGCCGATCAGCTCAGCACCGTTCGCGGCGGCCTCGGCGATCAGCGCGACCGCCTTGTCCACCCCGGCGTCGAGGTCGAGGAACTCGGGGGCCGCCTGGACGACAGCGGCGCGGTAGCGCGGGTGCTGGGTGCTCATGGGCCACGACGGTCCGCCGTCGCGGGCGTCCGCGCTGGCCCCTGTGTGTCGAACTCGTTGACTCTGCGGTGCAGCGGCGGCCGGGGCCTTGTCCGGCGGCCCGCCGGTTCCTACCGTCGGTCCATGGCGCGCCTGCTCAGCACGGCCGCGGTCGCCGCGGGCGACCGCCTCGCGTTCTGGAACGAGGCCGTGTCCGACGCCTACGTGCAGCTGTCCTGCGGCGCGCCGGCCGGCGACGTCACCGGGGAGATCCGGATCGACCGGCTGGCCACCCTGGAGCTGTCCCGGGTCACCGCGACCGCGCAGCGGGTCACCCGCACCCGGTCGCTGATCGCCCGCACCGCCGAGGACTACTTCCTGGTCAGCATCCAGACCGCGGGCACCGGGCGGATCAGCCAGGACGGCCGGACCGCCGAGCTGCACCCCGGCGACTTCGCCCTCTACGACTCCACCCGGCCCTACGAGCTGGACTTCACCGCCGACTTCCAGCAGTACGTGCTGATGCTGCCGGGACCGACGCTGCGCTCGCAGTTGCGCGACACCCCGCGGCTCACCGCGCGCGGCGTGCGCGGTTCCCGCGGCGCCGGCCACCTGATGATCGAGATGATCCGGACGCTGGCCACCGACATCACCGTGCTGGAGCCGGCCGCCGCGGCGGCCGTCGCGCAGAGCGTCGAGCACATCGTGGTGGCCGGGCTCAGCTCGCTGGGCGCCGAGCCCGGCCCGGAGCCCTCGCTCGCCGCGCGCCGCGAGCAGGTCAAGGCGTGCGCCCGGGCCCGGCTGCGCGACCCGGGGCTGACCGTGGCGGCGGTCGCCGCGGCCCTGCACACGTCGGTGAGCACCCTGCACCGCGCCTTCGCCGGCGAACCCCAGTCGATCGCGGAGTGGATCTGGGCGCAGCGGCTGGACGGGGTGCGCGCCGACCTGTGCGACCCCGCTCAGCGCCACCGCACCATCAGCGACCTGGCCTTCGACTGGGGCTTCGTGGACGCCTCGCACTTCAGCCGGGCCTTCCGCGCCCGCTTCGGGCGCACGGCCCGCGAAGTGCGCGCGGGGAGCGCCGGGCTCAGCCCAGCGCCGCCCGGATCGCCTCGGCCGGGGTGGTGACCGGACGCCCGATCAGCCGGGCCAGGTCGTCGCCCTCGACGTGGAGCTGGTCCTCGGCCGCGCCCCGGTCGGAGTCGGCGAGCACCGCCGCCATCGGCTCGGGCACCCCGACCCCGGCCAGCACCCCGGCGTACTCGCCCTCCGGCAGGTCGGTGTAGCGCACCTCGCGGCCGGACTCCCGGGAGATCAGCGCGGCCAGCTCGGGCATCGTGAACGCCTCGCCGCCCAGCTCGTACACCCGGTTCTCGTGGCCGTCGCCGGCGACCACCGCCGCGGCCGCCTCGGCGTAGTCGGCCCGGGTGGCGGCGCTGATCCGGCCCTCGCCGGCCGCGCCGACCAGCCCGTGCTCCAGGGTGGTGGCGAGGTTGCCGGTGTAGTTCTCCAGGTACCAGCCGTTGCGCAGCAGGGCGTGGGGCAGCCCGGAGGCGATCAGCTCGCGCTCGGTCTCCGCGTGCTCGCGGGCCAGGACCAGGTCGGAGGTGTCGGCGTGGACGATGCTGGTGTAGGCGACCAGCTGCACGCCGGCCTCCTTCGCGGCGGCGATCACGGCGCGGTGCTGCGGGATCCGCTGGCCGACCTCGCTGCCGGAGATGAACAGCACCCGCTCCGCACCGGCGAACGCCGCGCGCAGGCTCGCCGGGTCGTCGTAGTCGGCGCGGCGCACCACGACCCCCCGCTCGGCCAGGTCGGACAGCCGCTCGACAGCGCGCCCGACGGCCACGATCCGCTCCGCCGGCACGCCCCGGGCCAGCAGCGACTCGACGGCGAGGCGGCCCAGCTGGCCGGTGGCTCCGGTGACGACGATGGACATCCGCGATCTCCTCCTGCTCGGTGCGGCGGCCGTGCGGCCGCCACCCGGTCAACCCGACCTCCCCGCGAGCACTTCCCAACGGAGAGTGAGCACCTTGAAGTGCAGTACTCACCTCCGGGATAGTGAGCAGGTGAACGCGTCCGTCTACGCCCGCAGCTGCCCCAGCCGCGAGGTGCTCGACCGCATCGGGGACACCTGGAGCGTGCTGATCGTGATCTCGCTGGCCGGCGGGCCGCAGCGCTACACCGAACTGGCCCGCCGGATCGAGGGGGTCAGCCCGAAGATGCTCACCCAGACCCTGCGCGGGCTGGAGCGCGACGGGCTGATCAGCCGCACCGTGCACCCGGTCGTCCCGCCGCGGGTCGACTACGCCCTCACCGACCTCGGCCGGCGGCTGCTGACCGTGGTCGAGGCCCTGGAGGCGTGGGCCGAGTCCAACATGGACGACGTGGTGCGGGCCCGGGCGGCCTACGACGCACGCTGATCGGCGGGCGTTCCCGGGCGAGCACGACCGCCACGCGGCATCGCCGTGCGGCCCGTCGAGCCGGGGGAACAGTGCCCCCTGTCCGGCGCCGTGCCCGACGCTTACTGTCCGACCGCCCTGCCCAACGGTCCTGCCCCGGCGCCTCTGATCAACTGCCCTGGCCCGACCACCCTGCCCAACCGCTATGACAACCCGATGGCCGCGTCGCTGGTTCGCCACCAGCCGGCCGCACTCCATGATCGGCAACATCCCGCCGGTCGAGTACGAGCAGAACCACCCCGCTCACCAACCAGCCCGCGAGGATGCAACCTCGGGAGAGCCACCCTCCACCGAAGCCGGGGCGCTTCGGACCGCCGCAGTCCGACCGCGGAGGGCCCGCGCGGCGGGACGTCCCGCGGACCGGCAGTCGCCGAACCGGCTCCCGCCCGCCGGGCCCGGTAGCCCCACAACGGCACCGGATCGCACGTTGCGACACTCTCTGCTCACGGGCGGTCATCGGGCCACCCATCAGCAGAGCCGGACGGGGCGCTCCGCCGAACGGACCGGGGAGCGCGGGCGGGGGTGTGCGTGGCGATCAGCCGGCGGACGGTGCTCAAGGCGACGGCCGCGGCGCTCGGCGCCCCACTGGCAGCCGGCTGCGCTCCCGCTCCCGCGCCGCCGGCGTCCCCTCCCCCGCCCGCTCCCGCACCGTCGACAACGGGCCCGGCGCCACCGGACTGGCCCGCACTCCGCGCCCGGCTCGCCGGGACCCTCACCCTGCCCGACGACGCGGGCTACGACACCGCCCGCAGGTCGTACAACACGGTGTTCGACGGTCGGCGACCGGCTGCGGTCGCCTCCTGCCCGACCCCGGCCGACGTCCAGGCCTGCCTGGACGTGGCGCGGACGGCCGGGCTGCCCGTCGCCGCGCGCAGCGGCGGCCACAGCTACGCCGGGTACAGCGTGCCCGACGGCGGCCTGGTCATCGACGTGCGCCCGATGGCCGCGGTCCGGGTCGACCCGGACGGCACCGCGACCGTCGGCGCCGGCGCCCGGCTCGGCGAGATCTACGAGGCCCTGGCCGCGGCCGGGCGGTGCCTGCCCGCGGGCTCCTGCCCGACCGTCGGCATCGCCGGGCTCACCCTGGGCGGCGGGATCGGCGTGCTGAGCCGCGCGTACGGCCTGACCTGCGACCAACTGCGGGCCGCGGCCGTCGTGACGCCCGACGCGGTCACCCGGACGGCGTCCGACCGCGACGATCCCGACCTGTTCTGGGCGCTGCGCGGCGGGGGCGGCGGCAACGCCGCGGTCGCCACCTCGTTCACCTTCGCCACAGCGCCCGCCCCGACGGTCACCGTGTTCTCCCTGCGCTACCCGGCCGGCGCCGCGGTCGACGTGCTGGGCGCGTGGCAGGCCTGGCTCGGCGGGGCTCCCGACGAGCTGTGGTCGACCTGCGTGCTCAGCGCCGGCCCCGCTCCTGGAGCGAAGGTCTCCGGGAGCTTCCTGGGCGGGGAGAGCGCCTGCCGCGAGCAGCTCGCCGGACTGCTGGCCGCCACCCGGCCCGACGCCACCGAGGTGTCCACGATGGACTACCTCGGCGCGATGCGCTGGTTCGGCGGGTCGGGCCGGCGGGCCGCGTTCGTGGCCTCGTCGCGGGTGCTGCCGGCCCCGCTGGCCAAGCCCGCCGCCCTGGTCGGGCTCCTGCGCCGGCCGGGGGTGGACGTCCTGCTCGACCCGTTCGGCGGGGCGATGGGCCGGGTCGACCCGGCCGCGACCGCGTTCCCGCACCGGACCGCGTTCGCCAGTGCCCAGATCTACGCGAGCGCAGCAGACGGCGCGCCGGCCGCCGCCGAGGAGGTCGGCATGATCCGCGACGAGCTCGGCCGGCTGACCGGTCCGATCGGGTACGTCAACTACATCGACCCGGCCATGCCGGACTGGGAGCAGGCGTACTACGGCGACAACCTGGCGCGCCTGCGCGGGGTCGTCGGCCGGTACGACCCCGACCGGCTGCTGGCGTTCCCCCAGGGCGTCGCGCGGGCGTAGCCGCGCTCCCAGCGCCGGTGGTCGGTCCGCGCTCCGGGCCGGCCCGATACTCTCGGGCGCAGGCGAGCCGGGCCGACTTTCGTCGATCGCCCGGGAAGGCCCACCATGATCCCCGAACTCGCGACCACGACCGCCACGCTGGACGCCGGCGTCATCGAGTACCGGTTCGACCGGCGCACCGGACCGACCGTGCTCATCCTCCACGGCGGCCACATGAACGCCGGTCTGGCGTTGGGCGAGGAGGAGTTCGCCGCCGGCGGGTACTCGGTGCTCGTTCCCTCCCGCCCCGGCTACGGCCGCACACCGCTGTCCACCGGACGGACGGCGGCCGGGTTCGCCGACGCGACCCGCGACCTGTGCACCCACCTGGGCCTCGACCGGCTCGCCGCCGTGGTCGGCGTCTCGGGTGGCGGCCCGACCGCCGTCACGACCGCCGCACGCCACCCCGACCTGGCCGAACGGCTCATCCTGATCAGCGCGGTCGGCCCGCTCCCGTTCCCGACCCGGGCCGTCAGGGCGGGCTCGCACGTCGTGTTCGCACCGAGGACCGAGGCCGCCACCTGGGCGGCGCTCCGGACGGTCCTGCACCGCGCGCCGGATCTCGGGGTGCGGATGCTGCTGGGCGGGCTGTCCGAGCTGCCGTGGCGCACGGTCGCGTCCAGGCTGACCGCAGCGGACCGCCGGACGTTGATCGAGCTGTTCGGCCGGATGCGTTCCGGGTCGGGATTCCTCAACGACCTGATCGCAGTGCCCGACCTGACCGGCGAGGTCGGGCAGCCGACCCTGGTCATCGCCACCCGCAACGACGGGGGCGTGGGGTTCGCCCACGCAGAGGCCCTGAGTACGGCGATCCGGCACAGCCAGCTGATCGAGAGCCACGCCGACACGCACTTCGTCTGGTTCGGGCCGGACTGGCCGGAGATCGGCGAGAGGATCCGCACCTTCCTGGCCACCGAGCCGGCGCGCTGAGCCTTCTCCCAGTCCGACAAGCTCGCGGCTGTCCGGGTACGGGGAGCCTGGGTCGCCCGGCTGAGGGCTGGATGCCGGGCTCGACGGCTCGGCGGCTCGGCGATGGCGTTCGCGTTCACTCCGTGGCCGAGGTAGGCCTCGCTGGTACGCCGTGGCAACTGGTGGCTCGACACGCAACATTGCTCGGGAAATCGGTCGCGGCGGTCGGCCCTGTCCCGCTGCCTGCACATCAAGCGCGGCGCTGATGCTCATGGACCGCGGGCAATGGCACGATGAGTGGGTGGCTGCCAGCACGTCGAGCAACCGGGTTCGAGAACTGATCGCGGTACTGGCCGACGGCGCCATCGCCACACCCGAGCAGGGCACTTCACCGCGTGGCTCGAGGCGGAGGATCGGCACAGTACCGAGGCCGGGCCAGCCTGATCAGGGCAGTACGCGGATTCGGCACCAGCAGCGCGCCCTGGCCATGCTCGTCGACGAGCAAGAGCGTATTACTTGGTCAACGTGGCGTGTCGAACCACCAGCGAATGCCGCCCGGCGTCGACACGCTGCCCTTCATGCGCAGCATTCTGCGACATTGTCGCAGCGCTCGGCCTGCGGACATGGTCATCCCCGAGGAGCAGGATGACACCGGAACTCTTGACCCCGAACCCCGGAGGAGGATGATTTCGCATCCCTCCCCCGATGCAAAGCAGTCACGATCTCGACAGATCGTCCCTTGTGCCACACGAGACTCAGCCATACAATAGAACACATGTTCGAGCATCCTGTTGTCGACGGCGCCGCCCTCCGCGAGCCGCTTGTCGACGCCTGCTCGAATGGCGATTCCTTGCCGCCGGACCCGATGTCGGCCGCCGAGTTCGAAGCGCAGTTCGACGCGATGATCGCCCGCTATGAATCCGGCGAACTCCTCCCGCCGGACCCGGAGCGGTACTGCGACTGGGGCCCCGAGGACTCGAACCTGTTCGACGTTCCGGCCGGATCGTGGTCTCCGGCGGGGGTGGCTCCCGGTGGTGGGTTGGCGGTTGATCTGGACCTGGAGACTGCCGATCCCGGTCTGCTCGACGACACCCAGTTGGTGGATGCGATCGCGGCGTTCGACCGGGTCGCGGCCTGGGCCGCCGCCCGCCAAGCCCGACTGTTGGCCGAGTTCGCCCGCCGCCGCCCCGATGACTCCGAGCTGGGCGCCGGGTCGGAGATGAGCCCGTACGCGGCTGATGAGATCGGGTTGGCGTTGCGGGTGGCCCGGGGAACCGCGTCGGTCCGGCTCTATCAGGCGGTCCGGCTCACCGAGGTGTTGCCGGAGACGTTGCGGGCCTGGCAGGACGGGCGCCTCGACGCCACCAAGGTCCGCGCGATCATCGACGCCACCGACCACCTCGACCCGGCCAGGGTGGGCGCGGTGCAGGACCGGGTCCTGCCCCGCGCCGCCGGGCAGACCGCCGGGCAGTTGCGGGCGGCGTTGGGGCGAGCGGTGATCGCGGTGGATGCCGCCGGCGCGGCGGAACGCCACCAGGTGGCGCGGCGGGAGCGGCGGGTCGCGGTCAACCCGGACCGGGACGGGATGGCTTCACTGTGCGCGGTGCTGGCGGCGCCGGATGCGTTGTCGGCGTATGAGTGGTTGACCCGCCTGGCCCGCGGGATGGGTGCCGATGATCCCCGCGGGATGAACGCCCGCCGCGCCGATCTGCTGACCGCGCTGTTGACCGGGCGGCTCACCGTCGCCGCCCCCGAGACCTCCGAGGTGACGTCCGAGGTGGTGTCGGGTGGCGAGCAGGTTGCCGGCCCCGCCGGCCCCGCCGGCGGCCCGAACAACACCTTGGACAACACCCCGGACAGCACTCCGGCCAGCGGCCTGGGTGATCGAGGGGAGAGCGGCCCCGCTCACGACCTGGTGAACAGCCCGGTCATCGACCCAGGCAGCCGCCGGGTCGGTAGCTCGGCTACCAGGCGGGACAGCGGCCTGGCCAGCAGGGGGGTCGACAACCCGGTCAGCGGCCCAGTCAGCGGCTCGATTGGTGGCGCGGCCAGCGGATCGGACGGTGGCGCGATCAACGACCAGGACATCGAGCCGGCCGCGCCCTCAAACCGCGCCCCGGCCGACGACGCAGCGCCCCGACCGGGCCCGGACCGCGGCACCACCCCACCCGACCCCTCCACCATCGGCCGAGCCGGCGCACAGGCCGAGCCGGGGCGGATCCCGATGCCCCAACCGGTCAACCCCGGCAAGCCGCTGATCCAGGTCATCGTCCCGTTCACCACCCTCACCGGCGAAGCCGACCACCCCGGCGACCTCATCGGCTACGGACCCATCCCCGCCGACCTCGCCCGCCACATCGCCACCGACGCCATCTGGAAACGCCTGGTCACCGACCCCCTCACCGGAGCACTCCTCGACCACGGCCGCACCACCTACCGACCACCCGCAGCCCTGGCCGACTACATCCGCGCCCGCGACGTCACCTGCCGCCACCCCATCTGCCGACGCCGCGCCATCGACTCCGAACTCGACCACGCCATCACCTACGCCGACGGCGGGCAGACCTGCGAAGCCAACCTGCACGGCTCCTGCACCGGGCACCACCACCTCAAACACGACGCCCCCGGCTGGACCGTCACCCAACACCCCGACGCCAGGATCACCTGGACCACCC